>CANRMW010000144.1 GCA_947631835.1 uncultured Clostridia bacterium | reverse complement strand
GGTGGGCGGCGCTGACCGTGCCGCTGCTGCGGCGCTACAAGCAGACCGCCTACTCCGAGACCGAGGGCGCGAAGCTCCGGGAGACGTTCCTGCGGCTCGCGCGGACCTTCAAAAACATCCGGCAGGAAAAGCACATTTTCGTTTACATGCTGGCGTTCTTCTTCTACATAGACGGCGTGTACACGATCATCGACATGGCGACGGCCTACGGCGCGGCGGTCGGCCTCGATACGACCGGCCTGCTCCTCGCGCTGCTGCTCACGCAGATCGTCGCGTTCCCGTTCGCGATCCTCTTCGGTCGCCTCGCGGCGAAATACAGCGGCGGGCTGCTCATCAAGATTTGCATCCTCGCGTACACGGGCATTGCGGTCTTCGCGATCTTCCTCCAGTTCCAGTGGCAGTTCTGGCTGCTGGCGGTCGCGGTGGGGATGTTCCAGGGCGGCATCCAGGCGCTCTCGCGCTCGTACTTCGGGAAGATCATCCCGGCGGAGCGCAGCGGCGAATACTTCGGGCTGTTTGACATCTGCGGCAAGGGCGCGGCGTTCCTCGGGACGCTCGTCGTCGCGGTCGTCAGCCAGGCGACCGGCAGCGAGAACCTCGCCGTCGGCGCGATCGCCGTGATCTTCCTCATCGGCTTCTGCATCTTCTGTTACGCGGACAAGCTGAACCAAAAATAAGGGGACCGCAAATCGGTCCCGCTCGGCAAAAATATAGGAGGGCCTCGCAAAACGAGGTCCTCCGCGTTTTGTTTTAGAGATAAACTTCTTTCGCTCACGGAACAGGAATCACCGATCTCAGGACGAACAAAAGCAGGAGATGCGCCGGGTAAAACACATAGAACAGATACTTTCCCTTTTTCCGCCCCTGTTCGCCGCCGTAGAACGCGAGAATCAAGACCGCTGCAAGCGCCCCCGCGACTTCAAAGATCATTCGCATGAGCGCATAAGAGGACGTCATCCATTGCAGCGGGTAGGAAAACCCATTGAAATGCGCGGTCACCGCATAGAAGAAAACCATCACGCCCGCCAGCGCCAAGAGACGGTTTCTCCGATTCTCGAAGAAGCAGTAGGGCAGAACGATGGCAAGCACGCCAAACGCGCCGTAGTTCAAGCCGTAAATCTCCGCAAAGAGCACAAGCACCGCCACGGGGAAAACGGCGATCCAACCCTTTTTCTTTTCACGGAAGAAGCGAACGATCACACAGCACAGCGCGCCGACAAGCAGCGTAAAGAAAATATTCGATGCTCTGAAGTGAAGTTCCGAACCATAACCCCCCAATGCCAGTTGATACGGTACCTCCGATATGACCGCAAACACGAACAGACGGAGCAGATACATTTTCCGATTTTTCGAGAAAACGCAGCCCTGCGCGATGCCGTAAGCGAAGATGGGAAACGCAATCCTGCCGAGACCGTCTACAAGATCGCTTGCAATCTGTTCGACAAGCAGCGGGATTTCCGCACCCCATACAATGCCTTGAGAATGAATTCCTGAAAATAGACCGCCTTTCTCGCATGGTCGAGGAACATACAGGTAACGGCGATCAGTTTCACCGTATTCCATGTCAAACGTTTTTCAGAATGCACCATAACAGAAACCCTCCTTTTTCTCGCCGTTTGCTTTTGCATCGGCTGTCCGCACTGTCCATCTTCGGAGCTTTCTTTTACTGTACCATACCCCCCGAAAAGTAAAGAGGTTTGCCAAAAGTTTTACAACTTTTTTGTTATGGTAAGATTCGGAAGTTTGCCGGGAAAAGGCCCTCGCCAAGCGGCCGATTCCATAAAGCATAAAATCCCCCGGCGAGGCCGGGGGATTTTTGTTATAGATATGTTCCTGCAAAAGGTCAGCCGATCTGGAACGTGTAGTTCGGGGCTTCCTTCGTGATCTGGATGTCGTGCGGGTGGCTCTCCTTGAGACCGGCGCCCGTGATGCGCACGAACTGCGCCTTCTCGTGGAGTTCCTCGATGTTCGCGCAGCCGGTGTAGCCCATGCCCGCGCGCAGGCCGCCCACCATCTGGTAGACCGTGTCGGCCAGCGGCCCCTTGTAGGGGACGCGCCCTTCGACGCCCTCGGGGACGTATTTCTTGTCGCCGGACTGGAAGTACCGGTCGCCGGAGCCCTTGCCCATCGCGCCGAGGGAGCCCATGCCGCGGTAGACCTTGAACTGGCGGCCCTGATACAGCTCATACTCGCCGGGCGCTTCCTTGCAGCCCGCCACCATCGAGCCGAGCATGACGACGTTCGCGCCGGCCGCGAGCGCCTTCACGATGTCGCCGCTGTATTTGATGCCGCCGTCCGCGATCACCGGGATGCCGTACTCGGCGGCGGCCGCAGCCGCGTCGAACACCGCCGTAATCTGCGGGACGCCGATGCCCGCGACGACGCGCGTCGTGCAGATGGAGCCCGGGCCGATGCCGACCTTCACGCAGTCCGCGCCGGCCTCGATCAGCGCGCGCGTGCCCTCGCCGGTCGCGACGTTGCCCGCGATGAGCTGGACGTCGGGGTATGCCTTCTTCACGCGGCGCACCGCCTCGATGACGCCGCTGTTGTGGCCGTGCGCGGAATCGAGCACCAGCACGTCCACCTGCGCCTCGAGCAGGGCGGCCACGCGGTCGAGCACGTCCTTCGTCGCGCCGATCGCCGCCGCGCAGAGCAGACGGCCGTTGCCGTCTCTCGCGGAATTGGGATAGCGGACCGCTTTTTCAATGTCCTTGATCGTGATGAGGCCCTTGAGGTTGCCGTTTTGATCGACAATGGGGAGCTTTTCGATCTTGTGCCGACGCAGGATCACCTGCGCGTCCATCAGCGTCGTGCCGACCGGCGCAGTGACGAGGTTCTCCTTCGTCATGACGCCGGCGATCGGCTGGTCGAAATCGGCGCCGGTCATGAAGCGGAGGTCGCGGTTCGTGATGATGCCGATCAGCTTGCCTTTCTCGCAGATCGGCACGCCGGAGATCTTGTAGCGCGCCATGAGCGCGTCCGCCTCACGGACCGTGTTGTCCGGGCCGAGCGAGAACGGGTCCACGATGACGCCGTTTTCCGAGCGCTTGACGGTATCCACGAGGTCCGCCTGCCGCTCGATGCTCATATTCTTGTGGATGACGCCGATGCCGCCCTCCCGCGCGACGGCGATGGCCATCTCCGCCTCGGTGACGGTATCCATGGCCGCCGTCATAATCGGCGTGTTCAGCTTGATCTTCGCCGTGAGGTGCGTGGAGATGTCCGCCTCGCTCGGCAGCACATGGGACTCCGCCGGGACCAGCAGGACATCGTCAAAGGTCAGGCCTTCCTTCAGGAACTTTGTCTCGTAATTCGTGTTCAGCATTCCGTCTTTTCATCCTTTCCCTGCCAGCCAGCGAAGCGCGCTGGGCAAACGGTTTCTACGACACGGCGATCATTCGGCGGCGCGCTCCGCGAAGGTCCCGGCCCGCCAAAGCGCTTTCGGGACCGCCGCCGGGCGGCAAAAACACCTTAATATTTTCTGAATATTATACCACGGGCGCGGGTCGATTTCAATCCGTTTCGCGGAGAAACAGCCTCGAAAAAACGCAGATTATTTCACACTTTAGCGCGTGACAGTCTGTGGATTTCGCCCAATTTCTCCTTTTTCCTTCCGCCCCGGTTTTTTTCTTCCCGAAGGCTTGACAAGCGTCGAAAAAAGGCGTATTCTATGCGCGGTCAGCAAACTTGCCGCGCCGCTTGGTGTCCGTCCTGAAAGGAGCCCCTTCATGTATAAACCCGCTTTTCATCTTCCCGGCCCGCAGGGGGCGGAGGCGCTCCGCCTCGCGCTTTTGCAGGGTTTGTTCTGGGCGGCCTGGGCCGTCGGCGGATACCAGACGATCTACCTGCAGGAAAACGGCTTTCCCGCGTCCCGGTTCGGGATGCTCAACGCCATCGCCTGCGTCATGGCCACGCTTGCCGTGACGTTCTGGAGCCGCG
Source organism: uncultured Clostridia bacterium (assembly GCA_947631835.1). Taxonomy (GTDB): domain Bacteria; phylum Bacillota; class Clostridia; order Oscillospirales; family Acutalibacteraceae; genus Hominenteromicrobium. Next base: position 1,495 of record CANRMW010000144.1, on the reverse strand, counting down.
TCAGCGACCGCACCGGGAGCCTGCGGCGCGTCACGGTCCTGACGATCGTGCTCGGTTCGGGCCTGTACGCGATGCTGCCGCTGATCCCCACGGGCCGTTCGTGGTCCGTGCTCCTGTTCCTCGCCGCGATCCCGGCGATCAACTTTTTCCGCGCGCCGGTCTCGTCCTTTGTCGAAAATCTGACGGTGCGCAACTGCGCGGAGCACCGCCTGAATTACGGCGCGGTCCGGTCCATGGGCTCCCTGCTGTATTCCGTCGCGGGTATCCTCGCCGCGCAGCTCCTCATCCCGCATCTCGGCGTCGCGGCGACGTTCCCGATCTCCGGCCTTCTCGTGATCCCGGTGATCTTCCTCACCCTCTCCAGCCCCGAGCCGCAGAGCGCGGGCAGCTCGAAGAAAGCGCGGACCGGCACGGGCGAGCTGCTGAAAAACCGCAGCTTTGCGATGCTGCTCGTCTTCGGCGTCTTTTTCTACACGGCGGTCTCCTTTGAGGGCAGCTTTCTCCCGTATCTGATGCGGGAGGCCGGCGCGGATACCGGAAACTTCGGGATCATCCTCGCCTCCCGGGCGATCATGGAGATCCCCTGCCTGCTCCTGATCGCGAAGCTTCGCCGCCGGTTCCCGCCGCGCGTCCTGATCGTTCTCGCGGTCCTGTTCATGGCGGGCGAGTGCCTGTTCCTCGGGACGCTCGCGGGTTCGCTCCCGAGCTTCGTCGTCATCTGCATGCTGTTCGGGATCGGAAACGGGATGTTCTTCGGCACCGCGTTCAATTACATCTACGACCTCGCGCCCATCCCGCTGCGGGCCACAGCACACGGGCTTTTCGTCTCCGTGCAGCAGATCGCTGGCATCTTCGGGAACCTCATCGGCGGCGTCCTTTTCGACCGCGTCGGCGGCCGCGTGTTTTACATCATCGCCGCCGTGCTCATGCTCTTTTCCGCGGCGCTCTTCTTCTTCAGCTCAAGGCAGCGGTCCTCCGCCTCCTGAGCCTTCCGCGCTTTTGAAAGAACCGAAAACCGCCGGAATTACCGGCCTGCATAAACCCCGGAGGGTGGCCCTGCCGCCCCTCCGGGGCCTTGTTTTCTCCCCGCTGTACACCTTTTCCACGGGAATCGCCCAGCTGCAATACTGGAACGCTTTCCCGACCGCCGCCCCCAGAAACGGGATCTTTGCTGCGGCGAACAGGGCTTCTTTGAACACCCGGCTGTCTCCCTGTGAACTTTGAACGGCTGCGAAAAATGACGGAAAAAGCCCCGAAAAAGCGATGCTTTCGGGGCTTTCGGCGTGCTTTGGATGGAAAAGTTCCGCTCTGTTAACGCTTCGAGAACTGCGGCGCGCGACGGGCGGCTTTGAGACCATATTTCTTGCGTTCCTTCATTCTCGGGTCGCGGGTGAGGAACCCGGCCTTCTTCAGCGGGGCGCGGAGGTTCTCCGCGTCATACTGGAGCAGCGCGCGGGAGATGCCGTGACGGATCGCGCCGGCCTGACCGGTGACG
>CANRMW010000143.1 GCA_947631835.1 uncultured Clostridia bacterium | reverse complement strand
GAACGCGCTGTCGCTGCTCCTCATCGGTCTGTTCGGCGCGCTTCTTTCCGTGCTGGGGGACCTCAGCTTCTCGCTCATCAAGCGGAGCTGTCACATCAAGGACTTCGGCAACGTGCTGCCTGGACACGGCGGCATTCTGGACCGCTTTGACAGCGTGATCTTCACGGCGCCGTTCGTCTATCTGGTGACGCTCGTGCTGCCGATGGTGCCGTAAAGGACGGTTTGCAGATGAAAAAGCTCACGATACTCGGCTCTACGGGGTCGATCGGCACGCAGGCGCTGGACGTCGTCCGGTGCCTTTCCGGCGCGGGGGAGGACGCCGTCGAGGTGACGGCGCTCGCCGCGCACTCCAATATTCGGCTGCTCGAGGAGCAGATCCGCGCGTTCCGCCCGAAATACGCGGCGGTCTATGACGAAAGCGCCGCCGAAAAACTGCGGGCCGCCGTGCGCGACCTGCCTGTCACGGTCTATTCCGGGATGGAGGGCCTTTGCGCGCTGACGGAGCTCGCCGAAGCGGACACCGTCCTCAACAGCGTTGTGGGGATGGTGGGGCTCGTGCCGACGCTCTCCGCGATCCGCGCGGGGAAGACCGTGGCGCTCGCAAACAAGGAGACGCTCGTCGCGGGCGGCTCGCTCGTCATGCGGGCGGCGAAGGAGAAGGGCGTTTCGATCCTGCCGGTGGACAGCGAGCATTCCGCCATCTTCCAATGTCTGCAGGGAATGCACCGGAAGGAGGACCTGAAAAAGATCATCCTGACGGCGTCCGGCGGGCCGTTTTTCGGAAAGACGCGCGAGGCGCTCCAAAACATCCGCCCGGCCGACGCGCTCAAGCACCCGAACTGGAACATGGGCGCGAAGGTGACGATCGACAGCTCCACGCTGATGAACAAGGGGCTGGAATTTATCGAAGCGAAGTGGCTCTTCGACATGGAGCCGGACGGCATCGACGTGGTCGTACACCGCGAGAGCATCGTCCATTCGCTGATCGAATACCGCGACCATTCCGTTATTGCGCAGCTCGGCGTGCCGGATATGCGCATCCCGATCCAGTACGCGCTGACGTTCCCGAAGCGCTATCCCTCGCCCGTGCGCGAGCTGGACCTAGCCGAGGCCGCAACATTGACGTTTTATAGACCCGACGAGGAGACGTTCCCGTGCTTTGCCGCGTGCAAGCGGGCGATCCGCATGGGCGGCGCGTTCCCGGCCGTGGCGAACGGCGCGAACGAGGCGGCCGTGGCGCTGTTCCTTCACGAGCGCATCCGCTATCTCGAGATTGGCGACGCGGTGCTCTCCGCGCTGGAGGCGCTGCGCCCCGGCGAGATCCGGGATGTGGAGGACGTGCTGGAGGCGGACCGCGCGGCGCGCGCGTTCGTCGAGGAGAAATTCGGGATGCGGGGAGGCATTGCATGAGCGGCGTTTTGCAGGGGATAGGACTCGCCGTCATCGGGGTCCTGCTTTTTGCGCTGATCATCTTTATCCATGAGTTCGGGCATTTTTTCACCGCGAAGCTGTTCCGTGTGCGGGTGAACGAGTTTTCCCTCGGCATGGGGACGAAGCTCTTTTCCTTCACGCGCGGGGAGACGATGTACGCGCTGCGGCTCCTGCCCATCGGCGGGTACTGCGCGATGGAGGGCGAAGACGAGGAGAGCGACGATCCGCGCGCGTTTGGGCGGCAGCCCGCGTGGCAGCGGATCCTCATCGTCGCGGCGGGTGGCATCATGAACATCGTTCTCGCGATCGTTTTGATGGCCTGCCTCTTGATGGGCGACGACCTTTTCGGGACGCCGCAGATCGCGAAATTCGCGGACACGGGCTCCGCGTTTGAACAGGCCGGCATGCTGCCCGGAGACGTGATCACCTCGGTGGACGGCTATGCGATCTATACCGACCAAGACCTGAATTTCGCGCTGGCCATGGCCTCGCTGGACGCCGAGGGCGAGACCGCGCCGCTCGACGTGACCGTGCGGCGCGGGGACGAGACGCTGACCTTCCAGGACGTTCCCGCTGCGCTGCGCAGGGACGGGGAGGGGACGGCGCACATCGTGCTCGACCTTTACGTTCTCGGAGAAGAGAGGACGTTTTGGAACCTGATCCCGAAGGCCTGCGCCGACACCGTCTCGAACGTGCGCATGATCTACGCGACGCTCTATGGGATGATCACCGGGCGTTTCGGCTTTGGGGATCTCGCCGGACCCGTCGGCACGGCGCAGGCCGTGACGCAGGTGGCCGCCGCGGGACTTGAAAGCGGCTTTTCGGACGCGGTGAAGAACATCGTCTATATCATGCAGATCATCGCCGTGAACCTCGGCATCGTGAACCTGCTCCCGCTCCCAGCGCTGGACGGCGGACGGATCCTGTTCCTCCTCATCGAGCTGATCTTCCGACGCCGTGTGCCGCCGAAGTACGAGGGATGGGTCCACGCGGCGGGCTTCGCGCTTTTGCTGCTACTCATGGCCGCCGTGACCGTGCAGGACATTGCGCGGATCGTGACCGGGCGGCCGCTCGCATAGAGACGCAATTTTGGAGAAACAGGAGTACCCCATGACAAGGAGAACATCGAAGGCCGTTTGGGCCGGAAACGTGCAGATCGGCGGAGGCGCGCCCGTCACGGTGCAGTCGATGCTGAACGTGCCGTCCACCGACATCGAGGGCAGCGTCGCGCAGGCGAAGCGCTTGGAATCGGCGGGCTGCGAGATCATCCGCGCCGCCGTGCCGGACATGGACGCCGTCCGGCTGATCCCGGCGCTGAAGGAAGCCGTGTCCGTGCCGATCGTCGCAGACATTCACTTTGACTATAAGCTCGCGCTGGAGGCTGCGGCCGCCGGCGTCGATAAGATACGCATCAACCCGGGCAACATCGGCAGCGAGGACCGCGTGCAGGCGGTCGCCAAGGTCTGCCGGGAAAAGAAGATCCCGATCCGCATCGGCGTGAACTCCGGCTCGGTCGAAAAGGGCATCCTCGCGAAATACGGCGGGCCGACCGCCGAGGCGCTCTGCGAGAGCGCGCTCTACCACGCGTCGCTGCTCGAAAAATTCGATTTCACGGACATTGTGCTGTCGCTCAAATCCTCGAGCGTGCCGGTCAACATCGCGGCGTATGAGCGCGCGGCGGAGCGCTGCAGCTATCCGCTGCACCTCGGCGTCACGGAGACGGGCACGAAGCGCATGGGCATCGTGAAATCCGCCGTGGGCATCGGGAGCCTGCTCGCGAAGGGCATCGGCGACACGATCCGCGTCTCGCTGACCGACGACCCCGCCGAAGAGGTGCAGGCCGGGCTGGACATCCTCAAGGCGCTCGAGCTGCGCGGCGGCGTGCGGTTCATCTCCTGTCCGACGTGCGGGCGGACGCGCATCGACCTGATCGGCCTTGCGAACCGCGTGGAAGCGGCGCTCAAAGACGTGAAGAAGGACATCACCGTCGCGGTGATGGGCTGCATCGTGAACGGCCCGGGCGAGGCCAGAGAGGCCGACCTCGGCGTCGCGGGCGGCAAAGGCGAGGCGCTGCTGTTCCGCAAGGGGGAGATCCTGCGGAAGGTGCCGGAGGAGCAAATCCTGCCGGCGCTGCTGGAAGAGGTCGAGAAGCTCTGAAGTTCGGAATGGAGGAAGGACGTTGAAAACGATCGGGGATCTGTTCGCGGGGATGGAACCGCCCGAATGCGGGGACGCCCTTGGCGGGCAGATCGCAAAGCTGGAGATTGAACGCGCGAAAGGGGCCGTGTGCATCCACACGGTCTTTCCGCGTTTTGTCGATTACGGGACGCTGAAAACGGTCTCGGCCGCGCTCTCCGAAAAGGCGCTGCCGGGGAACCGCGTGCGTATCGTGCCGCACTTCGCGCCGGAGCTGTGGTCCGCCGAGGCGCTGCCGTCCGTCGTGGAGCGCGTCCGGGAGCTCGACGCGAGCCTCAACGGGACGTTCCGGGACTGCGAGGCGAAGGCGGAGGACGGCGTGCTGACCGTTACGTTGAAGCATGGGGGCGGCGCGCTGCTCGAGAACCGGCACACGGACCGGCTGCTCGCCGAGACGATCCGGGAGTGGTTCGGCGTGGAACTCACCGTGCGGTTTGACGGGAAGCTCGTGCTCGAAAACGGCGACGAATCGGTGATCGAAAAGCTCCATGTGGAGGAGGAAAAGCGCCGCCGGGAGGCCGTCGTGCAGGAGGTGGAGCGCTATGAGGCCGCGATGCAGGAGCAGGCGGCGAAGCGCAGGATCAGCGTGCGGGACGAAAACAGCCTGCTGCCGAAGATCATCCCGGAAACGGCGCGGCCGATCCTCGGGCAGGTGCCGAAAAAGGAGCCGATCCCGCTGCACGAGGTGACCATTGAGATGGGGCGCGTCACGGTCTGGGGCGAGGTCTTCGACATCAGCGCGAAGGAGACGCGCGACGGGCGGACGAAGATCTACTCCATCGACATCACGGACTGGACCGATTCCGTCACGCTGAAGATCCTCCAGCCGGTGCGCGAGTGCGCGGCGCTCGACACGATCAAAAAGGGCATGGCGCTGCTCGTCACGGGCAGCCTCGAATACGACAAATACGACCGCGACAACGTGATGCGGCCCGTGGCGGTCGCGCGGGCGGAGACGGTGGAGGTCGCGGACACGGCGAAGGAAAAGCGCGTGGAGCTCCACCTGCACACGAATATGTCCGAGATGGACGGGATGTCCACGGCGGGCGACCTCATCGAGCGGGCGTACCGCTGGGGGCACAAGGCCGTCGCGATTACCGACCACGGCGTCGCGCAGGCGTTCCCCGAGGCGATGAACGCGTGGCTCAAGATCAAAAAGGGCGGCGGAGATTTCAAGGTCCTCTACGGGGTGGAGAGCTATTTCGTCAACGACCTCGTCCCCGCCGTGACGGGGGAATGCGACGCTTCGCTCGATACCGAATACATCTGCTTTGACCTCGAGACGACGGGGCTTTCCGCCGCGTCGGACCGTATCACGGAGATCGGCGCGGTGCGGGTGAGAAACGGCGCCGCCGCCGACCGGTTCGACAGCTTCGTCGATCCCGAGCGGCCGATCCCGCCGAAGATCACCGGACTGACCGGCATCACGGACGCCATGGTGCGGGACGCGCCGAAGGAGGCCGACGCGCTCCGCTCGTTTTTCAAATACTGCGGGGACGCGCCGGTGTTCGTCGCGCACAACGCGAACTTCGACATTTCGTTCCTGAAAGCGGCGGCGGACCGCTGCGGCATGACGTTCGAGCCGGTGTACATCGACACGGTGGTCATGAGCCGCGCGCTGCTGCCGGATATCCGAAACGCGAAGCTCGATACGGTCGCGAAGTATTTGAAGCTGCCCGCGTTCAACCACCACAGGGCTTCGGACGACGCGGCGGTGCTCGCGGAGATCTTCCTCATCCTCCTGCAGCGCTTGAAGGACGACAGGGGTGCGTCGTGCCTTGCGGACGTGAACACGGCGCTCGCGGGCGG
>CANRMW010000142.1 GCA_947631835.1 uncultured Clostridia bacterium | reverse complement strand
AGAATATTTCAACAAAAGCGACTGTAAAAGTGCCGAAGAAGAAGCTGAGCGCATACAAGAAGCTGCTCCGCACAAAGGGACTTGGGAAGAAAGCAAAAATCAAAAAATAAAAGATACAGGGGATGGTCCCAAAAGGGCCATCCCCTGTATCATAAGGAAAGTGTATCGAAAGCTTAGCCAAAATATCTTTTCAGCAGACCTGCAAACGCCTTGCCGTGTCTCGCCTCGTCCCTTGCCATTTCATGAACCGTATCATGAATCGCGTCAAGATTTGCGGCCTTTGCCCGTTTTGCCAGGTCGGTCTTGCCTGCGGTTGCGCCGTTCTCGGCCTCCACGCGCATCTCAAGATTTTTCTTTGTGCTGTCGGTCACAACCTCGCCGAGGAGCTCCGCAAACTTCGCGGCGTGCTCCGCCTCTTCATACGCGGCCTTCTCCCAGTACAGGCCGATCTCCGGATAGCCCTCGCGGTGCGCGACGCGCGCCATCGCGAGATACATGCCGACCTCGGTGCACTCGCCGTTGAAGTTCGCGCGGAGATCCTTGAGGATGTCCTCGCTGACGCCCTGCGCCACGCCGACAACATGCTCGGCGGCCCAGGTCATCTCCTCATCCTGCTTCTGGAACTTCTCCGCAGGCGCCTTGCAGACCGGGCAGGATTCCGGCGGGTTGTCCCCTTCGTACACATAACCGCACACCATACATACATACTTTGCCATTTTTGTTTCCTCCGTTTTTAAGATTTATTCTGCACTTTCGCCGCACACTTCCCGCAGAGACCCGCAAAGCGCACGTCGCTCCGCTCCACGCGAAGCCCGTGCCGCGCGCCGATCTCCCCGAGAGCCTCCGGCGTAAAGGGCGTTTCGGGAATATCCAGAACAGCGCCGCAGGAACGGCAGATAAAGTGGCTGTGCGGCGAGGTGTCCGCGTCGAACCGCTCCTGCCCGTTCACCACGCCGATGCTCCGCACACAGCCCTTTTCGCAGAACCGCTTGAGGTTCCGGTACACTGTCGCAAGGCTGACGTCCGGGTGCTCCTTCCGGATCCGCTCATAGACCCATTCGGCGGAGGGATGGCACTTGGTGGACTCCACCACACGCAGGATCGCCTCCCGCTTCCGGCTGAAATTCTCGCGCATATCGCCGCTCACCTCCTGTCGTTTCGGCACGGTCAGGGCCGCCGGCCCTTCCCGTCCCCCTTAATGCTGTTCACAGCTTCAGTATACCACATTCCCGTTTTTTTGTAAACAGGAACGATTCGCATTTTTTGCCCGAGAAGTGTAAACTTATCGTGAACGGCGGCAGAACCGCCCGCCGCCCGGCATATAGCTTTCCGGGGGTGGTTTCATTGTTTGCACAACTGTGGGAACTCATATCTTCCTTCGTCTTTTTCTTTCTGCACGTCACCGGGACCGGCTCGTTTCCAAAAGCCCTTTCCAAAGCGGACGAGCAGAAATACCTCGCGGAGATGGCTGCGGGCAGCCGCGCGGCCCGCCAAAAGCTGATTGAGCACAACCTGCGGCTCGTGGCGCACATCGCGAAAAAATATTACACCGATGAGAACGACCGCGACGACCTCGTCTCCATCGGGACCATCGGGCTCATCAAGGCGGTGGACACCTTCCGGCCAGAAAAGGGGACGCGGCTCTCGAGCTACGCCTCCCGCTGCATCGAAAACGAGATCCTGATGCACTTTCGCGGCCTCAAAAAGACGGCGCAGGACGTCTCCCTGAACGAGCCCATCGACACCGACCGCGACGGCAACACGCTCACGCTGCTCGACACGATCGCGGCGGACGACAACATCGCCGAGGACATCGACCTCAAGCTCCGGGTCAAAAAGCTCTACGACGCCGTGGCCGCCTCCCTCACTCCGCGCGAACGGGAGATCGTCCTGCTGCGGTACGGTCTCGGGGGGCACCGGCCGATGGTCCAGCGGGAAGTGGCCAAACGCCTCGGGATCTCGCGGAGCTATATCTCGCGCCTCGAAAAGAAGGCCCTGCAAAAGCTGCGCGAAGCGATCGGCGAAGACGGATAAGCGGGAAGCTTACGCAGGGTCTTCGGTGTCGAAGTCCTCGGGCAAGAGCGTTTCGAGCTGCTCCTTGGTGAGGCGCGAGACGTCCCCGGCGGTCAGCCGGCGGGACTGCCGCAGGATCGCTTCTTCGACGAGGTTCCGCGCCATGCGTCCGTTCCCGGCGCTCTTCGCGTCCTCCCGCTGGCGCTTTTCGTAATACGCGAGGAGCGGCGCGGCGCAGTCCGGGGAGAGCGCGTAGCCCTTGTCCTCCACGAGCGTGTTCGTGATCGCGAGAAGTTCTTCTGCGGTGTAATCCGGGAACTCGATGACGTTCGGGAAGCGCGAGCGCAGGCCGGAATTGGCCTCGAGGAACGTTTCCATTTCCCGCGAATACCCGGCGAGGATGACGATGAGGTCGCGCCGGTTGTCCTCCATGCCCTTCACCAGCGTGTCGATGGCTTCCAGCCCGAAGCTGTCGTCCTCGCCGCGCCAGAGAGAATACGCCTCGTCGATGAACAGCACGCCGCCGAGCGCCGAGCGGATCACCTGCCGGGTGAGCGGCGCGGTGTGGCCGACGTACCTGCCGACGAGATCGGCGCGCGTCACCTCCACGAGCTGGCCGCCGGAAAGCGCGCCCATCGCCTTGAGGTATTTCGCGACGAGCCGGGCGATGGTGGTCTTGCCCGTGCCGGGGTTCCCCGTGAAGATCATGTGCATGGTCGGGACGTCGGCCTTCATGCCGCGTTCCTCCCGAAGCCGCTGGATGATGTAGTTCTGCTCGAGCGAGAGCACATAGTCCTTGATCTTCTCAAGGCCCACCACGCGCTGAAGCTCGCGCTTCACGCTTTCCACCGCCGTGCTGTCGATGGCGGGCTTTTCCTCCGATGCGTGAACGGTAAACGACGGGAAAACGAGCGCCAGCGTCCCATCCTCCGCGCGGGCGGCGCCCTCGGCGTCCTTCACGCCGCAGCGCAGCTTTTCCTCGCTGAGCTTTCGGAAGAGGTCCTCCATCATCCGGTCGATGCTCTCCACGCCGTCCTTCCGCGAGAATTTCGCCGCGACGCACTGGGCCGCGCCCTCTTCGATGCGCAGCGCAAAGCCGAGCCTCGCTTTCGCGCGTTCGGCGAGCTCTTCGAGCGCCGCGCGCCCGATCTTCAAAAGACTCTCCTCGCTGAAATCCCCGGTGGCGCAGAAATCCGTGACCGCGTTGAGAAACGGCGCACCGAAAGCGTCGGCGAACGCGCTCCGGTCCTTTTCCGTGAGAAAGACAAGATACTGCCCGGAGAGCCGCAGCTCACTGACGGCGTTCGGGACGAGCGCCGTCCCCACATCGATGAGCATTCCCTTTTGCAGCGCATAGCGCGAGGAGAGCCGAAGCGTCCCGGTCTCGGCAAGGCTGGAGAGCATCGGCAGCAGCGACGGATGGCAGCGCTCAAAATTCTCGAAAAGGATCACGTCGTCCCCGGAACGGATGGCGGCGTAAAGGTCCTGGATCAGGAGCTTTGCGGTGTCCGGAGCGTCGTAAAGGCTGAGATCGATGCTCGCGATCCGGCCGTTTTTCAGCGCGCCTCCCCTTTGCAGCGCGCCGGCCGTGACGCGCACGGCGCTGTGCCGCCCCGTGCCGTCCTTCCCGCTGACCGCGATCACCGCCGCGGGCCGGCCCTCCGCCGTCCCCGTGACGCTCGGCCTGCGGAACGCGGCGAACAGGGCGTTCAGGAACGCGTCCTGCCCGATGATCTCCTCGCCGACGGAATCCCGCGCCTTTTGAAAGACGAGCGCGGGATCGGCGGGCGGCTCCTGCGCGCCCGTCTTCTTTTCGGCCTTTTCGTCTTTTGGCGAAGGCTGCGGGGCGGCTGCGCCGTCGTCGTTCAGCAGACGGCGCATCTCCTGCAAGGAGCGCTCCGCCTCCGCCTGCACGCGGCTGAGATCGGTGAGGCTCTGCTGGAGCGCGTCGTCCGTTTCCTTCTTCCCGCTCTCCACGCGCTTCAAAAACGCCTCGGCGTCCCGCGCGGCGCGGCTCCTGGCATTCGGGCCGGGCTGCAGGCGCCCGTTCGGGAACAGCGCGTCGAGCAGCGAATCGATGTCGTTTTTCATGATCGGTCCTCCCTCGCGGCGTCCGCCGCCCGCCGCAGCACGGCGGCACGGCACACGTCCGTCACCTTGTATTCGTCTTCAGGGAACGCGCCGCCAAAGCGCCGGAATGCCCGCCGAAGCGCCGCTCCGGGCGGATTTTCTCCGACAACGCCTTTCTCCCCTTTTTGTGCAAAATGCGTCTTTACTTTCACAGGAAAAAGTATATAATAGGCTGTGGCAAAAAAGCCGAAATCCGTAAAAAAGCAGGGATTTTTATGCAGGATACAGTCCGTCTGACGGAAGAATACCGCGGCGGCCTTCTGGACCTCATCCACGAGGGCTATGTCTGCGTCGTGGACGAAAACGGGAAGGTCGTGCTCCACGCCGGAGATCCGAACGCCGTGATCTATTACCGTTCCGCCTCAAAGCCCATTCAAGCGCTGCCGGTCATTGCACGCCGGCTGGACGAGCAGTTCGGCCTCACCGAGGAGGAGAGCGTCATCTTTTCCGGCTCCCACCTCGCGGAGGAGTTTCACATCCGCGCGCTCCGCTCGATCATCCAAAAGGCAGGGCTCGATGAAAACGATCTCATCATGAAGCCCGCGGTCCCCGGCTCCAAGCAGGCGGACGAGGCGCGCATCCGGGCGGGTCTGCCGCCGCTCCCCATCTATCACAACTGTTCCGGCAAGCACCTCGCGCTGATGCTGATCCAGCGATCGCTCGGCTGCGATGTGCGGGACTACTGGCGCATGGATTCCGTCGGCCAGCGGGAAGTGCTGCGCACGATGTCCGTGCTCTCCGAATACCCCGAGGAACGGTTCGTCATCGGCATCGACGGCTGCGGCGTGCCGGTCTTCGCCTGCCCCATGCGGAACATCGCGACGGCCTTCAAGAACCTCGCGTGCATCGACACCATCCGCGACGGTACGCTGCGCGCCGCCGCCGCGCGGTATGTCTCCCGCATCCACAAATACCCGCACATGATGCGCGGCACGGGGTATCTCTGCTCGCGCATCAACGAGGACCCGAACATCGTCGCGAAGGGCGGCGCGAACGGCGTCTACGGCATCGGCCTCAAAAAGGAACGCCTCGGCATCTCCTTCAAGATCAAGGACGGCACGGAGGCCGTCTGGCCGCTGCTCGTCCGCGAGATCTTCCGGCAGATCGGCTATTTCAACCCCGAGACCGACGCCATGCTCCTCGGCCTGCACGACGGCCTCATCCGCAACGACAACGACACCGTCGTCGGCGAGGTCCGGACGGTGTTCCAGCTCTCCTGACTTACTTTTCTTGAAAGAAAAGTAAGCAAAAGAACTTTTACGCAAATTGCAATAGCAAGTTGCAATAGTTTTCAAAAAGGTAACAAATCGAAGTAGAACAGCGTTGGCTCACGGAA
>CANRMW010000141.1 GCA_947631835.1 uncultured Clostridia bacterium | reverse complement strand
CCGATCGCAAAGATCAGCGCGCACACCCCGGCGACGACCAGCCCGATCACCTGCCCGGTCCGGCGCAGGCGGGCCTTGAGCGGCGTGTCGGGCTGCTCCTCGCTGCCGAGCATCCCCGCGATCCTTCCCATTTCCGTTTCCATCCCCGTCGCGGTGACGACGCCCACGCCGTACCCCATGGAGATGCCGGTCCCGGAGAAAAGCGTGTTCTCCCGCTCCGCGATGTCCGCCGTCTCGGCGCAAAGCGCGGCGTCGCTCTTTTTCGCCGGCCTCGATTCCCCGGTGAGCGCGCTCTCCTCCGCATAGAGCTCCACGGCGGAGAGCAGACGAATATCCGCCGGGACCACGTCGCCCGTCTTGAGGAACACGATGTCCCCCGGCACCAGCGCCCGGCTCGGCATCGTCATGCGCCGCCCGTCCCGCAGGACCTCCGCGCTCGGCGCGGCCATCGTGTGCAGCGCCTCCAGCGCGCGCTCCGCCTTCGCCTCCTGCACGGTGCCGATCACCGCGTTTGCCATGACGATGCCGAGGATCAGCAGCGGCTCCGCAAAATCGGCCCTGCCCTCAAACAGAGACGTGACGAACGAGAGCGCCGCCGCGCCCAGCAGGATCAGCACCATGACGTCCCCGAACTGCAAAAAGAACCTGCGGAACACGGACCGTTTCCTTCCCTGCTCCAAGACGTTTTCCCCGCAGGCTGCTCGACGCCACTCCGCCTCGCGCTCGGAAAGTCCCGTCTGCGCCGAAACTTCGAGCGTCTCCAGGACCTTTTCCGCGCGCATACTGTGAAACAGCGGGCGGGCCGCCCTCTCCTTTGCCATGTCCGCTCCCCCTTTTTTGAAAATGCTTATGCGAAAAACGGAGCGGATAGAATCCGAAAGGGTCTTGCCTTTCCTTCGAAAGCATGATAGAATTTGAGCGAAAAGCTGCGCCCGAACGGGCGCGGGAGGAGGCGGCGCATTATGCGCAGAAAAGACCGCGAGATCACGGATCCCGCCGCGATCCTTGAGATCATCGACCGCTGCAAGGTGCTCCGGCTGGGGCTGTTCGACCCCGCCGAGCCCGATTTTCCTTATATCGTCCCCGTGAGCTTCGGATACCGGGCAAAAGACGGGGCGGTCTCCTTTTTCATCCACGGGGCGCGCGCCGGGAGAAAATGGGACCTTCTGCAAAATACCGACCACTGTTCCTTCGAGATGGACTGCGGCGCGAAGCTCGAGACCGTCCCGGACGCGCGCGACATCACCATGCGGTACAAAAGCGTCATGGGCACCGCGCGGATCACGCTGCTCGAGGGGGACGACGCGCTGCGCGGCATTCTCGTTCAGGTGGAGCGGGATCCCTCCACCCGCGGCTTCGACTGGAACCGTTCCGCGCTGCCGCGCACGGCCGTCTGGCGGCTGGACGTCCTGACCCTCGCCGCGAAGCAGAACCTCCCAGCGCGGACCTAAGGCGAGGTGACTTCATGTTCCCGGACCTCAACGCGTTCGACGGCGCGGTGATGGCGTTCGTCCAGCAGCGGATGCACGGCACGTTCGCCGACCCGCTCTTCATCTTCTTCACCTGTCTCGGCGAAAAGGGCCTGCTTTGGATCTCCCTCGGCCTCGCGCTCTGCGCCGCGCGTCGGACCCGCCGCTGCGGGGCCTGCATCCTCGCCGCGCTGGCCGTGACCTTCATTCTCGGCGAGCTGACGCTCAAGCCTCTCGTCGCGCGGCCGCGCCCGTGCGACGCATACCCGGCGTTTCCCCTGCTGATTTCCCGGCCTACCGGCGCGTCGTTTCCTTCCAGCCACGCGGCGACCTCCTTCGCCTCCGCCGCCGTGCTGTTCCTCCACTTTCGAAAGCCCGGGTGCGCCGCGCTCGCTGCGGCGGCGCTCATCGCCTTTTCCCGGGTGCTGCTCTTCGTCCACTACCCGACAGACATCCTTGCCGGCGCCATTCTCGGCGTGGGGATCGCGCTCGCGGTCTGCGCCGCCGCGCGCCGTCTCTTCCCCGTGCCGCCGCAGTGAAGCGCGGCCCGAACCGCCGGCACATCCCCGCCGCGCCCACCGTCTGCTTTGAAGGCCGAATATACGAAGAACGCCGCCCAGACCGTGGGCGGCGTTCTCTTTCGGCGCGGGAACGGCCCGCGCCGCCGATTCTTATTTGTCGCGGAAAAGATCCTGCAGGAACGCGTCCGCCAGCGGGATCCACAGCTCGAAGTTCGGGTAATCCACCCGGCCTCCCGTCAGGACCTTCGCGCCGGCCTGTCCGTGGGGCGTCCCGGCGAACGTATGCACCTCCACCGGCACGCCGTGCGCGACGAGGTCCGGATACGTCCAGTTCAGGTTGTCCATGGCGGTGTCCTCCCGGCCGACCGCGAAGAACGTCGGCGGATAGACCGCCTTCGAGTAGTCGAAGCCCTCTCCCGCGAAGCGCGGGCCGTAGACGCAGAGGAACGCGTTCGGCGTGGCGTCCACGCTGTCCAGCGCGTCCGGCACATAGTCCGGGAACGCGTCCCGCACCGTCTGCTTCCCGGAGAAATACTGGATCAGCCCCTCGCCGGTCAGACCGCCGTTGGAAAAGCCCGCGAACGCGATCCGGTCCGGCCGCACGCGGTATTTTTCCGCGTTCGCGCGCACCATGCGCACCGCGCGCGCCGCGTCCGCGCCCGCCTCCTTTGCGGTCCACGGGTTGTGGTTCGTGCGGTTGAGAAGCAGGAAGCACTGGTATCCCATTTTCAAAAACTCCGGCGCGGTCCCGTAACTCTCCGGCACCACCGCGTCGCCGTGGTCCCCGCCCGCGCAGAAGATCACCGCGCCCTTCGGCGTCACGTCCTCGGGGACCAGCATCTCGAACAGATACGGCTCGAAATCCGGGTCGTGGTTGTAGCGCAGGCCGGGGTTTTCGGTGTACTCCGTCTCCCTCGGCATCCTGCCCTTTTCCCAGAGATAGACGCGCTCCTTCTGCTCCGCCCGGGGACGCAGCCCCTCGAGCATCGCCGCAAAGCGCTCGATCTTCTTCTCCGTCTCCGGCCCGAACTCCGTCCGCTCGATCTCCCTGCCGAGGTTCACGAGCTCGACGAGCTCCGCCTCCGGGTAATTCACGCAGTCCTCAAACACCGGGATCGCCCGGTGCTTCACCGGCGCGAACGCCCGGCGCACGGGCTCCATTTTCTTCATGATCTCTTCCAGATGGCTCCAATCCGGCATAATGTACCCTCCTTGATGATGTTTATTTTACCATAAGTATAGCCTGTTTCGCCGCGCCAGCTTTCTGAAGAAAGCTGGGCAAAGACTTTTGCGTCGCGCCGGTCGCGGCGGTGAACCGCCGCTTCGTGAGCGCTTGCAGGAAACTTCCCGCCGCGCCGGAAATCAGGTTCGTGCGGGGGATTTGCTTTCGTTTCCGCGAGCCAGCGCAGAGCAAACGGAACGGGCTTTGCCCGCGGTCATTATACCTCATTTCCCAAATCTTTGCAAGCGCAGCACTTCCGCGAATGCGTTCGCCGTGCGGATCTCCGGCTCGCGGAAATGGTTCCCGGGGTTCCAGACGAGCGAAGACGCCACGCCCGCGCTCGCAAAGATCGCCTGCTGCGCGCGGATGCAGTCCGCGACCTTCGCCATCACGGGGTTCCGCGTCCTTTCCTCCCTGTCCCCAAGGCTGAGCGCGGCGCACCGGGGATAAAAGCGGTTCTTTTCCGCAAAATCGATCCACCCGGGGAACCAGACCGACGGCGACGCCGCGGCGATCCCCGCAAAGCGCCCTTCGGCATACCCGCACCAGAGCGCGAACAGCCCCGCGAGGGAGTACCCGCCGAGGAACGTCTCCGTCTCCTCCGGAAGGTCCCACCGCGCAAGGAGCGCCGGGAGCACCGTGTCTTCGATCTCGGCGAGCGTCGCCGCCGCGCCTCCGGCAAAGCCCTCGCGCCCGAAGACGGGCGGCGCTTCCCACGGGGAAAGCTCCCGGTTCCAGTCGGCAACACGCACGCCGCACAGCGCAAAGGCGCGTTCCGTCTGTGCCGCAAGGCACGCCGCTTCCGCCTCAAGGCCCTCGGCGTCGTGCGCGTCCACAGGCTGCAAAAGCAGCGTCTCCGGCCGCCCTTCCTCCAGCACGGCGACCTCCCGCTCCCCGATGCGGAGCACGGTTTTCTTCATGTTTCGCCCCTCCTTTTTTCTTCTCTCTCGCCCCTTCCGCCCTTTACGCCGGGCGAAAAAAAGGAAGACCGGGCGCGCCGCGAAAATCGGCGTTCCGGTCTTCCGAAGGGGGTAGAGAAACAAATCGGATCGATCAGAAATAATTGAACGGGTCGGTCAGGCTCCCGCTGTACAGCACTTCAAAGTGCAGATGCGGACCCGTGGAATTGCCGGTCGAGCCCACATAGGCGATGGTCTGCCCGATCTGCACCTCGTCGCCCTCGGAGACCGCCAGCGCGCTCGCGTGCGCGTACCGGGTGGAGTACCCGTTCCCGTGGTCGATGAAAACGCAGTTTCCATACGTTCCCATCCAGCCGGCATAGATCACCTTGCCCGCGTCCGCCGCGACGATGTCCTTGCCGTAGATCCCGACGCCCGCGATGTCGATGCCCCGGTGACCGCCCTCGCCGAAATAGCAGGTGATCATCGTGTAGCCCGGCATCGGCCAGACGAACGCGCCCGTCCCGATATACCCGACGCCGCCCGCCGCGTTTTTGTTCGCGGCTTCCAGCGCGGCGTAGTATTCGGCGTACCACTGGTCGATCGCAGCGTCCGTCTCCGCTTTTTCCAGCGCGATGCGCTCGGCCTCGGCCTGCGCCTCCGCCTCGTTCGCCTCGGCCTCCCTCAGGAGGCTCTCGCTCTCCTCATACAGCGCGGAAAGCTCCTTGCTCTTCGCGTCCAGTTCTTTTTTGTCTTCTCCGAGCTGCGCCTTCTGCGCATCGATCTCACGCACCGCCTCCTCAATGGAGTGCAGATCGGATTCCAGCGTATCGAGCAGTTCGGTATCGTGTTCGGCGATGGCCCGGACCACCTCGCTCTTCTGCCGGTAATCCACGAGGCTCGTGGATTTCAGCAAAAGGGAAAGCGTGGTCGCGTCGCCGGTCATATACATCGTGCGCAGCCGATCCTTCAGCCGGTCGAAATTGTCGGAGATGCTGGCTTTCGTATCCGCGATCGCCGCTTCGCCCTCAAGGATCTCCTCGTCCAGCGCGCGGATGCGCTGGATCAGCACGTCGAGCTGCTGCTGCACGATGTCGATCTTCTCCTTCACCGCGTCCCGGTAGGCCCTCTTCTGGGAGGCGTCCGCCCGGAGCGATTCCAGCTTCTCCGCGTTTTCGGCTTCCATATCCTCCAGCTCGGAGAGCCGGGCCTTCAGATCGGAGATGGACTCCGCCGAAACGCGCGGCCCGCAGACCGGGAACGCGTGGAACAGCAGGACGAGCGCGAGCAGGAACGCGGTACCGCCCCGCAGGGCTTTGGTCTTACGCAACCGCATTCTCTCCTTCCTTGTTGAGGTACTTTCCGATGGAAATGCTGCCTCCCAAGAGGCCGAACAAAGCGCCGACCAGCGCGTAGAGCGCGTCGATGTGATACATGAACGGC
>CANRMW010000140.1 GCA_947631835.1 uncultured Clostridia bacterium | reverse complement strand
CGCTCTGCACCGGCTCGCTCGGCTGCTCCGCGAAGAACGACGTCGTGCGCCTCGCCGCGAAATACGCGAAGCAGGGGCGGGTGCATTTCGTCCACGCGCGCAACGTGGCCGTGCTCGAAAACGGCTTTGAAGAGCGCGCGCACCTTTCGAGCTGCGGCTCGCTCGATATGTACGCGATCCTGAAGGCGCTTTACGACAACGGCTTTTCCGGGTATATCCGCCCGGACCACGGCCGCATGATCTGGGGAGAGACCGGCCGCGCGGGCTACGGCCTCTATGACCGGGCGCTCGGTGCCACCTATATCAACGGCCTTTGGGAGGCCATCTCCAAAGCGGGAAAATAAACTTTGAAACGACAAAATACAAAGGACAGAGGACCGTCTGCGGAAAGGAGCTTTTTGTGAAACAGATCTCTCTTGGGACCTCGGGATTGCAGGTCCCGGCGGTCGCGGTGGGCTGCATGCGGCTGGCCGCGCTGGACGACAGGGCCGCCGAGGTCTTTGTGGGGACCGCGCTGGAGCTTGGCGCGAACTTCTTCGACCACGCCGACATCTACGGCGGCGGGGAGAGCGAGCGGCGCTTCGCGAAGGCCGTCCACATGACGCCCTCGGTGCGCGAAAAGCTGATCCTCCAATCGAAGTGCGGGATCCGGCCGGGAAGATACGATTTTTCAAAATCGCACATTCTGGAATCGGTGGACGGCATTTTGGAGCGCCTGCAGACGGAATATCTCGACGTCCTGCTGCTCCACCGGCCGGATATGCTGATGGAACCCGAGGAGGTCGCGGAGGCGTTTGCCGCGCTCCGGGATTCCGGCAAGGTGCGTCATTTCGGCGTGAGCAACATGAACCCCATGCAGATCGAGCTGCTGAAAAAATACCTGCCGGTGCCGATCGTCGCGGACCAACTGCAGCTTTCCGTCACGAACGCCGGAATGATGACGCAGGGCATCCACGTCAACATGACGGACGAGGGGTCCGTGAACCGGGACGGGTCCGTGCTGGATTACTGCCGCCTGCACGACATCACGATCCAGCCGTGGTCGCCGTTCCAATACGGCTTCTTCGAGGGCGTGTTTATCGGGAGCGAGAAGTTCCCTGCCCTCAACGCGAAGCTGACCGAGGTCGCGAAGCGGCACGGCGTTTCGGAGACGACGGTGACCGCCGCGTGGCTGCTGCGGCACCCCGCCAAATTCCAGCCCATTTTCGGCACGACGAACCCCGGCCGCCTGGCCGAGTGCGCCGCCGCCTGCGACGTTGTCCTCACCCGCGAGGAGTGGTATGAGATCTACCTCTCCGCCGGAAACACGCTGCCGTGAGCGGTATTGCCGAATTGTTTATTTTTTGAATCGAAGGGAAGTGACAGCCGGATGGAGAGCCAAAGTAGTACGGGCGCAGTGCCCCGAGAACGGTTTTGGAAAATCTGCCTGAAGGCTGCCTAGCGGAGATGTTCTGCCTCCCTGCGCGGCTTTTTGGGCCATGCAGGGAGGTCATTTTATTGCTTGAAAACGTACTGGAGCTTTTGGAAAACCGCGAGTTCGGGGCGCTCGGCGCGCTGCTCAAGGACCTGAACCCCGCCGACGTCGCGGAGCTTTTGGAGGAGGTCCCGCGCGAGCGGGTGCTGCTCGTGTTCCGGCTGCTGCCCAAGGAGCTTGCGGCGGACACGTTCGCGTTCCTCGGGCCGGACGAGCAGGAGGTCCTGCTCTCGGCGTTCTCCGACCGCGAGGTCTCGGAGGTCGTCAGCGAGCTCGCGCTTGACGACGCGGCGGACCTTGTCGAGGAGATGCCGGCGAACCTTGTCAGCCGCGTGCTGCGCCATGCCGATGAGGAGACGCGCCTGAGGATCAACCAGCTCCTCAACTACCCGAAGGACAGCGCGGGCTCGATCATGACGATGGAGTTCGTCGCGCTCAAGCGCTCCATGACGGTGCGCGAGGCGTTCGAGCGCATCCGGCGCGTCGGGGTGGACAAGGAGACGGTCTACACCTGCTATGTCACGGACAGCGGGCGGACGCTCAAAGGCATCGTTACGGTGAAGGACCTGCTCCTCGCGCCGGACGACGCGGTGCTTCGCGACATCATGGAGACGAACATCATCTCCGTCACGACGCAGACCGACCAGGAAGAAGTGGCGGAGCTTTTCGGAAAATACGACTTCCTCGCGATCCCCGTTGTGGACAACGAGAGCCGCCTTGTTGGGATCGTGACGGTAGACGACGCGATCGACGTCATCCGCGAAGAGGCGACGGAAGACATCGAAATGATGGCCGCCATCACGCCGACCGACCGGCCGTATATGAAGACCGGGGTCTTCGCCACATGGAAAAAGCGCGTGCCGTGGCTGCTGCTGCTCATGATCTCCGCGACGTTCACCGGGAGCATCATCACCTCGTTCGAGGACGCGCTCGCGGCCTCTGTGGTGCTCACGGGCTTCATCCCGATGATCATGGACACCGGCGGCAACGCGGGCGGGCAGTCGTCCGTCTCGATCATCCGCGGGCTTTCGCTCGGGGAGATCGAATACCGCGACGTGCCGGCGATCCTCTGGAAGGAGCTGCGCGTGGCGGTGCTCTGCGGTGCAACGCTCGCGGCGGCGAACTTCGTGAAGCTCCTCCTCTGGGACCGCGTGACGCTCGGCGTCGCGGCGGTGGTCTGCCTGACGCTTGTCTCGACCGTGGTCGTCGCGAAGCTCGTCGGCTGTACGCTGCCGATCCTCGCCAAGCGCGTCGGGTTCGACCCGGCGGTCATGGCGAGCCCGTTCATCACGACCATCGTGGACGCGCTCTCGCTCCTGATCTATTTCCAGATCGCCTGCTCGCTGCTGCATCTTTGAGAGCGAACGTCGAAAAAAATGACTGTCCTTGCGACAGTTATTTTTTTCGCTTTTTTGATTTTCCTCTTGACAAGTCCGGCCAAACTGTATATACTGTACCTATACAGTTTTCAAGGAGCGCATCATGCACATTTTCATCGACAACCGAAGCGGCGTCCCGATCTACGAGCAGATCGCCGAACGGATCAAGGCCGCGATCCTTTCCGGCGAAGCCGCGCCCGACGAGGCGCTGCCCTCGATCCGCGCGCTCGCGAAGGACCTGAGGATCAGCGTCATCACGACGAAACGCGCCTACGACGAGCTCGAGCGCGACGGGTTCATCTACACGCTGCCCGCGAAGGGGTGCTTCGTCGCGCCGAAAAATCTGGAGCTGGCCAGGGAGGAGCACCTGCGGCAAATGGAAGCGCACCTTCGGGAGGTGCGTGTGCTCGCCGCGCGCTGCGGGGCGGAGCTTGAGGACGTGCGCGAGATGCTGGAATTGGTCTGGACGGAAAACGATTGAAAAAGGAGAGAGGAAAATGACAAACGCGATCGAAGCCATGGGGCTTCAAAAACGGTACGGGTCGTTCACGCTGGGACCGCTCAGTTTCACGCTGCCGGGCGGCTGCGTGCTGGGCCTCCTCGGGGAAAACGGCGCGGGGAAGACGACGACGCTCGCGCTGCTGCTCGGTGCGGTGCGGCCGGACGGCGGTACGGTGCGCGTGCTCGGGCACGACTTCTCGGAGGATCCCCGCCGCTGGAAGGAGGACATCGGCGTCGTGTTCGACGAGCCGGGCCTGCCCGAACCGCTCACCGCCGGGGAACTCGGGCGCGTGTTCGCGGGGATCTACCGGCAATGGGACGCGGCGGAGTACGACCGGCTGCTGCGGCGGCTCGAGCTGCCGAAGGACAAGCCGTTCAAGACGTTCTCGCGCGGGATGCGCATGAAGCTCGGCATTGCGGCGTCGCTTTCCCACCGCGCGAAGCTGCTGCTCCTCGACGAGCCGACCGGCGGGCTGGACCCCGTCGTGCGGGACGAGGTCGTGACGCTGTTCGCGGACTTCACGCGCGACGAGGACCATGCGATCCTGATCTCGTCGCACATCGTGAGCGACCTCGAAAAGCTCTGCGACTATGTGGCGTTCCTGCACAAGGGACAGATGACGCTCTATTCGGAGAAGGACGCGCTGCTCGACGAATACGCGCTCTGGCACTGCACGGCCGCGGAGCTTGCCGCGCTGCCGGAGGAGGCCGTCGCCGGGGCGCGGGTGACGGAATTTGGCGCGGAGGCCGCCGTGCGGCGGTCCGCCGTGCCGCGCGGGGCTTCGCTCTCGCCGGTGACGCTCGAGGAGCTGTTCGTGCTCTCGACGAAAAAAGCGGCGGCAAAGGAAAAGGGGGATCAAAAATGAAAGGGCTTGTGACGAAGGATCTGCTGGTGCTCTGGAAAACGAGCCGCATATATCTCTTTTTGATACTGCTGTTCTGCGCGATGGGCTGCATCGGCGAGAAGACGAGCTGGACCTTCCTGTTTTACCCGGTGCTCCTCTCCGGGACGCTTGCCGTCTCCGCCGCGAGCTACGACGAACGTTCACGCTGGCTGCGGTATTCGACCTCGCTGCCCTGCACGCGCGGGCAGGCGGTCGCGGCGAAATACGTCGTGGGGCTCGTCTGCACGGTCTTCGGGTACGCGGTGATGCTCCTCGGCATTCTCGCCGCGCAGATCATCCATGGCAGGCTTCCGGGGGAGGAGGCGTTGATCCTGCTCGCGATCGGCCCCGCCGTCGCGTTTCTGCTCGACGGCGTGATGCTTCCGCTGATCTTCTGGCTCGGTACGGAAAAGGGTCGGGTGGCCTACATTTTCGCCATCATCGTCGTCTCGGCGCTGGTCGGTTTCTTTGTGTTTGCGCTGGCGTCCCCGGAGGGGATCGCGCTGCCGCGCGCCGCATACTTCCTCGCGCCGCTCTGCGGGGCGGCGGTCTACGGCGCGTCGTGGGGGATCTCCACGGCGATCTACCGCAGGAAGGAGCTTTGACGTACAAAGGCGGATCTCGGCGGGGAGCGGGGCGTTAGCGCCTTCGCGCCCCGCCAATTTTTTCCTGTTTCCCCGATTCGCCGGGATTCAACAGGAAATTCCGCGCGTTTCGGCGCGCCCGCCGAAAAAATCCCTTGCTTTTTTTCGAGAATCCTGTATAATGATAGATGGTAAGTTATGTTGACTCCCTCGTGGAGTCAAATTGTTTTGGATAATCGCATTAACGGAGGATCTCGATGGACAACCGAACGATGGTGCTTTTTGAGCTGGAGGAAAATCTGTACCGCGAGGGATGCCCGGTGCTGCTGCTCGGCGGCGCGCTTTCCGGGCAGACGATGCTGCTGCCCGCCGAGAGCGGCGAAGGCGTGGAGGAACGCCGCACGCTCTCTGTCGCGCTGCGCTTTCGAAACATCGATCCGCGCCCGATCTCTTCCCTTTATGTGGACATCCATGTGTTCGACCGGCTGACGAGAGAAGTGGCTGTTCTGCGCGACAAGCGCTATCTGCTGCCGTATCTGCCGCGCGGCGGCGTGTTCGGCGCGGAGGACAGCGTGCCCGTCCCCGAGACCGCCGAGACCTTCTCCGTCGCGGTGAAGAAGGCGGAATTTGAGGGCGGCGAGGTGTGGACGGGCAGCGGCTCCATTCTCTTTGAACGCGTCCCGGACCGCGTGCCGCTCGAGGAAAGGCTGCCGGACGCCGTCCTGCTGGAGCAGTTCCGCCGCGACTTTGCGGAGAACGTCGCCGAGGATCACCGGGTCAA
>CANRMW010000139.1 GCA_947631835.1 uncultured Clostridia bacterium | reverse complement strand
GGCGCGTCGCGCAGCCGGTTCCTGATGCAGTATCAGGCGGACCTGCTGCAAAAGCCGGTGCGCCAGCCGATGACGCTGGAGACGACGGCGCTCGGCGCGGCGATGCTCGCCGGCCTTGCCGCGGGCGTCTGGAGCTCGCAGGCGGAACTGGAAAACGTCTGGCGGGCGGGGAAAGAGTATCTGCCCGGCGCCGACGCGCACGGGAAGGCGCTCGCGCGGTGGCACAGAGCCGTGGAGCGGAGCCGCAGCTGGGAGCAGGCGGAGGATGAGGCATGATCGCGGTGCTGGATTACGGCGCGGGGAACCTTCGGAGCGTGGAAAAGGCGCTTCGCCACATCGGCTGCGACGTCGCCGTCACGGGAGACGCCGAGGTCCTCCGGCGGGCGGACGGCGCGGTGCTGCCCGGCGTCGGGGCGTTTGGAGACGCGATGAAGGAGCTGCGCGCGCGCGGGCTGGAAGCGCCGATCAAAGCGTATATCAAAGAGGACAGGCCGTTTCTCGGGATCTGCCTCGGCCTGCAGGTGTTGTTTGAGAGCAGCGAGGAATCGCCGGGCGCAAAGGGCCTCGGCGTGCTGCGCGGGGCCGTGCTGCGCATCCCCGGCGACGGCGGGAGGAAGGTCCCGCACATCGGCTGGAACTCGCTGGACATTTTGGAGCCGGGCGGGCTCTTCGCGGGCCTCGGTCCGGAGCCGTACACCTATTTCGTGCATTCGTATTATGTCGCGGCGAAGGAGCCGGTCGTCACGGCGACGGCGGAGTACGGCGTTTCGATCCACGCGGCGGTGCGGAAGGGGAACCTCTTCGCGGTGCAGTTCCACCCGGAAAAAAGCGGCGCGACGGGCCTTGCCATGCTGCGGAACTTTGCCGCTGTCGCGGAAAAAGGGGGCGCGTGAGTTTGTTTGCAAAGCGCATCATCCCCTGCCTCGATCTCAAAAACGGGCGCGTGGTGAAGGGGACGAATTTCGTCGGCCTGCGCGACGCGGGCGACCCGGTGGAGTGCGCGGCGCTCTATGACCGGGAGGGCGCGGACGAGCTCGTGCTGCTCGACATCACGGCCTCGAGCGACGCGCGGCAGATCATGATCGACATCGTGCGGCGCGTGGCCGAGACGGTGTTCATCCCGTTCACCGTCGGCGGGGGCATCCGCACGGCGGAGGATTTCCGCCAGCTTTTGCTCGCGGGGGCGGACAAGGTCTCCGTGAACTCGGCGGCGCTCAAAAACCCGGCGCTGATCGCAGAGGCGGCGGAGAAATTCGGCAGCCAGTGCGTCGTTGTTGCGATGGACGCGAAGCGGCGCGACGGGAACGACCCCGAAAAGGGCTGGACGCTGTATCTCAACGGCGGCCGGGTCGATACCGGGATCGACGCGCTGGAAGGGGCGGAGAAGATCCAGAAGCTCGGGGCGGGGGAGATCCTGCTCACGAGCATGGACGCGGACGGGACGAAGGCCGGGTATGACCTGGAGCTGACGCGCGCCGTCTCCGACGCGGTGCATATCCCGGTGATCGCCTCGGGCGGCGCGGGGAAGATGGAGCATTTTTACGACGCGTTCACGCGCGGGAAGGCGGACGCGGTGCTCGCGGCCTCGCTGTTCCATTTCCGCGAGATGACGGTCGGCGAGGTGAAGGCGTATCTCGCCGCGCGCGGGGTCGCGGTGCGGCGGGAGACGGCGGGAACGGGAGGCTGAGATGGAACAGATCACAGAGTTTCTGGCCCAGACGCTCGACGGCGTGGTGGGCGTTGCGATCCACGGCTTTGAGATCGTGGGCGTGATCATCATCGTGATCGCGGGCGTGCGCGGCGTGGTGAATTATATCCGGCGGAGCCCTTCCGTGCGGCTGCAGCTCGCGCAGGGCATGGCGCTCGGGCTCGAGTTCAAGCTCGGCAGCGAGATCCTGCGCACGGTCATTGTGCGGGAGCTTTCCGAGGTCGCGCTCGTCGCGGCGATCATCGCGGTGCGGGCGGCGCTGACGTTCCTCATCCACTGGGAGATCAAAAACGAGAAGCAGGAGCCGGAGGCCCCCGGAAAGAAGAGCGCGCCCTTCCCGAAAAAGGGCGGCTCGGAAGAAAGCTGAGCGAAGGACGGTTCCCCGTTTTGCGGGGAGCCGTTTTTGCGCGTTTCGCCGCCGGAAAAGGAAATCTGCGGAAAAAGACGAGATTCGGCGGCGGAGCGTCTTGCGCAGCGGCCGCCGCTGTGATAAAATAAAAAAAGAATCCCCAATCTTCCAAACGGAGGCGAAAAGATGAAATACGAAAAACTCTTTACCCCGATCTCCATCGGCAAGGTGGAGATCCCGAACCGCTACGCCATGGCGCCGATGGGCCCGCTGGGCCTCGGCGACAGCGAGGGCGGCTGGAACCAGCGCGGCATCGACTACTACACGCGCCGCGCCGCCGGCGGCATCGGGCTCATCATCACGGGCGTCACGTTCTCGGACTGCAAGGTCGAGACGCAGTCCATGCCGAACGTGCCGAACAGCGCCTACAACCCGGTCCACTTCACGCGCACCAGCCGCGAGATGACCGAGCGCGTCCACGCTTACGGCTCGAAGATCTTCCTGATGATGTCCGGCGGCTTCGGGCGCGTCACGATCCCGACAAACCTCGGCGAGTTCCCGCCGGTCGCGCCGTCCGAGATCCCGCACCGCTGGCTCGACAAAATGTGCCGCGCCCTGACGAAGGACGAGATCCGCTCCATCGTCGAGAGCTTCGGCAAGGGCGCGTACAACGCGAAGCGCGCCGGCTTTGACGGCATCGAGATCCACGCCGTCCACGAGGGCTATCTGATTGACCAGTTCGCCATCTCCTTCTTCAACCACCGCGACGACGAATACGGCGGCTCGCTCGAGAACCGCCTGCGCTTCGCAAAAGAGGTCCGCGAGGAGATCGCCCGCACCTGCGGCTGGGACTTCCCCGTCTCCCTGCGCTATTCGCTCAAATCCATGGTGAAGGACTGGCGCGAGGGCGCGCTGCCCGGCGAAGACTTTGAGGAGAAGGGCCGCGACATCGAGGAGGGCATCGAGGCCGCGAAGCTCCTCGTGCAGTACGGCTACGACGCGCTCGATGTGGACGCCGGCACCTACGACGCGTGGTGGTGGAACCATCCGCCGATGTATATGGAAAAGGCCCCGTACCGGGAGTATGCGAAGATCGTGAAGGAGACCGTCAACGTGCCGGTGCTCATGGCCGGCCGCGTGGATAATCCCGATCTCGCGCTCGAATGCATCGAGAACGGCGTGTGCGACATCGTCAGCCTCGGCCGTCCGACGCTCGCCGACCCGGACATCGTGAAGAAGATTCGCACGGGCCGCCTCTCCGAGATCCGGCCGTGCATCAGCTGCCAGGAAGGTTGCATGGGCCGCATCCAGCACTATTCCATGCTCAACTGCGCCGTGAACGCGCAGGCGGGCCGCGAGCGCGCGGCGAAGCTGAACCCCGTCGCGAAAAAGAAGAAGGTCCTCGTGATCGGCGGCGGCCCGGCGGGCTGCGAGGCCGCGCGGGTCCTCGCGGAGCGCGGCCACGAGCCGGTGCTTTATGAGGCGAAGGGCGCCCTTGGCGGCAACCTCCTGCCCGGCGGCGCACCGAGCTTCAAGGAGGACGACCTCGCCCTCGCGAAGTGGTTCGCGGACGAGCTCGCCCGTCTCAAGGTCGAGGTGCACCTCAACGAAAAGGCGGACGAAAAGCTCGCGAAGAACGGCGGCTTTGACGCGGTGATCGTCGCGACGGGCTCCCGCCCGAAGCTGTTCTCGCTCGGCGACGACGAAAAGGTCTACGCCGCGGAGCAGGTCCTGCTCGGCGAGAAGGACCCCGGCGAGACCGTGGCGGTCGTCGGCGCGGGGCTCGTCGGCTGCGAGCTCGCGCTTGATCTCGCGATGAAGGGCAAGAAGGTCGTGCTGCTCGAAGCGCTCGACAAGATCATGGCGGTCAACGGCCCGCTGTGCAGCGCGAACAAGGAGATGCTCGAACGCCTCCTGCCCTTTAACGGCGTGGAGATCACCTGCGGCGCGAAGGTCACGGGCTATCACGGCGGAACGCTCACCGCCGAGGTCAACGGCGAGACGAAGGAGATCGCGGCGGACAGTGTCGTGCTCTGCGTCGGCTATCGCAGCGAGAACGCGCTCTACAACGCGCTCAAATACGACGTCCCCGAGCTTTATCTCCTCGGAGACGCGCGCGAAGTGAGCAATATCATGTATGCCATCTGGGACGCGTTCGAGGTCGCGAACCAGATCTGACCGGAACCGGAAAGGGACGGGGCGCTCCGCCCCGTCCCGCTGCGGTTTGGCGAGACTGTTTCCCTTGGTGATCGAAAATGCTGCATTTCCTGAAAAAAGAAAAGGTCCTGACTGTCGCGCTCGGGCTGGCGCTCGTCTCGATGCTCTTCGTCCCGCCGGACGGGGGGTACATGGGATACATCGATTTCCGCGTGCTGGCGCTGCTCTTCTGCCTGATGCTCCTCGTGAAGGGCCTGCAGAGCGTGGGGCTTTTTGACGCGCTGATCCGCGCGCTGTTCGGTACGGTCCACGGCACGCGGCGGCTCTGCGTGCTGCTTGTGATGCTGTGCTTTTTCACGAGCATGCTCATCACGAACGACGTGGCGCTCCTGACCTTTGTGCCCTTTGCGATGCTCGCGCTCGACCGCTGCGGGAAGAAGGAGCTCATCATCCGCACGGTGGTCCTGCAGACGGTCGCGGCGAACCTCGGCAGCATGGCGACGCCGGTGGGGAACCCGCAGAACCTATACCTTTTTTCGGCGGGAGATCTGGAGATCGGCGCGTTCTTCGCGGCGGTCCTGCCCGTGGCGGGCGCGTCGCTCGTGCTGATCCTGCTCGCCTGCTTTCTGATGCTCCCGAACGAGCCGGTCGCTTTTGCCGCCGGGGACCACGGCACGCCCGCCTCCCACCGGGAGATCGCGCTCTACGCCGTCCTCTTTGCGGTGAACCTGCTCGTCGTGTTCCGCGTGCTGCACTTCCTGCCCGCGCTGTTCCTCACGGTGCTCGGCGTGCTGCTCTTCGGGAAGCGCTCGCTCTTTCACGAGGTGGATTACGCCCTGCTCCTGACCTTCGTCGGGTTCTTCGTGTTCGTCGGGAACCTCGGGCGCGTGGAGGCGGTGAGCCGGCTGATCGAGCGGCTGCTGGTCGGCAGGGAGGTGCTGGTCTCGGCGCTGTTCAGCCAGTTCCTCAGCAACGTGCCGGCGGCGCTGCTGCTCTCCGGGTTCACCGGGGACACGGTCGGCCTTGTGATCGGGACGAACGTCGGCGGCCTCGGAACGCTGATCGCTTCCATGGCGAGCCTGATCTCCTATAAGCTCTATTCCGCGCGGGAGGACGCCGAAGCGGGGAGATATATGCTTGTCTTTACGGCGGTGAACGTGATCGGGCTGATCCTGCTGCTCGCGTTCAGTCTGCTCGTGCTGCGCGTCAGTTGAAGGAGACGGGCCGGACGTCTGTTTTCGGGAAGCTCGTGTCCGGCGGCGACGGCTCGGAGAGGCTGAAATACATCTTCGCGGCCTTCGTCGTGCCGAAATCACGGTCCGAGCCGGAGTTCTGCACCCGGTTGAACGCTTCGCGGAACAGCGCGTTGTGCGCCTCCTCGCGGTTCAGCAGAAAG
>CANRMW010000138.1 GCA_947631835.1 uncultured Clostridia bacterium | reverse complement strand
TGGTCCGTGAGCACGCCCTTCGCCCCCTCCGGGACAAGCTCCGCGAGCTTCGTCTCCGGGGAAACATAGGCGGGCACGCCGTCGTCCACGGCGACAAGGCAGGCCGCCTCCCCGCCCGTGAGCTTTGCGGCCATTGCGCAGAGCTCGTCAAGGCTGAAGAGCATGTCGTTCCGGTGGGCCATCTTGTTGACCATCTCCGCGCGCTCGAACTCGAGCGGCAGAGAGACCATATTTGCGTTCGCCGTGAGCTCCTGCTCGTTGACCTCGCAGTTCACGACGAGCACCGCGCCCGTCGCGCCGGTCAGCACGGCGGCTGCCTTGAGGCCAGTCATGATCCCAGCGGGATCGGTGTGCAGCAGCACGTTTTTCATGCCGTCGGTATCGGAATTATAGAGCGCGCCGACGACCTTCCCGGAAACGGCGGGGAGCTTTCCGAAGACCGCTTCCAACTGCGCCGCGTCCATGGACTGGACCTTCACGAGCGCTTCGGACTGATTCCGGATCTGGCTCATACGGCCGCCTCCTTTCCGTCTGCGGTGTAGTCGCTCCAAAGTCTGTGCCCCGTGATGCCGAAGCGCAGGTCGCACTGCAGGCAGCGCGCCGCTTCACCGCAGATCTCGGCGTCGCAGATACCGGCGCTGATCGGCCGCATATCGTGGTCGCGCTCCTCCACCGGGAGGAACTGCTCCCCGGCGCGCTTCAGATCGCCGAAGCCCGGGACGCGCCCGATGTACTGGCTCGGCGTTTCGGTCTCGACGAGCACCTCGGAGATGTCGCCGTCGCCGCCGAGATACCGGTCGATCTCGGAAGCCGCGTCACGCCCGGAGGCCACGGCCTTCACGACGGTCTGCGTCCCGTAGATGCAGTCGCCGCAGGCAAAGACGCCCTCGACGTTCGTCGCGAAGGAGCCTTCCTTCGTCGCGATGGAGTTCGCCCTGCCGCGCTCGATGCCGGAATCCTCGGCGAGCTTCGTGCGCTGGCCGGTCGCGAAGATCACGGTGTCCGCCGCGATGACGTGTTCGGAGCCCTCTTCCTTCTCGATGATCGCCCTGCGGTTCTCATCGAACGTGAAGCTCTTGATCTTGCTGAACTGAACGCCCTCGACGCATTCCGTGCCGAGGATCTTTTCGAAGGTGCGGGCGGGATAGATCTTCACGCCCTCCTCCATCGCCTGCTCGATCTCCTCGTCGTCCGCGAGCATCTTCTCGCGCGCTTCGAGGCACGCGAGGTGGACCTCCTCGGCGCCGAGCCGCACGGCGGTGCGGGCGCAGTCGAACGCGACGTTGCCGCCGCCGAGCACGACGACCTTCTTGCCCATGCCCGTCTCCTTTTCCATCGCAGCGTCGCGCAGGAAATCGGAGTTGAGCAGTACGTTTTTGAGTTTGTTGCCTTCCATCGGGAGCAGAACGCCCTGATGCGTGCCGATCGCGAGCAGCACCGCGTCAAATTCGCCGCGCAGTCCGACCGGCTGCTCGACGCGGCAGTTCGTCTCGACCTTCACGCCGACGTCCAGCAGGTACCCGGCCTCCTTCTCCACGATCTCGCGCGGGAGGCGGTAGGACGGGATGCCGTAGTGCATCTGGCCGCCGAGCGCCGGATACGCTTCCTTCAGCGTCACGTCGTGGCCCTGCTTCGCAAGGTAGAACGCGGCCGCCATGCCGGCGGGCCCGCCGCCGACGACGCAGACCTTCTTCCCGGTCTTCGGGAGCATCTTGCTGTTCTTTTGCCAGAGGGAATTGTCGGTGTGCTCCGCCGCATAGCGCTTGATGTTCCGGATCGAGACCGGCTCGTTCACCTCGCCTCTGCGGCAGTTCAGCTCGCAGACGTGCGAGCAGACGCGCCCGAGGCACTCCGGGAACGGCAGGCGCTCGTGGATGACGGCGGTCGCCTCCGCGTATTTGCCCTCCTTCACGAGGCGCACATAGCGCGGCACATCGGTGTGGACCGGGCAGTTCGCCTGGCAGGGGATCAGCGTGTCCTTCTTTTCGATCGGCGTGAAATTGATCACGTCGCGGATCGTTCCGGTCGGGCAGACCTCGGCGCACGCGCCGCAGAAGCGGCAGTCCTCATCCTTGAGGAGTTTGTCGTGCAGCGTGCCGACATACGTCTCCATCCCGGCCTTGTTGTACTGCAGCGTACCCACGCCCCTCAGGTCGTTGCAGGCGCGCACGCACCGGCCGCAGAGCACGCAGCGGTTCATGTCGTGGATGTAGAGCGGGTTCTGCTCGTTCTGCTTGAAGCCCTTCACGCGCGTGTGCATTCTGGCCGCGGAGACGCCCATGTACTGGATCAGCGTCTGCATCTCGCAGCGCCCGTATTTCGGGCAGGTGGAGCAGTCCTCCGGGTGTGCGGCCAGAATCAGCTCCATGGCGAGATTGCGCAGCGAGGCGATCCGCTCGCTCTGCGTGCGGATCTTCATTCCATCTTCCGCCGGGAGTTTGCAGGAAGGATGGACGCCCTCGCGACCCTCGATTTCAACGATGCAGAGACGGCACGAGCCGAGATCCGGCAGGTCCGGATGGTGGCAGAGGTGCGGAATGTAGATGCCGTTTGTCAGCGCGGCCTCCAGGACATTCGAGCCCTCCTCCACCTGCAGCTCCTTCCCGTCTATGGTAATGGTAACTTTCATGTGGGTTCATGCCTCCAAACGCAGTTTCGGGTCCGGCAATCAGTCGATGCCCTTGAACTGCTTCTGGGTGTATCTCTTCTTCTTCTCGTTCACGATGGCGAAGTTCTCCGGGTTCGCAAAGAATCCGCCCTGCGTGACGCCGATCTCCTCGAGGTGCTTCGCTCTGCCCTCGATGGTGGTGCGGTCCTTGAGCAGGCCGTCTTCCTGGATGACGAACTTCCAGCCGCCTTTGCCGTCCGGCTCGAGATTGCCGCCCGCGCCGCAGACTTGGCACTCCACCTTATAATGGAGACCGTCCCACTGCTTTTCGCCGAGCACCAGCGCGTTGGAATGGCAGTTCGGGCACCAGCCCATGTCCTCTTCGCCGAGCCAGCCGCGCTCTTCGGGCGGGGTGGCGCACGCCTTCATGATGTTTTCGCCCATCTTGTGCGCTCTGGCGACGATCTCGTCGTCCAGCAGCGCCTGCGCGTTGCCGGGCACGCGGGTCGCGAGCATCATATCGACGACCTTCATGTCGGTCGTGAACATCGTCGCCTGCAGGCCCTCGAGCGCCATGGACTGCCACGCTCTCGTGGAGCCGCCGACGGAGATCAGCCCGGCGATGCGGTCCTTGTGCTCGATCGCGCCGATCGTCTCGAGGAACGCCGTCTCATAGCTCAGGCTCCTCTGCGCGAAGCTGAGGTACGCCGAGCAGGGCATCAGATCGTATGTAGGAACGGAGAAAATGACCGCGTCCTGCGCCAGCATGACGTCCATGATCTTTTTCTTGTCGTCCTTGTCGTCCAGGACGCAGCCCGCATACCTGCCCTCGGACATCGCCTTCGTGCAGCTCGTACAGCCGATGCAGTCGAGGATCTTGAAGTCGCGCAGATTAATGAACGTGACCTCCGCGCCCGCCTCCTCGCAGGCGATCAGCGCTTCCTTGAGAAGAAATTCGCTGTTGCTGTTCTTTCTTCCCGCCGTGATTCCCATGACCTTGTAACCCATACTCGTTGCTCCTTTGCTAAATTTTTTTTGACTTTTCTACCTTTCTGTGGTATAATGGGGGTTAAGAAAAAGTTACGGTTTTTCTTAAACCTATTCTAGCAGATTTATGCAGAATGCGATACCACCAGCTTTTTCAATATTGTTGCTTTTCCAACAAATTAAGTAATTCTGTTGCTTTTTCTGGAGTGATTTTGCGATGCCTGCACAGGACCCGAGAATCATCAAAACCAAGAGGCAGATCGATCACGCGCTGATCGAGAACCTCGCGGAGTACCCGTTCCAAAAAATCACGATCGACATGATCTGCCGCAGCGGCATGATCAACCGCTCTACATTTTACAAGTACTATGTGGACAAATATGACCTGCTGGATAAATTTCTTGCCCGGCAGCTCTCGGACTTCCGCGAGCACGCGGTGGTCGATTTTGTCCTTGCCTCGCCGCAGAGCGTGGGCGACGCCGCGTACATGGAAATGTTCCGGAGCTTCGCCCAGTACCTCTTCACCAACCGGGGAACGCTCAAAATCCTCTGGACCGCCGCCATCGAGCGGCAGGTGTACGAGGAGATGATCCTCATCATCAAGGAGCGCATCCTCGACCTGCTCCGCCCCTCGGGCGGCGCCAAAGACGTCTTTCTGGATCTCTACGCCTATATCTTCGCGTCCAACGCGATGAGCCTGATCCACTGGTGGTTCCGCAACGAACAGACCGTGACGCTCGAGGACGTGATCCAGATCATGACAAAGAACATGGAGGAGGGCCTTTTCAAAGCGTTCAGCGACCGCCTCGCCTCCCCCGTCTGACCGCCCTCCCCGCGCCGGAGCGCCGCTGCAAGAAGCGTTCCCGCGCGAAAAAGAGTGCGGGACGGAACCGTCCCAAACAAAAAAGAGTACGGCCTTCTCCGCGCGGAGCAAAGCCGTACTCTTCTGTTTTTGTCTTTTTTATGCAAAGCGGGCGCGGCCCGCCTCTCCGGTCAGGACTCCGGTTCTTCGATGCGCTTCCCGTCCAGCACGTCGCGGAGCAGACCCTTCGCGGTCTCCACCATCTGCTCGTCGGGCATCATCACATAGGCGGTGCCGTAGGTAAAGGTCGAGACCGTCGCGTCGGTCCCCGTCACCGTGTAGGTCACGACGTCCCAGCCGCTCGGGTCGTCGAGCTGGTTCCGCACGAGATTCGCGATGAGGCTGTACGGCACCGTCGTCTCGAAGTTCCCCTCCACCGCTTCGAGCAGCGAGGTGAAGTTCGTGAGGATCGCAGGAGAAAGGAGCTTTTTGAGCACGAGCTGGATCACCTGCATCTGGTTCTTCCCGCGCTGGATGTCCCCGGCGGCAAACGCGAACCGCTCCCGCGCGAAATGGAGCGCCTTGTCCCCGTCCACAAAGTTGTACCCCTTCACATAGTGGTATTCCGGCTTGTTGCGGGCGTTGAACTCCTCCTCCGAATAGACGACCAGCCCGCCCAGCGCGTCGATGATCTCCCGAAAGCCCTTGAAATGCACCCGGAAGTAGTAATCGATGTCCACGTCGTAGAACATTTCCAGCGTGTCTATGGAGCACTGGATGCCGTGAACGCCGGCGTGGCTCAACTTATCGAGCGCGCCGTCCGAGATGGAGAGCGGCATGCAGTAGTCGCGCGGGGTCGAGAGCAGCAAAATCTGCCGCTCCCCGGGGTTCACAGCGGCGAGGATATTGACGTCGCTGCAGCTCACCACGTTCAGGCCCTTCCGGCTGTCGATCCCGCTGATGTAGAGCAGGAACGGCTCCACCGGGCCTTCGGACTGTTCTGTGTCCACGACCTTCGGCGGCTCCGTCGGCACGGCGTCGAGCACGATCTCAAAATTGTTGAGCTCCCGGAGCTCCTCGTAGACATCCCGATAGCCGTCCGTCTCCTCCAGAAGATCGAGATACGCGCTGTTCATCACGATCGCGCGGACCTCGTCCCGCCGCAGCGCGTCGATGAGGTCCCGGGGCGTCTCGAACTCCAAGGGGTCGGTCTCCCCG
>CANRMW010000137.1 GCA_947631835.1 uncultured Clostridia bacterium | reverse complement strand
GGAGAAGTGCGCGGGCGCCGTCGCGACGTACACCATCGAGCCGATGATGCACAACGGCGTCGCGCTG
Source organism: uncultured Clostridia bacterium (assembly GCA_947631835.1). Classification (GTDB taxonomy): domain Bacteria; phylum Bacillota; class Clostridia; order Oscillospirales; family Acutalibacteraceae; genus Hominenteromicrobium. The sequence continues at coordinate 5,603 of CANRMW010000137.1, read as the reverse complement.
CAGGGCGGCACGACCCATTACTTCGGCGACGGCTGGGCGAAGCAGTTCGACATCACCTTCACCGGCCGCGACAACACCCTCCAGTACCCGCACCAGACCTCGTGGGGCGTCTCCACGCGCATGATCGGCGCGGTCATCATGGTCCACGGCGACGACAACGGCCTCGTCCTTCCCCCGAAGGTCGCGCCGACGCAGCTCGTCATCGTCCCCGTCGCACAGCACAAGGAGGGCGTCCTCGAAAAGGCGAACGCGCTCTTCGAGCAGTTGAAATCCCATTTCCGCGTGAAGCTCGACGACTCCGAGAACTCCCCCGGCTGGAAGTTCAGCCAGTACGAGATGCAGGGCGTGCCGCTGCGCCTCGAGATCGGCCCGAAGGACATCGAAAAGGGCCAGTGCGTCCTCGTCCGCCGCGACAACCGCGAGAAGATCTTCACCCCGCTCGAGGACCTCGTCCCCGCCATCGAAAAAGCGCTCGACGATCTGCACCACAGCCTCTACGAAAAGGCGCTCGAAAACCTCAAGGCGAAGACCTTCACGGCGACGACGCTCGAGGAGTTCCTCGACACCGCCGAGCACCGCCCCGGCTTCATCAAGGCCATGTGGTGCGGCGACGCCGCCTGCGAGGATAAGCTCAAGGAGCTGACCGGCGGCGTCAAGTCCCGCTGCATCCCCTTCGAGGAGGAGCACCTCAGCGACACCTGCGTCTGCTGCGGCAAGCCCGCGAAGCACATGGTCTACTGGGGCCGGCAGTATTGACCGAAACCGCACAAACCCCCAAGGGAGAGGCTTTTCCGCCTCTCCCTTTCGCGTTCCCTCTCCCCGGCCCTTCCGCCAAAAACCGGGCGGATCGTCCGATCCGGAATCTTTTTTGCCAAAAGGTCTTTACATTTTGTTTTTTCTGCGTTAGAATGTGTACAAGGAGTACAGGGCTTTTCCGCCGGACACGGCGGGCGGCGTCTTTTCCCCGCCGCCCTTCGCCAAAGCGAAAACGCCCTCCCCGCGCGGGTACGACCCGGCAATAATACAAGAATGGGAGGAATTCTCCAATGGCAAATCTGAAGATCGGCTTCATCGGCTGCGGCGGCATCGCGAACCAGAAGCACTTCCCCGGCATGGCCGGCATGGAAGGCGTGGACATGGTCGCGTTCTGCGACCTCATCATCGAGCGCGCTGAAAAGGCCGCGAAAGAGTACGGCACGTCGGACGCGAAGGTCTACACCGATTACAAGGAACTTCTCGCGGATCCGACCATCGACGCCGTCCACGTCCTCACCCCGAACATCGCCCACTGCGAGATCACGATCGCCGCGCTCGAGGCCGGCAAGCATGTGCTCTGCGAGAAGCCGATGGCCGCGACCGAGGCCGACGCGAAGAAGATGATCGAAGCCCGTGACCGCACCGGCAAGATGCTCACCATCGGCTATCAGTACCGTCATTTCTTCGAGAATCAGGTCGCGAAGAAGGTCGTCGATGACGGCTGGCTGGGCGACATCTACTACGCGGAGGCCACCTATCTGCGCCGCCGCGGCGTCCCGACATGGGGCGTCTTCACGGACAAGTCCAAGCAGGGCGGCGGTCCGCTGATCGACATCGGCACCCATGCGCTCGACCTCACGCTGTTCCTCATGAACAACTACGACGTCGATTACGTCGTCGGCACCTCCTTTGAAAAGCTCGGCCGTCTGCTGGATCCGGAGCATCAGGGCCAGGTCAACTATCGCGGCGATTTCGACAGTTGGAACAACGAGACCTACGACGTGGAAGACTCTGCGGTCGGCCACATCAAGATGAAGAACGGCGCGGTCATCAACCTGCGCGCTTCCTGGGCCATCAACATGGCGGAAGACGCCGGCGCGAACAACCAGGCCCACACGCTGCTCTGCGGCACGAAGGGCGGTCTGGATACCCGCGAGGGCCGTGTCCGTCTGAACCATGTCGTCGCGGCGCAGCCGACGATCTCCTGGGTCGGCAACAAGGTGCAGGGCTACATCCCCGGCTTCACCCCGGGCCCGGCGCCGAAGTCGAAGGAAGCGGAGATCTGGGTCAAGGCGCTTCGCGGCGAGGGCGAGCTGTTCGTCACCGCGGATCAGGCGTATGTCGTCACCCGCATTCTCGACAGCATCTACCAGTCCTCCAAGACCGGCAAGCCCGTCTACTTCTGATCGAACGCGCGTTGTACGCACTGTGTGCGGCGGCTCTTGCCGCCGCACATTTTTCCTAAAACCCTTGAAAGGAGCTTTCCCATGGAAAACATCAATGTGCAGGTCTATTCCCTCAACACCGAGCCGGTCACCCCGCTCGAAAAGCTGGAGATCATCTCGAAGCTCGGCTACGACGGCGTGGAGCTCACCGCCGATTTCACCGAGGTCCCCCGTGGACGACATGAAAGAGGCCCTTGCCCGCCTGAACCTCAAGGCCGTCTCCGCCCACATCGGTCTGGACCTCGTCGAGGCGAAGATCCCCTATATGGCGGAGATCGGCGCGAAGCTCATCATCGTCCCCAGCGCCCCGTTCAACACGAAGGCCGAAGCCGAAGAGCTCGCGGCGGACCTCACCCGCCTCGGCAAGATCGCAAAGCCCTACGGCATCAAGATCGGCTATCACAACCACACCGATGAATTTTTCCTCGATGAGGGCCGGTACCTTTACGACTGGCTCATTGACGCCGCCGATCCCGAAGTCACGGCGTTCCAGGTGGACTGCGGCTGGTGCTCTGCGGCGGGCGTCGATCCGGTGCAGTTCATCCAGTCCCACGCGGGCCGCATCGCCTCCGTCCACGTCAAGGAAAACAACGCGGTCGTCGGCTGCAACAAGCCGCGTTCCCGCCACGACCCGGTCCCTCCGTTCCACTTCGAGCGCGATGAGAACGGCAAGCCGATCTTCCCGCCGGAGTTCCTCGAAATGAAAAAAGAGCGCGACAAGCTGAACGCCCCGACCGGCGAGGGCATCGTCGATTGGAAAGCGGTCAAGGCCGCCGCGGACTCCCAGTGGGACGGCGAAGTCCTCTACATCGTCGAGCGCGAAGCGAGCTACAACGACCCCGAGGACCGTCCCGCCTGCCTCGCCGCCGACCTCCAGTGGCTCCGCTCCAACCTCTAACTTACTTTTCTTAAAAGAAAAGTAAGCAAAAGAACTTTTGCGTCGCGCCGGTCATGCGCGTTTGGGAGTCTTTCCCCCGCGCCATAAGCTGGGCTTTATGCGGTTCACCCGCTTCCGCCCGCTGCAAGCCCGCATAGGGCAAACGTCGCCGCACCGCAGGTGTCCCCACTCCATAAGCTGGCTTTATGCGGTCCACCCGCTTCCGACCACCACAAACCCGCGTAGGGCAAACGTCGCTGCACCGCAGGTGTCCTCACTCCATAAGCTGGCGTTATGAGGTACACCCGCTTCCGACCGCTGCAAGCCCGCATAGGGCAAACGTCGCCGCACCGCAGGTGCCGCCGCACGGCCGAAGGCCGGTTCGTCGCGCCGGTCATGCGCGTTTGGGAGTCTTTCCCCCGCGCCATAAGCTGGCTATATGCGGTCCACCCGCTTCCGGCCTCCGCAAGCCCGCATAGGGCAAACGTCGCCGCACCGCAGGTGTCCCCACTCCATAAGCTGGCTTTATGAGGTACACCGCTTCCGCCCGCTGCAAGCCCTCGTAGAGCAAACGAAACGGCCTCTGGCCGCGCCATTCGAATCTTGAAACCTTGGAGGATTTATCCATGTCACAACTCCCCTACCTCACCGGCTCGGGCAAGCTGACCCAGCTCATCGTGGACGGCAAGCCGTTCCACGCGCGCGCCGGCGAGATCCACAACTCCAGCTCCTCGAGCCTCGAATACATGGAGGAGCGTGTCTGGCCCGCGCTGCGCCCGATGCACCTGAACTGCGTCGTCGCGCCCATTTTCTGGGAATGCGTGGAGCCGGCAGAGGGCAACTTTGATTTCTCCCTCATCGACGGTCTGATCTCCCAGGCCCGCCGCGAGAACGTCCGGCTGGTCTTCCTCTGGTTCGGCCTTTGGAAGAACAGCGCGTCCACCTACATTCCCCATTGGGCAAAGCTCGATCCCGTCCGCTTCCCGACGGTCAAGGGCCCGGGCGACAAGCCGCTGATGATGATGCACTTCCAGCAGCAGCGGATCGTCACCCCACTCTCCGAAACGGCGGTCGCGGCGGATGCCAAGGCGTTCGCGGCGGTCATGCGGCATCTCAGGGAAGCCGACGATGCGCACACCGTCATCGCGGTGCAGGTGGAAAACGAGATCGGCGTCATCGGCGCGGCGCGCGACCACAGCCCCCTCGCCGAGGCCGCCTTCAAGAAGGAGATCCCCGAAGCGCTCGCCGAGGCGTTCTCCGTCTCCGGCACATGGTCCGAGGCCTTCGGCAAGGACGCCGACGAGACCTTCATGGCGTGGCATTACGCCCGCGCGGTGGAGCGGATCATCGAGGCCGGCAAGGCGGAGCTCGACCTGCCCATGTATGTGAACGCGTGGCTCGAGCAGCCGCCGTGGACCCCCGGCTCCTATCCGTCCGGCGGCCCGCAGTTCAAGATGCACAAGGTCTGGCGCGTCGCCGCGCCCTCTGCGGCGCTCTTCGCCCCGGACATCTACGTCAACAACTACCGCGACATCTGCGAGGAATACGAGTCCGACGGCAACCCGCTCTTCATTCCCGAGGTCCGCAACTCCGTGGACGCCGTCGCGTTCTACCTCTACGCGGTCGGCGCGCACAACGCCCTGTGCTTCTCGCCGTTCGGCGTCGAAGACATGATGGGCGGCGGCGCCGCGACCGATGCGGCGACGCTCAGCCTCCTCAACATCTCCGCCGACGCCCTGCAAACGTCCGGCAAGCCCGGCGCGCTCCTCGGCGACGCCTACCGCAAGGTGGAGGGCATGGAGACCCTGCTCGAAGCGGCGCATCAGGCCGGCAAGGTCCACGGCTTCCTCTCCGGGCAGGGCCGCAGCGAGATCGTCCACCTCTCCCACATCGATCTGGAATTTAGCTTCGGTCCCGGGGGCTTCGCCCCGCCGGATCCGCACGCGCCCGCGGCGGGCGGCCTCGTGGTCGAGCTCGGGGACTACGAATTTGCCGTCCTCGCGACGGGCTGCTCCATGCGGATCTCCGCGCCGGAGGGCGACCCCGCCGACCTCGAGATCCTCTCGAAGGAGGAGGGCGAGTTCAAAGACGGCGTGTGGTGCCGCCGCCGCATCCTCAACGGCGACGAGGGCTATATGCACAACTTCGGCATGCCCGCCGATCTGCAAAAATTCTCGCTCTTCCGCGATTGATCCCGCCGCTTCCCAAGAAAACGAAAAACCGGGAGGTCAGCTTTCAAGGCTGATCTCCCGGTTTTTTCTGCTTTTTTCGCTCACCCCAGCGCCGCGAGGATCGAAGCGAGCGCGGCCCCGGCCGTATAAAGCCCGCTTTCCCCCTCCTCGATGCACAGCGCGAACGCGTAGGGCCTCGATTCGTCCTCGGAGAACCCGGTGATCCAGCAGGTAGGCGCTTTGCCGTCGATCTCGGCGGTGCCGGTCTTCGCCGCGAGCGTCCAGCCGTAGAACATCCCGTCCCCGTAATAATACGCCACCGTGTCGCGCATCATCCTGTGCAGCTTTTCCGCC
>CANRMW010000136.1 GCA_947631835.1 uncultured Clostridia bacterium | reverse complement strand
TTTCGGTCACCTCTCAGATCGTTTTCGTGCTGCGAAGCCTCTGGAAAAGAAGGCGCATCCGTTTTTCCGATCTGTTTTTGGGAAAGCGGGACCGTTCGGAACGCGTCGCGGCGTTCCTTGCTGTGCTTGAGCTCGTACACGGCCGGCGCATCCGCGTGGAAGGGGACGGGGAAACCATGGAGGTCCGTTTGATCGAGGGGGAGAGACCGTGAATAACGGAAGCATTTTGGGAACTTTGGAAGCGATCCTATTTGCCTGCGGAGAACCGGTCGGCTTGGACAAGCTCCGGGAGGCTGTGGGGATCACGGAGATCGAGCTGCTTCCCGCCGTGGAGGAGCTGAAAGAAAAATACAATACGCCGGAAAGCGGGATCCATCTCTTGGAGCTGGACGGTTCTTTGCAGTTTGCGACGAACCCCGCTTATATCGAGCCGGTCCGCACGGCGCTGGACCTGCGGAGGAACACGCCGCTTTCGCAGGCGGCCATGGAAGTGCTCGCGGTCGTCGCCTATAACCAGCCCGTGACGAAGGCGTTCGTGGAACAGGTGCGCGGCGTGGACTGCTCCGGCGTCATCGGGAGTTTGATCACAAAGGGCCTTTTGGAGGAAAGGGGCCGGTTGGAATTGCCGGGAAGGCCGCTGCTTTACGGGACGACGGAGAACTTCCTGCGCTGTATGCAGATCGATTCCCTCGCCGGCCTGCCGCCGCTTCCCAAGCAGGAAGATGCTGCGGCGGACGCGCAGGAAGAGGATGCAGACGGGGAGGCGGCGCCGTGACCGTTCTTTCTGTTCTGCTCTGGATCCTCTTCGGGCTGCTTTTGCTGCTCCTTCTCCTGCTGCTTATCCCGCTGAGAGCGGAATTTCGTTTCAACACAGAGGCAGAGCTTGTCCTTCGCTATCTCTTCCTGTGCTTCAAGATCCTCCCAGCAGCAGAGGATACAGAGGATAAGAAAGAGAAAAAGAAAAAGCAGAAGGAGCCCAAGGAAGAAAAGGAATCGGGAGAAAAAAAGCCTTCCGCTCTGGGAACATTCCGGGCGGCGCTGCGGGCCGAGGGCTTTTCCGGCTTTATGGAGATCCTCGGGCGCTTTATGGGCCTCACGGGGACGCTGGTCTGGGAGCTGATCCGCGCTCTTCGCGTGAAAACGGTGGACCTCTGCGTGGTCGCCGGGGGAAAGGACGCCGCCGCTGCGGCGGTGCTCTTCGGCCAGGCGTCGGCGCTGGTTTACGGCGCGGTCGGGGCATTTTGCAAACTGGTCGATTTTAAAGATCCGAAGGTCACGGTCGATCTCGATTACCAAGCGGATTCGCCGTCCGTGCAGTGCGAGGTGCATCTCGCGGTCACGCCGATCCGGGCGGTGTTCCGGGCGCTCCAATATCTGTTTGGGATCATTCCGCTGGTTTTGCGGTTTCAACGTTCCGGCAGGCGCGGGTCAGCCATGCGCCGCGGGACTTTACAGTCTGGAAAGGAAGCGAAGATACAATGAGCGAAAAAGACAACCATGTACAGGATTTGATGAACGTCACAATGGAAAAAGCGCGTGCGATGGTGGACGTTGATTCCGTCATCGGCAGCCCCATCACGACGCCGGACGGCACGACCATCATCCCGATCACGCGGGTGAGCTACGGCTTCGGGGCGGGCGGCAGCGATCTTCCGAGCAAATCGCAGTCCCCGAACGGGATGTTCGCGGGCGGAAGCGGCATCGGTGTGACGGTGAGCCCCATCGCGTTTCTTGTGATCGCCAACGGGAACGTGCGCGTGCTGCAGATCGAACCGTATTTCTCGTCTCTGGACCGCGTGATCGCGACCGCGCCGGACGTGGTCGATCGCGTCACGGGATTCATCGAGAACCTCAAGAAAGAAAAAGCGGAAAAGGACCGGAAAGCGGAAGAGAAGCCCGCGGAATCCGAGGAATAAGCGCACCGTCCGCCGGCATATATTGGCTCGGCGGTGATGGGATTGAAACGGATCGCAGCAGCTTTTCTCGCCTGCTTTGTGCTGGCGTTGTTCTCTATGCCTGTTTTTGCCGGAGAACCGGAGGTTTCCGCGCGTGCGGCGGTGCTGTATGATGCGGTGAGCGGAACGGTGCTCTTTGAGAAAAACGCGGACGAGACGCTGCCTATGGCGAGCACGACGAAGATCATGACGGCGCTGCTCGCCTATGAGAGCGGGCGGCTCAGCGAACCGGTGGAGATCACCGAGGAAATGACAGCCGTGGAAGGTTCCTCCATGGGGCTCGTGCCTGGGGATGTGCTTTCCCTCGGGGAGCTTGCGGAGGGGATGCTCATGTCCTCCGGGAACGACGCGGCCAACGCGGTCGCAGTGTTTCTCGGCGGGGACGCGGAACGCTTCTCCGAGATGATGAACGCCCGTGCCTCTTCTCTCAAAATGGAGCGCACGCATTTCGTCACACCCTCGGGACTTGACGCCGAGGGACACGGTTCCACGGCGCGCGACATGGCGCTGCTCGGCGCGGCGGCCATGCGTTTAGAGGCGTTCGCAAAGGCTGTCCGCGAAACGGTGCAGACCGTGGATTTTCTGAGTCCGGAGAAAAAGCTGCGCTTCGAAAACCACAACCGCCTGCTCACGCTCTGCCCCGACTGTGTGGGGATCAAGACCGGCTACACCAAGAAGGCGGGAAGATGCCTCGTCTCTGCGGCGGAGCGGAACGGCGCGCGGCTCATCTGCGTGACGCTGAACGCGCCGGACGACTGGAACGACCACCTCGCGCTTTTGGAATACGGCTTTTCACAGTTTTCCGAACGCTTGCTCGCCCCGGAACCGACCCGCTGCACGGTCCCTGTGGTGAACGGATATCTCCGGGAGATCTCCTGCGTGCCCGCAGACGCGCCTTGCGCATTTTTGTACGGAGACGCCGAGGTGACATGCCGCGCGGTATATCCGAGGTTCCTCTATGCGCCGGTAAAATCGGGGGACGAGGTGGGGTGCGCCGTCTTTTCGGTGGGAGACACGGAACTCGCGCGTGTGCCGCTCCTTGCGGCGGAAAGCGTTTTTGCGCGGCACGACGAACGTTCGAGCCTGGAACGCGCCCTTGCGCGACTGTTTGGCGGATAAACACAAAGAGGGATCTATGGGAAAAGATACAAGACTGCAAAAATATCTCGCGGAATGCGGCGTCGCCTCCCGGCGGAAAGCGGAGGAGATGATCGCCGGCGGGCGCGTCAGCGTCAACGGGCGGCGGGCCTCGATCGGGGATAAGATCGACGTGCGGGCAGACAGGGTCACGCTCGACGGAGAGACGGTCCGCCCCGAAACGGAGCGATACTACATCATGCTCTATAAGCCGCGCGGTTTCCTCACCGCCGTTTCGGACGACCGGGGCAGGAAATGCGTGACAGAGCTTGTGAAGGACGTCCCCGCACGGCTTTATCCCATCGGAAGGCTCGACAAGGACTCGGAGGGCCTCCTGTTTTTGACGAACGACGGGGATTTCGCCCAGAAGATCGCGCACCCCTCTGCCGGTGTTGCAAAGGTCTACCGCGTCACGGTCCGGCCGGGGATCACGGAGGAGCAGATCACGCGGCTCACCGTCGGCGTGGAGCTGGACGACGGCGCGACGGCGCACGCGTCCGTGCGCGTTTTGGAGCAGGGAGAAGGACGCACCGTCCTGGAGTTTATCCTGCGCGAGGGGAAGAACCGGGAGATCCGGCGGATGTGCGAGGCGGTCGGTCTCGAGGTCGCGCGGCTGAAGCGCACGGCGATCGGCGGTGTGAAGCTGGGGATGCTCGGGCAGGGCAAATACCGCCCCCTGACGAACGACGAGCTGCGGCGGCTGCGGGCGGCTGCGGAAAAAGGCGCGGGTGCAAAGGAAAAGAAGGAGGAAAAGAAAAATGCTTCAGATCAGTCCCATGGCAGACCGAGAAGAAGAAGCCCGGCGGCTGAGCGCACTTGACATTTCTGGGGACGCCCGGCTGCTTTTGATGACGGAAGGGCAGAAGGAGCTGGGCGCCGTCGCGGTACGGCTCGAGGAAAAGACGCTGTACCTCTTGAGCTTCCGCACATCCGAGGGCGCGGATCTGCTTTCCGCCGCTCCGGATGCGGAATCGGCGTTCCTTTTCGACACGCTGATGCGGTCTGCGGCGTCTTTTGGAGAAACGCACGGCGCGGAACGGATCGAGACCGCTTTTCCCGACCGATTCGATTTTTTCCGGCAGCGCGGGTTTGACATCGAAGGGGACCGCGCCGTGGCGCCGATGTCGCTCATCGTGCATTACCTTTAAGCGGGAGAGCGCGGTGCAAATCTTAAATTTGTGTGAAGTTTTCGTAAAAAAGGGCGTCCGAGAGACACAATCGGGCGCTTTTTTTGCGCTAAAGGTTGCTTTTTCTTTGGGGAAATGGTATAATAAAACATAATGGCTAAGTTTTGCTTCCGACATGGAAGCGCGGTTTGCAAACCGGGAAAAGAAGTGGATATCATGGTCAAGAGCATGACCGGCTACGGACGGGCGGAAGAGACGCGGAACGGAAGAAAGATCACGCTCGAACTGCGTTCGGTCAATCATAAATATTTGGAGTATTCCGCACGGGTCACGAGGGGATACAGTTTTCTGGAAGAGAAGCTCAAGCGGCTGATCCAGAGCAGGGTCTCGCGGGGAAAGCTCGATGTGTACCTCGGGATCGAGCTGCTCGAGGACAAGACCGCCGTGGTCAATGTGAACCGCGCGCTCGCCGAAGGCTATGTCCGCGCGCTCACGGAGATCGCGAAGGAAAACGGCCTGCCCCTCCCAGTGACGGTGGGGGATCTCGTGCGCTGCCCCGAGCTTTTCACCGTGACCCGTGCGCCGGAGGACGAGGAAGGCGTCTGGGCGGACGTCGTGCCGGTGGCGGAAAAAGCGCTGGATGCGTTCGTTGCGATGCGGGAAGCGGAGGGCGAACAGCTCGTCGCGGATGTTTTGAAGCGTGCGCACACCATCGAGAAGTGCGTCGGACTTGTGGAGGAGCGCTCCCCGGAGACGGTCCGGATCTACCGGGAAAAGCTCGAGGCGCGCCTCAAGGAGGTCCTCGAAGACAGGACCATCGACGAGCAGCGCATCCTGACGGAGGCCGCCATTTTCGCGGATCGCGTGGCCGTGGCGGAGGAGACGGTGCGGCTGAGAAGCCACATCGGACAGCTCAGGACTTTTCTCGCTTCGGGGGAGCCTTCCGGGAGAAAACTGGATTTTCTTGTGCAGGAGATGAACCGGGAGGCGAACACCATCGGCTCGAAGTGCAGCGATACGGAGATCGCGTACACGGTCGTGGAGATCAAGGCGGAGATCGAAAAAATACGCGAACAGATCCAGAACATCGAATAAAAGGAGCGGAACATGGCTTTACAGCTAGTTAATATCGGGTTTGGAAATATGATCTCCGCTTCCCGGATGATCTCCATCGTCAGCCCGGATTCCGCGCCGATCCGCCGGATCGTGCAGGATTCGCGGGACAACGGCGCTTTGATCGACGCGACATGCGGGCGCAAGACGCGCACGGTCATCATCATGGACAGCGACCATGTGGTGCTCTCTGCGCTCCTTCCGGAGACCGTGGCGGCGCGCTTCGCGGGAAGCACGGAGCCGGCAAAAGAAGAGAGCGAGGGCTGATGCAGTGAAAAAAGGGCTGTTGATCGTGCTCTCCGCGCCCTCCGGGGGAGGAAAGGGCACCGTGATGAAAGAGCTGCT
>CANRMW010000135.1 GCA_947631835.1 uncultured Clostridia bacterium | reverse complement strand
ACCATGACTCTTGTTCCCACTTCTCCACCTTCTTTTCCCCTCTTCGTCTTTATTCAGTTTTCAGGGTACTGATTATGAGCTTTCAAGTCTTTTCATATTTTTATCTCCTAGTGAAGGGAAGAACCGCCTGGTTCTTCCTTTTGCTTTTTCTTTTTGTTTGGTCTCGTACCTTTTCTTCAGAAAAGGTACGGCCAGAGGCCGGCTCGTCGCGTTGGTCGCGGCCAGAGGCCGTTTCGTCACGTTGGTCGCGGCCAGAGGCCGGCTCGTCGCGCTGGTCGTCCGCTCCGCGAACTTCGGAAGTGGGATTGGAGAACTTACTCCCGCGCCGGAAACAGGTTTTGGGAGGGGCCTGCTTCCGTTCTGCACACGCCAGCGTAAGGCGAACGAATGCGGCTCCGCCGCCGTGCCGGAAACAGGTTTTGGGAGTGGGTTTTCTTCCGCCCTTCGCGAGCTGACGTAGGACAAACGTCGCCGCACCGCAGGTGCCGAAAGCGGCTCTGCCGCCGCGCCGGAAGTTGGGATTGTGTGGAGGTTTGCTTCCGCCCATCGCGAGCGGACGTAGGACAAACGTCAAAGTCTTTTGGGCGCTTTTCTAAAGAAAAGCGCGACCTTAAAGCGCGGCCTTAAGAGCGACTAAAAAACCGCTGGCATTGTACCGGGGAGACGGTATGCCAGCGGTCTTCGTTTTTTGTTAGGGGGTTAGAAACGGGGAAAATGGATGATTCAGATATGGATTTGAAAGTCCCCATAGGAAAAGATCCCGCTGCCCTGTTTCAATTTACCCGCCTGCGATAAACCGTGAAAGGCGTTTTCGATTCGGCCGATCATTTCAACAGGAATCGACAGCTTATGGTGCCCAGGGAAAACACGGTCGATCTCTAAAGGCTGGATCTTCCTTATGGACTGCCAAAACTGCCATGGGTCAGTGGACGGGTAAAAGGCGTCCAGGCAGCCCACATAGATCAGGTCGCCGGAAAAGAGATATTTGCGCTCCGGCTCGTAATAACAGCAGTGCCCCGGGGAATGTCCGGGCGTGTGAACGACGGTCAGCGTCCGATCCCCGAGCGACAGGCGGTCCCCGTCGCACAGGACCTCCTGCGGTGTCCCTTGGAAAAGCTCGTAGTCATCGAGCGAGAAATCCTTTGGGAAATCGCAGGGCCGGCAGGTCAAATTGTGTTTTACCGCCTGCAGGGGGAGCGGGAAACGGCCCGAGAGCCAGTCCGTTTCGGCTTCATGCACGGCAATGTGTTCGAAGTACCGGTGCCCTCCGATATGATCCCAATGCACATGGGTCGTGACCGCGGTCACCGGGAGATCGGTCAGGCTGTCCACCAGCGTTTTGATGTTGTCCACGCCCAAACCTGTGTCGATCAGAACGGCCCTTTCTGTCCCGCAGATCAGGTAACAATGCGTTTCCTCCCAATGCTTATACTCGCTGATCGCGAAGGTTTCCCGATCGATCGGCTCCACTGTAAACCAAGCATCCATAAATCAAGCCGCCTCCTTTGGCCACGGATCCAGTTATCCGGTTGAAAAGATCAAGCTCCACCGTTTCGCTGCACAACGGAGGCTATATGTCCTTCCGGAAGCAAATGATCCGGTTTGCCTCTTCAAATCCCGCCGCCAAGTGGAAGCGCAGACTTTCTTCATTTTGGAGTTCACAATCGCTCGCGAACTCCGTACAGTGCTTTTCTTTCGCCCATGCTTCACAGGCGCGCAGGAGCTCTTTGGCATAGCCGCGCCTGCGATAGGGCTCCTCCATGAAGATCCCTTCCAAGTATCCCACGGGGGAGCTGTCCGTTCCCTCCACATAGTCGTTCCGGAGCTGGCATTGCGCAAAGCCTGCCGCTTTTCCGTCCACATATTGAAGGAAGCAAGCCGCGTCGTCGCCGGAAAGGAGATCTTCAAATTGATGTGCCATTTCTTCGACAGAATGGCCTCCCCACAGTTTCACCGCAAAGCCCGCCAAAGTCGTGGCGTCTTCCGCTTTTGCCTGTCTGATCATCCATTTTCCTCCCAATATCGAAGTTCCGAGCAGCATTTCCGCCCGCGAGCTTCGTCTGCATCGAGCAGAAAACGCCCCGGCGACTTTCCCCCCTCGCGCGGAGCGTTTCTGGCCCGTGACGGACGGGAGAGGTCGTCCCTGCCGCGAAAAAGAGCGGCCGTCAAGCAAATTCGAGGGGGTTGACGGTCTTCACCCAGCGGATGCACTGCGGCGAGACGTGGCAGTAGCCGCCGGGGGTTTTGTCGAGGTATTTCTGGTGGTATTCCTCGGCGGGGTAGAAGCAGGCGAGGGGCAGGCACTCCACCGCGACCTTGCCGGGATGCACCGTTTCCGCGAGATCGGCGAGCGTCTTCTCGATGGCGGGGAGGTCCGCCGGGTCGGTGTAGTACACGCCCGTGCGGTACTGGCGGCCGACGTCGCCGCCCTGCCGGTCCACCGAGGTCGGGTCGATGATCTTGTAGAACAGCCGCAGCAGCGCCGTCAGGGGGAGCTGCTCCGGGTCGTAGCGGACGCGGACGGTCTCGGCGTGGCCGGTGTCGCCGCGCTTGACCTGCTCATAAGTGGGGGCCGCGACCGTGCCGTTTGCAAAGCCGACCTCCGTCTCGAGAACGCCGTGGATGTTGGAGACGTATTTCTCGACGCCCCAGTAACACCCGCCCGCGAGGTAGATTTCCTTTTGCATTTTTCATTCATCCCTTTGTTTGAGATCCGAAACTAGTATACTCCTTGTTTGCCGCCCGTGCAAGAGGGACGAAAAAATTTTCCCCCGCGCGGGCGGCAAAGCCGCTTTCGTTCGCCTTGCGCTGGCCCGCAGAGGACGGAAGCAGGCTTACCCACACAAACCCAGCTTCCGACGCGGGAGTGAGTCTCCCAACCGCACTAACGAAGTTCGCGGAGCGAACGACCAACGCGACGAAGCGGCCTCTGGCCGCAAAGCCGCTTTCGTTCGCCCTACGCTGGCTTACAGTGAGCCGAAGTGGAGCTTCCTATTATAAACACCGAGTTTAGAGGGGAATGTTAACGGAAAGCACAGCGGAATTATTGACATTTGCCCTGCGCGGGCCTGTCGAAGGTCGAAGCAAGTTCACCACATGAACCTAGCCTCCGGCGCGGGAGAAAGGCCCACCAACCGCACTAACGAAGTTCGCGAAGCGAACGACCGGCGCGACGAGCCGGCCTTTGGCCGCAACCAACGCGACGAAACGGCCTCTGGCCGCGACCAACGCGACAAAACGGCCTCTGGCCGCAAAGCCGCTTTCGTTCGTCCTATGGTGGCCCGCAGGGGACGGAAGCAGGCTTACCCACACAAACCAAGCCTCCGGCGCGGGAGTGAGTTTCCCAGACGTATCCGCGAAGTTCGCGAAGCGAACGACCAACGCGACGAAACGGCCTCCGGCCGCAAAGCCGCTTTCGTTGGCCTGTGCTGGCCCACAGAGGACGGAAGCAGGCTTACCCACACAAACCTAGCCTCCGGCGCGAGAGAAAGGCTCACCAACCGCACTAACGAAGTTCGCGAAGCGAACGACCAACGCGACGGAACGGCCTCTGGCCGCGATCGGCGCGACAAGCCGGCCTTTGGCCGCGACGAAACGGCCTCTGGCCGCTTTTGGTCTGCCGCTTCTTCAGAAAAGGCAGGTCTTTTTCGGAAAAACGAAAAAAAGAGTTGACGCACGGGGAAATTCATGCTATAATTACTGAGTTACGATGTGCGGATGTAGTTCAATGGCAGAACCCCAGCCTTCCAAGCTGGTCGTGTGGGTTCGATTCCCATCATCCGCTCCAGCACAAGATCCGCGGCGGCCTTTCCGCGATCTGAGCAGTAAGCGCCAATAGCTCAGCTGGATAGAGCAGCCGCCTTCTAAGCGGCAGGTCAGGGGTTCGAGTCCCTTTTGGCGCGCCATACGGTGGATATAGCTTAGTTGGTTAAAGCGCCAGTTTGTGGCACTGGAGACCGTCGGTTCGAATCCGACTTTCCACCCCACTTCGCGGCAGGTCCCGGTTGACCTGCCGCTTTTCTTTTTTTGTTTTTTTGGCCGGGCCCGAGTGGAGGAGCAAAGAAAACCCGCCCGGCGCGGCCTTTTTCAAGGTCCAGCCGGGCAGGCGTTTTTCGTGGTTTAACCGAAGGAAACGGAGCCGGTCTGCTCGTACATTTCCGCGCAGAGCTCGATCGCCCGCGCGCGGAAATACAGCATGGTCTGTTCCGCCGAAGTGAGCGGCGCCATCGTGTCGCCCTCCTCCACCGCGTCGCGGATCGCGGCGAGCGCGGCGTCCTGCTCCTCCAGCCACTTGACCTGCGACTCGGCGATCCGCTCCGCGACGTCCTCGGGCACGTCGTCTGAAGTGAGCTGCGCATAAGCGGAAGCGATCTGCGTCTGCCAAAGCTCCGACACGTCGGAACAGACGGAGACCATTTCCGCGACCGACGAGGCGAGCGCCATGTCCTCTTCAAACTGCGCGTCGATCGGGTTGCGCAGGAACTCCTCCACGAACTCCCGGGAGCCGACCTCCGGCGCGGGGAGCATCCCGAGGTGGTCTTCGTCGGTCGGCTGTCCAGCGCCGCCCGGGGCGGGCGATTCCGGCGCGTCCGTGGACGAGGGCGCGGCGCTGGGCTCCGGCGCGCCTGTGGGAGAAGGCGACGGCGAGGACGAGGGAGACGACGACGGGCTGCCGCAGGCGGCGAACAGGCCGAGCAGCAGCAGAAGGGCAAGCAAAAGCGCGGTGTGTTTTACGGTGATCCTGGAAAACATGGTGTTCCTCCTTTTCAAAAAACCGGCGGTCCTGCCGCCTGTTTATGTCAACTTTCTGCACACTTATACTGTACCACAAAGACGCGAAAAACGCAAGGGGCGGGAAAAATTTTTACAAAGGGAAATCGGGTTTGCAAATCCCGCGCGGGCGTGTTATAATAGCCGCAGGGCGCGAGGCTTGGGAAGGAACGGGAAGCAGAGAACATGCAGGAAGGACGGGACGGTATGAAGTTATATGAGAAAACGCTGCGGAGCGAGACGGTCTTCGAGGGGCGGATCATCCGGGTGCGGCTGGACGACGTCGAGCTGGAAAACGGGGAACACGCGAAGCGCGAGGCGGTCGATCACAACGGGGGCGTCTGCGTCGCGGCGCTGACGGACGATGACGAGCTGCTTTTTGTGCGGCAGTTCCGGTATCCGTACAAGGAGGTTTTGCTGGAGGTCCCGGCCGGGAAGCTGGAAAAGGGGGAGGACCCTTTCGAGGCGGTGCAGCGCGAGCAGGCCGAGGAGACCGGCACGCTGGGAAGGGACTATGTGTTCCTCGGGAACTTTTATCCCTCCCCGGGGTACTGCGGGGAGATCATCCGCATCTGGGCGTGCCGCGTGGCGGGGGAGACCCGCCAGCACCTAGACGACGACGAGTTCCTGGAGGTGGAGCGCATCCCGCTTTCGGAGGCCGAAGAAATGGTGATGCGCAACGAGATCGTCGATGGAAAGACGCAGACGGCGATCCTCAAAACGGCCGCGCTCGTCCGCGCGGGGAAGATCTGAGCGCGGCGCCGAAAGCGGCGAAAAAGCGCGCCGAAACGCCCGCGGGAAGCCGAAGTTTTTTTCGAAAACCCCTTGACAAATTCGGCACAAAGACGTATAATAATAGAGCTTTCGGGCGCGTGCGCTTGTAGCTCAGCTGGATAGAGTGACTGGCTACGAACCAG
>CANRMW010000134.1 GCA_947631835.1 uncultured Clostridia bacterium | reverse complement strand
TGCGTTCCCGAAGGTCGCCGTGATCCTCAACGTCAACGGCATCATCGACCTCGGCTGGGTGGAGACGCACCCGAGCATTAAAAGCGTGCTGTTCATCGGCGTGCCGGGCGAGGAAGGCCCGACGGCCGCCGCGAACCTGCTCTGCGGGAACGTCACGCCCTCGGGAAAGCTCTCGTTCACCGTCGCGAAGAAGTACGAGGATTACCCGGCCCACGCGAATTTCTCGTGGGACAAGGACCATCCCGAGACGATCAAGACGTACGCGGACTACGGTCTCGACGCGAAAGCGAACGGCAGCGCCGGGTTCGAAAAAAGCCCGGTCACGGTCTACGAGGAGGACGTGTACCTCGGCTACCGGTATTTTGATACGTTTGGCGTGGAGCCGCTCTATCCGTTCGGCTTCGGCCTCTCCTATACGACGTTTGAGGTGACGCCCGGAAAGCCCGAGAAGGCGGAGGGCGGCGTGAAGGTCGCGGCGGCGGTGAAGAACACCGGCGCGGCGCGCGGCCGGGAGGTCGTGCAGCTCTACGTCTCCGCGCGGTGCACGAAGGACGCGCAGCCGGCGAAGGTCCTCAAGGGCTTCGCGAAGACCGCCGTCCTCGCGCCCGGCGAGACGGAGACCGTGGAGATCTTCATCCCGTGGCGCGAATTTGCGACGTACAGCGAGGCGGACGCGGGCTGGATCATCGAGAAGGGCGCGTATGTGCTGCGCGTCGGGACCTCGAGCGCCGAGACGCAGGCCGTCGGGCGCGTGTGCGTCGAGGCGGATCTCTGCGCGGAAAAGACCGCGAACCGGCTGGGCCTCAAAGACTGCAACAAGGGGAAGATCGACTTTTTGAAGGCGGAGCCGGCGGGCGACTGCGGCTGCGGGAGCGACTGCGTTCTGACGCTGGACGCGGCGGACGTCGTGCCGTACACCGCCCCGGCGATCCCCGAGGTCCCGGCGGACTGGGAGAAGTTCTCCCTGAACGAGCTGGCCGCGCTCTGCGTGGGATACGGCCCGGGCACGCCCTTTGCGGGGCTCACGGGCGGCAGCGACCCGAAGACGCTCTTCGATGAGAACGGCGAGCCGCTGACCTCGAACACGCACCCTGTCGGGCACGACGGGTACGTTTCCCCGGCCATCGAAAAGAAGGGCATCCGCTCCGTCTTTTACAAGGACGGCCCGGCGGGCGTCGGCGTGACGGCGTGGCCCTCCGAGATGCTGCTCTCCTGCGGGTTCGATACCGAGCTCTGCCGGAAGTTCGGGGACGCCGTGGGGCAGGAGTGCGAGGACACCTCGGTCGATGTGTGGCTCGCGCCGGCCGTGAACCTGCAGCGGCACCCGCTCGGTGGCCGGAACTTCGAATATCTCTCCGAGGACCCGTTCCTCTCCGGTGCGTGCGCCGTGGCTCAGGCGAAGGGCGTGCAGGAGAACCACCCCGTCCTCGTCTGCGCGAAGCATTTTGCCGTGAACGAGCAGGAGACCTACCGGCGCGGCAGCGCGAAAAAGGCTTATGACGCGGTCGATTCCATCCTGACGGAGCGCGCGGTCCGCGAGCTCTATCTCAGGCCGTTCGAGCGGCTCGTGAAGGAAGCGGGTCTCAGGTGCATCATGACCTCCTTCAACAAGATCAACGGCGCGTTCGCGGGCGGGAACAAGGACCTTTGCACCCATATCCTCCGCGAGGAATGGGGCTTCGACGGCCTCGTCGTCACGGACTGGGGCGATATGGACACCGTGGTGGACGGCGCCGACGCCGTGCACGCCGGCAACGACGTGGTGATGCCCGGCGGCCCGCCGGTGATCGCGCAGATCCTCAAGGGACACGCGGAAGGCCGCGTGACGACGGAGGAGATGCGGACCGCCGTGAACCACCTGATGCGGCTGCTCCAGCACTTCGGGCGGTACGCGGGTTGACGCGGCGCGCAGGACGCTCCCAAAAGAAAGCAAAAAAGCAGCCCGGGAGACCGGGCTGCTTTCATGCATCAGGGGTATGAGCGATTACTGGTTGTTTTCGATGAACTGCACGACCTGATCGATCGTGCGGAAGTTTTCCACTTCCTCGTCCGGAATCGTCACGCCGAATTCGTCTTCGATGGACATGATGAGATCCACGACGCTCAGGGAATCCGCGCCGAGGTCGTCCACGAGATTGGAATGCTCCGTGATGTCGGCGGGATCCAAGCCGAGCTGCTCGGCAACGATCTCAATGACCTTCTCCAGTACCATGATTTTCACCCTCCTGTATCCGTGGGATCGTCCGACCCCGGCGGATCGCCGCTGGGAAACTTCTGAACGAAATCCCGGTTGGAGACAGGCCGGAGCGCCCGTCTCTTTTCCCCGAAACGGAACGGGCTCCGCGAAACGCTTTTTGCATTTCTTCCCCGCCGCACCCGCCGGGCATGAAACGGCGCCCGCGCGGTCCGCGCGATCAATTTCTTCAGAACTTCCCTAGACAAAAGTTGTCGGACGTGGTACAATCTATCTGCACCTTATATCCATTGTATTGAGAGCGCGCGCATTTGTCAATACCATTTCTTAAATTTCTTTATGAGAGGGCGTGTTTTTCATGGGTTTACAGCGCTTTGCCGTCGTGGGGCATCCCATCGCGCACACCATGTCCCCGATGATCCATACGCAGCTCTTCGCGCTTTCCGGCCTTTACCCCTCCTATGACGCGCTGGATCTCCCCGATCTCGCGGCGGGCTGGGAACGGCTTCGGACGTATGACGGGGTGAACGTGACGATCCCCTACAAGGCGGCGGTCTTTCCCTTCCTCGACCGGATCGACGGGAGGGCGAGGCTTTTCGGCTCCGTGAACACTATCAAAAACGAAAACGGCTCTCTCGTGGGATACACCACGGACGGCGCGGGCTTCCGCTTCGCGCTGGAAAACGCGGGGCTGCCGCTTGCCGGGCGGATCCTGCTGCTCGGGCGCGGCGGCGCGGCGCGGGCCGTGGCCTTTGAATGCGCGCTGCCGGGGAACGGGATCGAGCTGGACGTCGCGTGCAGGGCGG
Source organism: uncultured Clostridia bacterium (assembly GCA_947631835.1). Taxonomy (GTDB): domain Bacteria; phylum Bacillota; class Clostridia; order Oscillospirales; family Acutalibacteraceae; genus Hominenteromicrobium. Next base: position 2,922 of record CANRMW010000134.1, on the reverse strand, counting down.
CTTCCCTGCAGGGCGGGCGGGCGCTCGTCCGGGAGCTCAGGGAGCTTTCCCCCGCGGGCGTTTTCCGGGCGCTCGATTACGAGACGCTGGAGTTTGAATCCAAGCGGTACGACCTCATCGTGAACTGCACCTCGGTGGGGATGTACCCGAACGGCGGCGTGAGCGTCGTGGGGGAAAACGTGATCGGCCGCGCGAACGCCGTGTTCGACGCGGTCTACAACCCCGTCTCCACGGAGTTCCTGCGCTGCGCGAGGCGGCTCGGGAAAAAGACGGTCGGCGGCATGGAGATGCTGGTCGGCCAGGCGGTGAAGGCTCACGAGATCTGGTATGGGGGCGCGTTCCGCCGGGAGGACGCGGCGCGGATCGTGCGCATGGCCGAAGAGGAGACGGTGCGGCTCTTCGGAGAATAAGGGGGCGCGGGCGCGCCCGAAGGAAAAAGGAGGAGCTGCGGTGCGGAGAGAGGATCGCGGCAATATCATACTGAGCGGCTTCATGGGGAGCGGAAAGACCACGGTCGGCCGCGTGCTGGCGCGGTCGCTGCGGATGCACTTCGTGGACATGGACCGCTATATCGAGGAGAAGGCGGGCCGCTCGGTGAAGGAGATCTTCGCCGAGAACGGCGAGGCGTATTTCCGCGCGCTGGAGGCCAGGACCGTGCGGGAGCTTGCAAAAGAGAAGCGGTACGTCGTCGCGTCCGGCGGCGGCACGCTGATGGACCCGGAGAACGTTCGGGCGTTTCGCGAAGGCGGCGGGACGGTCTATTTTCTGGACGTCCCGGCGGCGGCGCTCAAGGAACGACTGAAAAACGACACGAAGCGCCCGCTTTTGCAGGTGCCGGACCGCAACGCGGTGATTGACCGGCTGCTCTTGGAGCGCAGGCCGAAATACCTTGCCGGCGCGGACAGGATCGTGGAGGCCGGCGCGCCCATTTCCGTCGTCGCGCAGAGGATCGCCGCGCTCCACGGCTACGACCTGCCCGAGACCGCGTTTCGCACCCACCGGCGGATCCGGCGGGGCGGGAGACGCGGAAAAGAAAGGGCTTGACAAAGCGAAGGAAAAGGGCTATAATTTCCTTCAGAATCTTCTGCGGGAGAGAACGGCATGGCATCGGTTTCGCAGACACGGCGATTTAGAGCTTTTGCGAGCGCACGATTTTATTGCGTGCGCTTTTCGTCGTGCCTGAATACTGCCGGCAATGCCTGCCCGGGGACGCGCGCGTAACGCGGCTGTCATCGGGAAAACTGCGGAGGAACGATCAGCAGAAATGGCGGAGCCGTCGGCTCCGCTTTTTTCATAGGGGCCGCAGGCCGGCCGATTTCGTAAGGAAGGGATAAAAAATGATCATCGTACTGAAACGGAACCAGGAAAAAAAGAAGGTCCAGAGCTTCATCGAGATGCTCACGGAGAAATACGACGTGACGGTCAACACATGGGTCGGCACGCATTCCACCGTGCTCGGTCTGCTCGGCGACACCGCCGCCGTGGACGACGAGTACATCGCCGCGCAGCCGATCGTCGAGAGCGTGAAGCGCGTGCAGGAGCCGTATAAGAAGGCGAACCGCAAGTTCCACCCGGACGACACCGTCGTGCGCGTCAACGAAAACGCCGTCATCGGGGACGGCTCGCTCGCCCTGATCGCGGGGCCGTGCTCCGTCGAATCGCACGAGCAGATCTGCGAGGTCGCCGAGCGCGTGAAGGCGGCGGGCGCGACGTTCCTGCGCGGCGGCGCGTTCAAGCCGAGGACCTCGCCCTATGCGTTCTCCGGGCTCAAGGCCGAGGGGCTGGAGCTTTTGAAGGAAGCCAAGGCGCTCACCGGCCTGCCGATCGTCACGGAGCTGATGAGCATCGAGCATCTGCCGCTCTTCGAGGACGTGGACGTGATCCAGGTCGGCGCGCGGAATATGCAGAACTTCGAGCTTCTGCGCGAGCTCGGCCATGTGAACAAGCCGATCCTTTTGAAGCGCGGCCTCGCGAACACCATCGAGGAGCTGCTCATGAGCGCGGAATACATCATGGCGGGCGGCAACGAGCAGGTGATCCTCTGCGAGCGCGGCATCCGCACCTACGAGACCTTCACGCGCAACACGCTCGACATCTCCGCCGTGCCGATCTTAAAGCGCCTGACGCATCTGCCGGTCATCATCGACCCGAGCCACGCGAGCGGCATCAGCTGGCTCGTGGAGCCGCTGGCGCTCGCGGCGGCGGCGGTCGGCGCGGACGGCCTCATCATCGAGGTCCACAACGACCCGAGCCACGCGCTCTGCGACGGCGCGCAGTCCATCACGCCCGACCAGTTCGACTGCCTTTCCGAGAAGGTCGGGGCGATCACGAAGACGGTGCGGGGGCTGTGATGCGCATCGCGGTGATCGGTCTGGGCCTGATCGGCGGGTCCATCGCAAAAGCGCTCAAGGCGCGCACGGGCCATGAAGTGCTCGGCTTCGACACCGACCCGGACGTCCTGCTGGACGCCGCGTCGTTCGGCGCCATCGACGGCGTCGCCGCCCCGGAGACGCTCGCCTCCTGCGGCGCGGTCTACCTCTGCCTCTACCCGGAGGACGCGGTCCGCTATGTGGAGGAAAACGGCGCGCACATCGCGAAAAGCTGCATCGTCACCGACGCCTGCGGCATCAAGGGCTTCGTTGTCCCGGCGCTGACGGCCCTCAGCCGGAAATTCGGCTTTACCTACGTCGGCGGGCATCCCATGGCCGGGAAAGAGGTGAGCGGCTTCGGCGCGAGCGACGCCGGGCTGTTCCTCGGCGCGTCGTACATCCTCGTGCCGGGGGACGCGCCCCAAACCGCCGTGGAGACGCTGGAACGCCTCGCGCGGGAGATGGGCTTTTCGCGCGTCGAACACTGCACCGCCGAGGAGCACGACCGGCGGATCGCCTACACCTCGCAGGTGCCGCATCTTCTGGCCTGCGC
>CANRMW010000133.1 GCA_947631835.1 uncultured Clostridia bacterium | reverse complement strand
CCCGAAGGGCACCACGACGAACGAGTATTACCGCCCGGAGGACCTCGCGGATCAGAGCGTCCGCTCCTTCTTCGACCTCGACGAGGCGGGCGTGAGCTTCGTCTTCAACCTGAATTTTCTCGGTACGCTCCTCACGACCCAGGAGTTCGCGCTCGATATGCTGGAGACGGGCGGCACGATCCTCAACGTCTCCTCAATGAACGCGTTCACGCCGCTCACGAAGATCCCGGCGTACAGCGCGGCGAAGGCCGCGGTCACGAACTTCACGCAGTGGCTCGCCGTGCATTTCGCCGGGGCGAATATCCGCGTCAACGCGATCGCTCCCGGGTTCTTCGCCACGAACCAGAACCGCACGCTGCTGTTCAACGCGGACGGCAGCCTGACGGAGCGCAGCCGGAAGATCATCTCCCAGACGCCGATGGCGCGCTTCGGGGAGCCGGAGGAGCTCTTCGGCACGGTCCGCTTCCTGCTCGACAAGGAAGCCGCCGGGTTCGTGACCGGCGTGACGGTCCCGGTGGACGGCGGGTTCTCCGCATACAGCGGGGTGTAAGATGCGGATCTTTGTGGCGCGGCACGGCGAAACGGATTGGAACGCGGAAAACATCGTCTGCGGCAGAACGGACCTCCCCCTCAACGAAAACGGTCTGCTGCAGGCGGAGGAGCTCGCTGCGAACGCGATGGGCAGGGGGATCGAGGTGATCCTCGTCTCTCCGATGCGCCGGGCGCAGCAGACGGCGGCCATCGTGAGCGAGGCGCTGGGCCTGCCCGTCTTCGTGGACGAACGGCTCATCGAGCAGGACTACGGCGCCTTTGAGGGGACGAGCCGGTTCGGAGAGGAATTTCTGCGCAACAAGCGGCAGTTTGCCGTGCGTTATCCGGGAGGGGAGTCTCACATGATGCTTGCCCACAGGCTCTACGGGCTTCTGGACGACATCCGCGAAAAGTACGCGGGGAAGACCGTCCTGCTCGTCTGTCACGGCGGCGTCGCCCGGGTGATCCGTACTTATTTCCAGGACATGACCAACGAGGAGTTTTTCCACTACGGAATGGGGAACGCCGCGCTGGAAATGTATACGGTCTGAGACGGGAAAAAAGGAGGAATCTGTATTGAAGATCGGAGCACAGGGATATACCGTTCGGAGCTTTGCGCAAAACGAGCGGGATCTTCGGGAAACAGCGCGGAAGCTCAAGGAGATCGGCTTTCGGACCCTGCAGGTCTCCGCTTTCGGGCCGATGGACCCGAAGGTCATCCGCGAGATCTGCGACGAGAACGGCCTTTCGATCACGGTGACGCACACGGATCCCAAACGCATTCTCGAGGACACCGAGGGCGTGATCCGCGACCACGGGGTCCTCGGGTGCAGGCATGTGGGGATCGGCATGATGCCGGAAAAATACCGGGGCTCTTTGGAGGGCATGCGGGCGTTCCTTTCGGAGTATGACGAGGCGGCCAAGCGCCTCGCCGATGCCGGGATGAAGCTCCACTACCACAACCACGCCTTCGAGTATGAAAAGTTCGGCGGGAAATGCCTGATCGACTGGATGCGGGACGAGACGGACCCGGAGCGCTGGGGGTTCATCCTCGACGTATATTGGACGCAGTACGGCGGGCGCGACCCCGCGGAGGAAATCCTGAACTTTGCGGGAAGGATCGACGTGCTGCACCTGAAGGACGCGAAGATGGCCGGGTTCGAGCGGCGCTTTGCGGCCGTCGGGGACGGCAATCTCAGCCTCGCCCCCATTTTGGAGGCGGCCTCGGACGCAGGCGTCCCCTGCGCGATGATCGAGCAGGACGACTGCTACGGGAAGGATCCGTTTGACGAGCTCGCGCTTTCCGCGAAGAATCTGCTCGCGCTGGGCTGCGTGTTTTGAAAGGGGACCGATATGGCAAAGTTTATTCTGTCCGCGTTTGCGGACGAGGCGGATCCCGCGCTGGACCGGCAGATCGAGGCGCTGCGGGAAAACGGCATTTCCCTGCTCGAGCCGCGCGGCGTGGACGGCAAGGGGATCCTCGAGCTGACCGACGGAGAGGTGAAAACGGCGAAGGCGAAGCTCGATGCGGCGGGGATCGGCGTCTCCGCGATCGGCTCGCCCATCGGGAAGATTGGGATCGGGGACGATTTCGCGCCGCATTTCGATTCGTTCCGGCGGGCGGTGGAGCTCGCGCATACATTCGGGACGGAGCGCATCCGGATGTTCAGCTTTTATATGCCGAAGGGGGAAGACCCCGAAGCGTATTTCGGGGAGGTCGTCGAACGCGTCGGCCGGCTCGTGGAATACGCGGAGGAGAACGGCGTTCATTGCTGCCACGAGAACGAAAAGGGCATCTACGGCGATACCTTAGGGCGCGTCCTTCGGCTGCATGAGGCGCTGCCCCGGCTCCGCTGCGTCTTCGATCCCGCGAATTACATCCAGTGCGGCGACGTGCCGAAAAAGAACTTTGAGACGCTTCACGGCCGCATCGACTATCTGCACATCAAAGACGCGCTCACCGAGAGCGGGACGGTCGTCCCGGCAGGCGAGGGCGCGGGGGACGTCCCGTATATCCTGAAGACGCTTTCCGAAACGGACCGCACATACATCCTGACGCTCGAGCCGCATCTCTCGGAGTTTGTGGGTCTGGACCGTCTGCAGGGGGAAAAGGTGCGGCGCAAGTATGCGTTCGCGTCGCCGAGAAAGGCGTTTGACGCGGCGGCGGACGCGCTGCATTCGATTTTGGACACACTTTAAGAGGGAGGAAACAGGCATGAGCGAAACGGTAAAAATGGGCATCATCGGCATCGGCAATATGGGCTCCGCGCACGCGAAGAGCTTGTTCGCCGGGAACATCAAGGGCATGGAGCTCGCGGCGGTCTGCGACATCGCAGAGGGCAAGCGGAAATGGGCGGCGGAGAATCTCCCCGGCGTCCCGTGCTTTGCGGATTATCACGAGATGTTCGACAGCGGCCTTTGCACGGCGATCCTCATCGCGACGCCGCACTATCTGCATCCGGTGATCGCAGTCGAGGGCTTCGCGAAGGGGCTGCATGTGCTCACCGAGAAGCCGGCGGGCGTTTACACGAAGGCGGTCCGCGAGATGAACGAGGCGGCGAAGAACAGCGGGAAGGTCTTCGGGATCATGTACAACCAGCGGACGAACCCGAAGTTCCAGAAGATGCGGGAGATGGTGCAGAGCGGCGAACTCGGCGAACTCAAGCGCTGTGTCTGGATCATCACGAACTGGTACCGCACCCAGGCGTATTTTGACAGCGGCACATGGCGCGCGACATGGGCCGGCGAGGGCGGCGGCGTGCTGGCGAACCAGTGCCCGCACAATCTCGACCTGTGGCAGTGGATCTTCGGGATGCCGAACAAGATCATGGGCCACTGCAAGTACGGACGCTGGCACAACATCGAGGTCGAGGACGACGTGACGGCTTATGCCGAGTATGCAAACGGCGCGACGGGCGTGTTCATCACGACAACCGGCGAATGCCCCGGCACGAACCGGCTGGAGATCTCCGGGGACAAGGGCAAGCTCGTCTGGGAGGAAGGAAAGCTCATGCACTGGAAGCTCGCCGTCCCGGAGCGGGAGTTCTGCTTCACATCAAAGGAGGGCTTCGCGCAGCTGCCGATGACCGTGGAAGAGATCGAGTGCGAGGACGTGGAGCTCGGGCACAACGGGATCCTCCAGAATTTCGCGAACGCCGTGCTTTACGGGGAACCGCTGCTCGCGCCGGGATACGAGGGCATCAACGGGCTTTCGATCTCGAACGCGATCCATCTTTCCGATTGGACCGGCGAGCCGCAGAGCATCCCGGTGGACGAGGAGAAGTTCCTCGCGCTCCTGAACGAGCGCCGCGCGGCCTCCAAGGTGAAGGAAGGGATCGACGACGGGAAGATCGCCGACCTCTCCGGCACCTACAACGACCGCTGGAAGGTGCGGTAAGCGAAGGGCGCGGGAGACCGCCGCACGTTTAAGCGCAGACGGAAAAAGGGCAAGCCGGACGGCCTGCCCTTTTTTGCGGACAAAAGGAGAGCCGCTCCCGGCGCGGTGCGGGGCGGCTCTTCGGTGATCGGAACGGTCAGCGCTCCTTCCCGGTGAGGAGCCAGAGGAGGTCCACATCGAGGATCTCCGAAAACGCGAGCAGCTCGATGTCCGTCACGGAGCGGAGCTGCCCCTCGAGCTTCGAGAGCGCGGAGGCGTTGATGTCGATGCCGTGGACCTGCAGCTGGGCGAGAAGCTCCTTCTGCTTGATGCCCCGGCTGCGGCGCAGCGCCTCGATCCGCGCGCCGATGAGGTTTTTGTCGCCGTATTCTTTCTTTCGGATCCGCATACCGCCGCCTCCTTTTTTCTATTATACCTCTGCAGGGGAGAAAATGCAAGGTTTTGGAAGGGAAACGCATGGGAAGATCATTCCCGCGCAGAATAAGAGGGACCGAAAAATCGGGAAGGACGGTTGATTTGCGGCGCGCGCTATGGTATACTTTTCCATGAACAAAACCGCCGGCCCGCGATATTCCGCGCGGCCGGAAGGGTCGATCAAGAAAACGGAGTGATTCAGAATGTACTGCACGAAAAAGATCACGGACGACCTCACATGGGTCGGCGGGAACGACAGGCGGCTCGCGATGTTCGAGGGCGTGTACAGCGTTCCCGCGGGCGTCTCCTATAACTCGTATCTCCTGACGGACGACAAGACCGTCCTGTTCGACACGGTGGACAAGGCCGTCAGCGGCATTTTCTTCGAGAACGTGGAGCACACGCTCGCCGGACGCCCGCTCGACTACATCGTCGTCCACCACATGGAGCCCGACCATTCCGCGACGCTCGAGGAGCTGGTCCGCCGGTATCCGGGCGTACAGGTGGTCTGCAACGCGAAGATCGCCGGGATGATCAAGCAGTTCTTCACCTTTGACATCGACGGCTGCGCGAAGCTCGTGAAGGAGGGCGACGTGCTCGAGACCGGACACCACAGCCTCACGTTCGTCATGGCGCCGATGGTCCACTGGCCGGAGGTCATGGTGTCGTTCGACACGGCGGAGGGCATCCTGTTCTCCGCAGACGCGTTCGGCTGCTTCGGCGCGCTCAACGGTGCGATCTTCGCCGACGAGGTCGATTTCGAGCGCGATTACCTCGACGAGGCGCGCCGCTATTACACGAACATCGTCGGCAAGTACGGCACGCAGGTGCAGGCGCTCCTGAAAAAGGCCGCCGGGCTGGACATCAAGATGATCTGCCCGCTGCACGGCTTCGTCTGGCGCAGAAATCTCGGCGATTTCATCGACAAGTACCTGCATTGGAGTAGCTACACCCCGGAGAAGGACGGCGTGATGATCGCCTACGCCTCCGTCTACGGCAATACCGCGGCGGCGGCGGAGATCCTCGCGAGCCGCCTAAGGGACCTCGGCGTGGAGACCGAGATGTTCGACGTCTCTGTCACGCCGGCCTCCGACATCATTTCCGCCGCATTCCGGTGGAGCCATCTGGTGTTCGCCTCCACCACCTACAACGCCGGGATCTTCGTCACGATGGAGGCGCTGCTCTCCGACCTCGTGGCGCACAACATCCAGAACCGCACCGTCGCGCTGATCGAAAACGGCTCGTGGGCGGCGACGAGCGGCAAGCTGATGCGCGAGATGCTCTCGAAGTGCAAAAATCTGCGCATCCTGGAGGATACGGTCTCGATCCGTTCGAGCGTGAAGCCCGAGGGCCTCGCGGCGCTCGAATCGCTCGCAAAGACGCTCGCCGACGATATGCCGAAACCTGAAGTCGCGGAGCCGGAGGAGATCGCCGCCGCGCAGAACGTGGACAACAACGCGCTCATCAAGGTGCCCTACGGGCTCTATGTGCTGACCGCGCGCGAGGGGGAAAAGGACAACGGCTGCATCGTCAACACCGTCATGCAGGTGACGAACACGCCGAACCGCATCTCCGTCGCGGTGAA
>CANRMW010000132.1 GCA_947631835.1 uncultured Clostridia bacterium | reverse complement strand
CTTCCGGCTTATCTGCAACAGTGCGGCCATAGTTGAAGCCCGCCTGTTTTTCGACCATCTGGTCAAGCGGCGTCATAACGAGCGCCTTGTTGCCCTTCTTGCCTGGGCAGACGTTTGCGCAGGAGCCGCATCCGGTGCAGTCGAGCGCAGAAACCGTCATCACGAAGTTGAGGTTCGGCATACCGGTCATCTTGGCGGAAAGCGTGCCTTCCGGCGCATTTGCCAGCTCTTCGTCGGTCATTGCCACGGGGCGGATGACCGCGTGCGGGCAGACATAGGAGCAGAAGGTGCACTGGATGCAGTTTTCGGGGATCCACGTCGGGACATCGACCGCGACGCCGCGCTTCTCATAAGCCGCGGTGCCCTGCGGGGACGTGCCGTCCGCGTACTTTTCGAACGTGGAAACCGGCAGATCCTTGCCGTGGAAGGAGTTGACGGGATACACGACGTTGTTGACATAGTCCACGAGCTCCGGACGGTCGCCGGTCGCGACATGCTTCACGGAATCGTCCACCGCGTTCTTCCAATCCTCCGGCACGTCGATCTTGACATAGCCGTTGGCGCCGCGGTCGATCGCGTCGTGGTTCATCTTGACGACGGCCTCGCCCTTCTTGGAATAGGACTTCGTGGCCGCTTCCTTCATGTAGCGGAGCGCGTCCTCTTCCGGGATGATCTTCGCGATGGAGAAGAACGCGGACTGGAGCACCGTGTTGATGCGGGTGCCGAGGCCGATCTCCTTGCCGATCTTGAAGCCGTCGATCGTGTAGAGGTTGATGTTGTTGTCGGCGATGTATTTCTTCACCTTGCCGGGGAGACGGTCATTGAGCTCCTCGGGCGTCCACTGGCAGTTGAGCAGGAAGGACCCGCCGGGCTTAAGATCCTGCACCATGTCGTAGGTGTCGAGATACGCCGGGTTGTGGCACGCGACGAAGTCGGCCTTCGAAATGTAATAGGTGGACTTGATCGGCGTGTTGCCGAAGCGCAGGTGGCTCATGGTGAGGCCGCCGGACTTCTTGGAATCGTAATCGAAGTAGCCCTGCGCATACATGTCGGTGTGGTCGCCGATAATCTTGATGGAGTTCTTGTTGGCGCCGACCGTGCCGTCGGAGCCGAGGCCCCAGAACTTGCAGGACTTCGTGCCGGCAGGCGCGGTGTCCGGGTTCTCGGAGGCGTCGAGCGAGAGATGCGTCACGTCGTCCACGATGCCGATGGTGAACTTCTTCTTCGCGTCCGCTCCCTTTTCGAGGTTGCGGTAGACCGCGATGATGTCCGCCGGCTTCGTGTCCTTGGAGCCGAGGCCGTAACGGCCGGAAACGACCTGCGCGTCCTTGAACGCAGAGCCGTTGATGGCGGCGAGGACGTCGAGGTACAGCGGCTCGCCGATGGAGCCGGGCTCCTTCGTTCTGTCGAGCACCGCGATCTGCTTCACGGTCTCGGGCAGCACATCGAGCAGGTACTTCGCGACGAACGGGCGATAGAGGTGGACCTTCACGAGGCCGACCTTCTCGCCGGCGGCGACGAGGTAATCCACGACTTCTTCGATCGTCTCGCAGACGGAACCCATCGCAATGATGACCTTCTCGGCGTCCGGCGCGCCGTAATAGTTGAACAGCTTGTAGTCGGTGCCGATCTTCTCGTTGACCTTGTTCATGTAATCGACAACGGTCTCCGGGATGGCGTCATAATACTTGTTGCAGGCTTCACGGGCCTGGAAGAAGATGTCGCCGTTCTGAGCCTGGCCGCGCAGGACCGGGTGCTCCGGGTTCAGCGCATGGCGGCGGAACGCGTCCACCGCGTCCCAGTCGAGCAGCTCGCCGAGATCCTTGTAGTCCCAGACTTCGATCTTCTGGATCTCATGAGAGGTGCGGAAGCCGTCGAAGAAATGCAGGAACGGGACCTTGCCGTGGATCGCGGAAAGGTGCGCCACAGCGCCGAGGTCCATGACCTCCTGCGGGCTGTTGGAGCAGAGCATCGCGTAGCCGGTCTGACGGCACGCGTACACGTCGGAATGGTCTCCGAAGATGTTCAGCGCGTGGGAAGCGACGGTACGGGCGGAAACGTGGATGACGCTCGGCAGAAGCTCACCGGCCATCTTATACATATTCGGGATCATCAGGAGCAGGCCCTGAGAAGCCGTGTAGGTGGTGGTGAGGGCGCCGGCAGCGAGGGAGCCGTGCACCGCGCCCGCAGCGCCGGCCTCCGACTGCATCTCCGTCACGCGCACTTCGCGGCCGAAGAGGTTCTTTCTCCCGGCAGCGGCGTACTTGTCCGTTTCGTCAGCCATAACGGAAGACGGCGTGATCGGATAGATGGCAGCGACGTCCGTAAACGCATAGGATACATGCGCGGCGGCGGTGTTGCCGTCCATGGTCTTCATTTGTCTTGCCATTTACCAAATTCCTCCTTTAAGGATTTTGACTCCGGCAAAACGCTCGCTTCCCCGCGCTGGGAATGGATTTTAAGCACGCGGAAAAACGGCATCCCGCCGTATTGCTTTCATTTTATCATTTTTTCCGCCGTCTGTAAAGGGACAAAATCTCGATTTTTTTGAAATCCCCCGGATTTTTTCTCTTTTGCCCTTTTTTTCGCCTTCCTCCCGCCCGATTTCCCGAAAAGGACGGTGCCCGCGCAAAGAATCGTTGACAAAGCAAAAAAGTTGTAGTAGAATGATTGTAACTTTATTCAAAACTTAGAGAAAGGATGCTGTTCAGATCTCATGAACGATGACCCAAGCCCTGCCCCCGCAGGCGTCTTATCCCCGCCGGCCGCTGTTTTTCTTCTGCTTCTTTTCTTCCTGATCGGTGCGCTGTTCGCGCTTTCGGAGTCCGCCGTGAACACCACGGGCGAGTCCCGCGTCAAGAAGGATAAGGAGAGCGGGGACCCCCGCGCCGCACGGTTCCTCGATTACCTCACGCAGAGCGAGACCTTCGCGTCTCCGCTCCAGTTCGGCATGATGCTCGTCGGCTTCTTCGCGGTCGGCGTCTCCGTCGTCGCGTTCGTGCCGCTCCTCGACGATGTGTTCCACCATATTTTCGGGATCCCGCTGCTCCCGGCGGCGCTGCTGTCCACCCTGCTTCTGATCCTCGTCTGCTCGCTGCTGTTCCTGACACTCGCGGACTTTCTTCCCAAAAAGCTGACGCAGCTCGTCATCACGAAGGACCCCGCCCGCAGCTACCGCCTCGTCGGGCTGATCCGCTGCCTCGCGGGCTCCATGCGCCCGGTGATGGCCTTCTGCGACCTCATCTCAAACGGCCTGCTCCGGCTCCTCGGCCACGATCCGAAAGATCTCGCTGAAATCGTCACCGAAGAGGAGATCCTCCACATGGTCGGCGAAGGCGAAGAGCACGGCGTGATCGAGGAGGACGAGCGGGACATCATCGAGAACGTGTTCGATTTCAACGACACCGACATCGGCGAAGTCATGACGCACCGCACGGAGATCTGCGCCGTGTCCGAGGGATCGGATATCTCCGAGGTGGCGGCGGTCGCCGTGGAGGAGGGGTTCTCGCGGATCCTCGTCTACGGCGAAGACATCGACGACGTGCGCGGCATCCTTTATGTGAAGGACCTTCTCCCCTATATCGGGGCGCCCATCCCGGAAACGGTCCAGCTCCCCGCGCTGCTGCGCCCGGCGTATTTCGTGCCGGAATCCAAAAAGTGCAGCCAGCTCTTCAAAGAACTGAAAGCCAAGCGGATCCAGATCGCCGTCGTCGTGGACGAATACGGCGGGACGGCGGGCCTCATCACGCTCGAGGACCTCGTGGAATCGATCTTCGGTTCCATCCAGGACGAGTTCGACGACGAAGAGGAAGCCGTTCTGCAGGTCAGCGACGACGAGATGGCCGTCTCCGGCACCACGCCCGTGGACGAGATCTCCGAGCTCACCGGCGTCTCGCTGCCGGAAGGGGATTACGACACCATCGGCGGCCTCGTGACCGAGCTGCTCGGGTACCTGCCGAAGGAGTCGGAGCACCCGACCGTCACGGTCAAAGGGCTTTCGATCACCGTGCTCCAGGTGGAGGACCAGCGGCTCGAGCGGTTGCTGATCTCCAAAAGCCCGGGCGCGGAGCCGGCCGCCGAAAAAGAAGCGTGACCGGCCGATCTTCCGAAGATCTTCCCCCGCCTTTTTCGAGGCGGGGGATTTTGTCTAAAACTGACGAAAACCTTGCTCAGGAATCTCGTTCCCCCGCAAGGCCGCGCCAAAAGAACGGGAAAACCGCAAGATCTGGTAGAAAAGTTAAAGCATGTCCTGTTCATTTTCTCTCAAGCTGCACAATGCCATACCACCAAAAATGGAATATCTGTATAAATCGCAAATATTGCTTGCCAACTTACCGCTTGTGCGGTATAATTAGAGTTGCAGATTCCTCGGAATTTCGTAAAGAATAGATAAAGAGGTGCTAGAATGAAAACGTACCAAGCCAAGAACATCATCAATGTGGCCATCGCCGGACACTCAGGCGCGGGCAAGACGTCTCTCGCGGAAGCGATGCTCTTCCTCGCCGGCGTTTCGGACCGCCGCGGCAAGGTCAGCGACGGCAATACCGTCTGCGACTATGACCCGGAGGAGATCCGCCGCAAGACTTCCGTTTCCACGGCCGTCGCGCCCTTCGAATGGAAAAACAAGAAGATCAATCTGCTGGACACCCCCGGCCTCTTCGATTTTGAAGGCGGCCTGTACGAGGCGGCGCGCGCCGCGGAGAACATCGTGATCGTCCTTTCCGGCAAGAGCGGCGTTTCCGTCGGCACGGAGAAGGCGTTCACCGCCGCCGAGAAGCGCGGCCTTTCGAAGATCTTCTTCGTGAACGGCCTTTGCGACGAGGGTTCCGATTTCTATTCCGTCTTCGAAGATCTCAAAGCGAGCTTCGGCCCCTCGGTCTGCCCGATCGTCGTCCCGTATTTTGAAAACGGCAAGGCGGATAAATACATCAACATGCTCGAATTTAAGGCATACGACTACTCCGGCGGCAAGCCGGTGCAGGTCCCGATGCCGGATATGGGAGAGCGCCTCGAAGGGCTGCGCACCGCGATCTACGAGGCGGTCGCGGAGACCAGCGACGAGCTCTTCGAAAAGTATTTCTCCGGCGAGGAGTTCACCCCGGAAGAGGTCATCGTCGGCGTCGCAAACGGCGTTCGCCGCGGCTCCATCTCCCCCGTTTTCTGCGGCGACGCGATCCTGATGCGCGGCATGGAGCAGTTTATGGACGGCCTCTGCTGGCTCGCGCCGAGCGCGGCGGACAAGGCCGGCGAGATGGGCACGGACGTGGACGGCGAGCCCGTGGAGCTTTCCGTCAACGAAGACGCGGCGGCCGCCGCCATCGTCTTTAAGACCGTGGCCGACCCGTTCATCGGCAAGCTCTCCTACGTCAAGGTCGTCTCCGGCAAGATCACCTCGGAGAGCCAGCTCGTCAATATGCGCACCGGCTCCCTCGAGCGCGTCGGCAAGACCGTGCTGCTCTGCGGCAAAAAACAGGAGGACGTGAAAGCCATCGTCGCGGGCGACATCGGCGCGATCCCGAAGCTCACCAGCGTCAACACGGGCGACACGCTCTGCGCGCCGACCCGCAAGGTCACGCTCGACGGGATCTCCTACCCGACCCCCGAAATGCGCATGGCGATCATCCCGAAGAACAAGGGCGAAGAGGATAAGGTCGCGCAGGGCATCATGCGCCTCTCCGAAGAGGACCCGACCGTCGGCTATGAAAACAACGCCGAGACGAAGGAAATGGTCATCTCCGGCATGGGCGAGCAGCACTTGGACGTCGTCGTCTCGAAGCTCAAGAGCAAGTTCGGCGTGGAGGTCACGGCGAAGGCACCGCGCGTGCCGTACCGCGAGACGATCCGCAAGACCGTCTCCGTGCAGGGCCGCCACAAGAAGCAGACCGGCGGCCACGGCCAGTTCGGCGACGTGTGGATCGAGTTCTCCCCCTGCGA
>CANRMW010000131.1 GCA_947631835.1 uncultured Clostridia bacterium | reverse complement strand
TTCCTCCAGAAGGGGGACGCGTTCGCGACGGTCTCCCCGGACTTTTCCATGTACGCGTTTTACGGGTACCTCGCGGAATGCCGCCATGTGGAGATCGAGACGGGGGAGGACTGGCGCATCCCCCTTGACAAACTGATCGGGATCTGCAACAATGAAAATGTGCGGCTGCTGATCTTTTCGAACCCCTGCAATCCGACGGGGCGGGGCGTGCCAAGGGAGGAGATCCTGCGGCTCGTGCGCGCGGTCCCGGCGCTCGTCGTCGTGGACGAGGCGTACATGGATTTCTGGTACCAGAGTGTCCTCGACGTGTGCGCCGAATACGACAACCTGCTGGTGCTGCGGACGTGCTCCAAGGCGCTCGGCCTCGCGGCGCTGCGCGCGGGGTTCGCCGTCGGGAACGGGACGCTGATCGGCGCGCTGCAGGCGGCAAGGTCGCCGTACAACGTGAACGCGCTCTCGCAGTGCGCGGCGGCGGCAGTGCTGCGGGAAAAGGAGCTCTGCGACGGCGCGGCGCGCGCGCTTATCGCCTCGAAGCGTTCGCTCGAAGCGGGCCTTCGGCAGATCGCGGAGGAGACGGGCGGGTTTTCGCCTGTCCCGAGCTGCACGAATTTCGTGACGCTGCGCCTGAACGACGCGGCCGCGCTGAACGCGGCGCTGCGCGCGGCGGGCGTCTCGGCGCGGTACTTCGGCGGGCTCTCCGCCGTGCGCATCACGGCGGGAACGGAAGAAGAAAACGCGGCGGTGCTCTCCGCCGTGCGGGACTATTTTGCGAAGTGAGAAAAGGAGGAGCGTTCATGGCGAGGACGGCTTCGGTGAAGCGCGAGACGAAAGAGACGAGGATCGACCTTGCGCTCGACCTCGACGGCGGCGCGGCGGACATCTCGACCGGCATCGGCTTTTTTGACCACATGCTGACGGCGCTCAGCGTCCACGGCGGGTTCGGGCTGCGCCTGCGGGCCGAGGGAGATCTTGCGGTGGACTGCCACCACACGGTGGAAGACGTGGGCATCGTGCTCGGGACGGCGTTTCGGGATGCGCTCGGCGACCGCGCGGGCATCCGGCGGTACGGCTCGGCGTTTATCCCGATGGACGAGGCGCTGGGTTTTTGCGCGCTCGATATTTCCGGCAGGCCGTATCTGGTCTTTGAGGCGGCGTTCCCGCAGGAGCGCGTCGGGGATTTCGACACCTGCATGACCGAGGAGTTCTTCCGGGCGTTCGCGGTCCATGCCGGGATCACGCTGCACCTGAAGGCGCTCAGCGGGAAAAACGCCCACCATATCATCGAAGCGCTCTTCAAGGCGGCGGCGCACGCGCTTTCGGACGCCGTGGAGCAGACCGGGCGCGGCGCGCTCTCCACGAAGGGGACGCTCGCGGACGGCACGAAATGACGGGACAGAGGGGGAAGAAGCTATGATCTTGCTGCCTGCGATCGACCTCAAGGACGGCGTGCCCGTGCGGCTGTACCGGGGGGATTACGGGACGGCGGAGCGCGTCGCCGGGGACGCGCTGGAGACGGCGCGCCGGTTTGAGGAGGCCACGGCCAGGTGGCTGCATGTCGTCGATCTGGACGGCGCGAAGGCGGGAAAGCCCGTGAACGATGCGGCGATCCTCGCGGTGCGGCGCGGGACGGGACTGAACATCGAGGTGGGCGGCGGCATCCGGGACCGCGCCGCCGTGGAATATTACCTCGAAAACGGCGTGAACCGGGTGATCCTCGGTTCGGCGGCGCTGCACGACCCGGAGTTTGTCCGGGAAGCGGCAGCCGCCTATGGGAAGTGCATCGCGGTGGGCATTGACGCGAGAAAAGGGCTCGTCGCCGCGGAGGGCTGGACTTCGCAGAGCGAGGTCGATTACCTCGAAATGGCGAAGCGGATGGAGCAGATCGGCGTGCGGTATCTGATCGTCACGGACATCGACAACGACGGCATGATGAGCGGGCCGAACCTCGTGATGCTCGACAAGGTGAACCGCGCGGTCTCGTGCGCGGTGATCGCGAGCGGGGGCGTCAGCAGCCTGAAGGACATCGTGGACCTCAACAACCTCGGGCTGTACGGTGCGATCGCCGGGCGGTCGATCTATAACGGAAAGCTGGACCTTGGCGCGGCGGTCGCGGCTTGCCAGCGGCTTTCCGGGAACGGGCGGTTCTCCCGCGCGGAGCTGGAGGACCACCTTGAACGGTATTTTTTGAAGTCCGAGCTGATCCCCGCCGTCGTGCAGGAGGCGGGGACCGGGGAGGTCCTGATGCTGGCGTATATGAACCGGGAATCCATGGCGAAGACGCTCGAGACCGGGTACACCTGGTTTTACAGCCGGAGCCGGAAATGCCTCTGGAACAAGGGCGCGACGAGCGGCCATGTGCAGAAGGTGGTGGAGATCGACGCGGACTGCGACGACGACACGCTGCTCGTGAAGGTGATCCAGACGGGCGCGGCCTGCCACACCGGGAACCACAGTTGTTTCTACAAAGAGATCTTCAAGAGATAAGGAGTTGTTCCAATGGAAGACGTACTGGGCACCCTCTGCGCGACCGTGGCCGAGCGCGTTCAGGCGGGCGAGGAGCGTTCCTACACCTGCTATCTGTTCCGGGAAGGACTGGACAAGATCCTCAAAAAGTGCGGGGAAGAGATGAGCGAGGTGCTGATCGCCGCGAAGAACGGAGAGAAGACCGCGACGGTCGGGGAGATCAGCGACCTGCTGTACCACCTCGCGGTGATGATGGTGCATGAGGGCATCGCGCCGGAAGAGGTCGCCGAGGAGCTTGCCCGGCGGCACACGAAGACCGGGAACCTCAAGAACTTCCATCAGACGGACAGGAATACATGAACGGCGCGTTCGACTGGGCGGCGCTGGACGCCGCGTTCCCGTGGGACAGGACGCGAAAGCTGCTCGATTTTCTGAAGCCCGAGAGCCGCGTGCTGGCGCTCTCCGAAGAGGATGAAGCGCTCCTTCGAAACGCGGGATGTCCGGCGGAGCGGATCGCCCGCCCGGCGGGGGACGCGCGCCCGGGGGCGTTCGACCTCGTGACCGCCTTCTTTGCGCCGTATACGGTGGAGGACGCGCTCGGTCCGCTGCGGGTCGGCGGGTATTTCCTCACGGAGCAGACCGCCGCCGGGACCGGCGCGAATACGCTCGCCGCGCTGGGCGCAGCCGGCGGGATCCCCGCGCCGTTCTGCCTAGAAAACGAGCGGGAACGGTTCCTTGAAGCGGGCTGCCGGGTGAACTACTGCGACCAGTTTTTCGCGCCGCTCGCGTTTCGCGAAGCGGGCGCGCTCGCCGCGTACATCGCGGGGAGGCGGCGCGTGTTCGGGGCAGCGGCAAAGCGGCCGGAGGACGCGGCGCGGGCGGTTTTCGCCGCGCGGGAGGGCCGCGTGTTCCGCGACGCGGAGGCGCGGTTCCTGCTGATCGTCCAAAAACGCAGACAGTAAAAAAGAGCCCGGCGGACCGTTCCGCCGAGCTCTTTTGATCGGTTTCAGATATTTGTGCGGACGCGGCCAAAAGAGCCGCAGGACCGTTTATTTCTCTTCCGCTTTCAGCGCGCGCTTTTTCGCGTCCAGCATCTTCCTGAGCGCGCTGATCGCCGCAGGTTCGTCCGCCGCGGCGAGAAGAAGCTCTTCCACCGCCGCAACGACGTCTTCCGTGGGGAGCGAAGCGCCCTCCGTAAAGACACGGACAGAATACTGCGCCAGCGTCGTCGTCGGAACAAAAACGCGGGCGTAATTCCGGGAGGTCCGAGCGAGGCCGGTGGGCACGATCATGTCTTTTTCGATCAGGGAATTGATGAGGATATGGACGTAACTCGCCTTCCAGGACCGATCCGGAGACAGATCGATGATCTCGGAAGCGGACAGGGGCCGATCCGTGCGCCAGAGCAGATCCATGATCTGGCGTTCGCTTTTTGTCAAAGTCGCCCGACTCATATCGCGTCCTCCGTTTCTTAATATCCGTGATGTCTGGCTACATATATAATATGCTGTTTGGGGCCGGTTGTCAAGCGGTTTTATTAGATTTCCTTTCACGCTTTTTATAAATTTTGCGGGGAAGACGAAGTGTGGAGACCGGACGGTCCGCGGTTTTTGAAAAAGTGGAAAATGGCGGAATTTCGCGCTTTTTCCGCGCTTTTTGTTCCCAAAAGAATGGATTTTCTCTGCAACTGATTATCGCGGAAAAAGTGAATTTTTTTGTACAGAATGATTATAAATCCCACTTTCCAAGGCTATATTTTCTTTCTGCCCTTTCCGCGCGGTTTTGTCAAAAACGGACCTTTTTTCAGAGAAAAAGCAAAATAAATGAAAAATGATGAAAAAGCACTTGACTTTTCCGCATTTGGTGGCTATAATTAAGGGTGTTATCCAAAGCAAATAACAGTTTACCCCTGCCTCAAGGCGGATGGGAGGGATATAGATGGCAGAAATTCGGCTCAAAGACAACGAATCCCTGGAGAGTGCGCTTCGCCGCTTCAAGAAGCAGTGCGCGAGGGCGGGCGTCATTCAGGAAGTGCGCAAGCGCGAGGCTTACGAAAAGCCTTCCGTGAAGCGCAAGAAGAAGTCCGAAGCAGCTCGCAAGCGCAAGTACAAATAAGTGAAAACGGAAAAGCGGGCCCAAAGCCCGCTTTTTTGGTGTTTCGCATGACGTCACGGCAGAGAGGAGGAGCGGCGTGGCGATCTTTCGACCCACGGGAACGCTCGGGAACCTGACGCTGCTGACGCCGGAAATGCTCCGAACGCTGGGCGTGCGGGGCATCGTGCTGGATGTGGACAACACCATGGCCGCCCACAGCGACCAGACGCCCTTTCCCGGCGTCGTGGAGTGGACGGAACGGATGCGGGCGGCGGGCGTGCAGCTCGTCGTCGTGTCCAACAATTTTGAAAAGCGGGTGGCGCCGTTTGCGGAAAAGTTCGGTCTGCCGCATATCTCGTTCGCAATGAAGCCCTCTCCCTTCGGGTATCTGCGCGCGAAGAAAAAAATGGGACTGTGCGCGAGGGAGTGCGCGGCGGTCGGCGACCAGATCTTCACGGACATCGTCGGGGCGAATCTCTGCGGGATGCGCTCCGTGCTCCTCGAGCCCGTGACGCGGGACCCGGCGCTGACCGTGCGCTTCAAGCGGTTTTTAGAGAGATTTTTCCGCCCCCGCTATGCTTCTTTGGAGCTGACCGGCAATCCGCCGGAAAACCATACGAATGATCTTGAAAGGAAAGGTGAACGAAAATGAATCCAATCGAAAGACTCACACAGAAAATGATCGCGGGCGATGCGAAGAAGGCCGCCATCGTCTTTTCCACGACCAACCAGTATTACCTGACCTCCTGCCCGACGACGGACGGCGCGCTGCTGCTGACGGCCGAGAAGGCGTATTACCTTCTCGACTTCCGCTATGCCGAGGCGGGCCGCGCGACGGCGGTCGGCTGCGAGGTGGTGGAGCACAAGGGCCTCATGCAGAACGTCAAGGAGCTGCTCCAAAAGCACGGCGTGACGGCGGTGTACGCCGAATACGCGACGCTGCCCTACGGCACGGCGATGGCGGCGAAGACCGCCTGCGAGGAGGTCGGCGCGGAGCTGATCCTCACGAAGGAGCTGGACGAAGCCATCCGTGCGCAGCGGATCATCAAGAGCGAGGACGAGATCCAGCGGATCGTTGCGGCGCAGGCCATCACGGACGCGGCGTTCGAGCACATCCTGCCGTATATCAAAGAGGGCGTCACGGAGCGCGAGATCGCGCTGGAGATCGAGAGCTTCATGAAGAAGCAGGGCGCGGACGGCAACGCGTTCGACCCGATCGTCGTCACCGGCAAGAACGGCTCCCAGTGCCACGGCATCCCCGGCGAGACGAAGATCCAGAAGGGCGATTTCATCACGATGGATACCGGCGCGAAGCTGCACGGCTACCATTCTGATATGACGCGCACGGTCGCGCTCGGCCATGTCTCCGACGAGCAGCGCG
>CANRMW010000130.1 GCA_947631835.1 uncultured Clostridia bacterium | reverse complement strand
TCCGCCGGGAGCTACCGGGACGTCTCGCGCGTGGCGCGGATCAACGCCGCGCTCTGGACGGACCTCTTCCTCGCGAACCGCGAGGCGCTCACGGCGGAAACGGACGAGCTTCTGAAAAACCTCACGCGCCTCAGGGACGCCGTGCGGCAGGGCGACCGCGAAACGCTGACCTCGCTCCTCGAAACGGCAAGGAGCCAGAAGGAGCGCTTCGGCTGATACTATAACGGACAAAGGGGAATGGACATGATCCTCACCATCAACACAGACCGCCCGTATGACGTGATCGTGGAAAACGGCGCGCTCGGGCGGATCGGGGAAAGCGTGAAGCCGCTCTTCAAGGCGGGGAGCCGCGCGATGATCGTCAGCGACACGAACGTCTTCCCGATCTACGGGGAGACGGTCACGGCGCAGCTCAAGGCGGTGGGCTTCGAAGTCTTTTCGCACGTTTTTCCGGCGGGCGAGGCGCAGAAGACGCTCGCCTCCGTCGCGCAGATCTACGCCTCGCTCGCGAAGGCGAACTTCACACGCTCGGATTTCGTCGTGACGCTCGGCGGCGGCGTCGCCGGGGATATGGGCGGCTTCGCGGCGGCGACGTTCCTGCGCGGCATCGAGTTCGTGCAGGTCCCGACCTCGCTGCTCGCGCAGGTGGACGCGAGCGTCGGCGGGAAGACCGCCGTGGACTTGCCGGACGGAAAGAACCTCGTCGGCGCGTTCCACCAGCCGCGGCTCGTCGTCGCGGATCCGAAAACGCTCGACACGCTCCCGGACGATTTCTTTGTGGACGGCATGGGCGAGGTCATCAAGCACGGCTGCATCCTCGACCCGGTCCTCTTTGACGCGCTCGAGCGCGGCACGGCGCTGGACCGGCTGGAGGTCATGATCGCGCGGAACGTCGCCTGCAAAAAGATGATGGTGGAGGAGGACACCCGCGACAAGGGCCGCCGGATGATCCTGAACTTCGGCCATACCTTCGGGCACGCCATCGAAAAAATGACGGATTTCACGCTCTCCCACGGGCGGGCGGTGTCCATCGGCATGGTGCTCGCCGCCGAGGTGGGCGAGGGGCTGCGCGTCACGCCCGCCGGCCTTGCGGACCGCATCCGCGAGGTCATCGCGGACTACGGCCTCCCGACGAAGTGCCCCTTCGATTTTGCGGACATCGTGGAGGCGACCGCACTCGACAAGAAGTCCTTTGGAAAGACGCTGAACCTCATTTTGCTCGAGGACATCGGCAAGGCGGTCATCCACCCGGCGGACCGAAGCTACCTCGTGCTGCGGCATAAGCTCGCGGCGGAAAAGAGCCGGCGGAGCGCGGAGGAGAACCATGGCTGACGTCACCCTCCGGCGAAGCCGCGTTTCTGGAGAGGTGCGGCTCCCGCCGAGCAAGAGCGCGGCGAACCGCGCGCTGCTCGCGGCAGCGCTCTCGAAGACGCCCTGCACGGTCTCGCCCATCGACCGAAGCGCGGACATGGAGGCTATGCTGCGCGGGGTCGAAGCGCTCGGCGCAAAAGCGATTTTTGAAAACGGCGCGGTGCGCTTTGCGCCCGGCGCGCGCCCCGATGCCCCCATCACGGTGGACTGCGGGGAATCCGGCTCGGCGCTGCGCTTTCTGATCCCGGTGTTCGCGGCGCTCGGCGCCGAGGCGACGTTCATCGGGCGCGGGCGGCTGCCGGAGCGGCCCATCGGGCTCTACGCGGAGCTGCTGCCGGCGCACGGGGCCAAAGTTGAAACGGCGGGCGGGCTGCCGCTTACCGTCTCCGGGAAGCTCGAAAGCGGCGTGTTTTCGCTCCCGGGGAACATCAGCTCGCAGTTCATCACGGGGCTGCTCTTCGCGCTGCCGCTGCTTCCCGGCGATTCCGAGATCCGCCTGACGACGGCGCTCGAATCGAAGGGCTATGTCGATCTGACGCGCGGCATCCTCGCTGAGTTCGGCGTGCAGGTCACGGAGACGGAGACGGGCTGGCTTGTCCTGGGGAACCAAAATTACGCGGCGGAGGGGCTCGATGTGGAGGGCGACTGGTCGCAGGCATCGTTTTTCCTCTCGCTCGCGGCCCTCACGGGCGGACCGGTGCGGCTTTTGGGCCTGCGGCCCGATTCCGCGCAGGGGGACAAGCGCTGCGTGGAGCTCTGGCGGAAGTTCGGGCTGGATATTGTAGAAAAAGACGGCGTGTACATCGCCGAAAACAGGCGGGTCGCGGCGCCGTTCCGAGGGCTTTCCGGCCAAAGGATCGACGCTTCGCAGATCCCGGATATGGTCCCGGCGCTCAGCGTCACGGCCGCGTTCGCAAGAGGCGAGACGGTGATTTATAACGCCGCGCGGCTGCGCATCAAGGAGAGCGACCGGCTCGCGGCGATGGAGAGCGCGCTCTCGGCGATCGGCGCACAGGTGAAGGCCGCGCCGGACGGGCTCGTGATCCTCGGGCGGGAAACGCTGCCCGGCGGCCGCGCCGAGGGGAGAAACGACCACAGGGTCGTCATGGCGCTCGCGGCGGCGGGCTGCGCCTCGGAAGAGGGCGTCACCGTGACGGACGCGGAAAGCATACGGAAATCGTACCCCGGGTTTTTCCGGGAACTGCATCGGATGGGAGGAGATCTCGATGGCGTCGAGCTGGGGTGAGTGCCTGAAGCTCTCGATCTTCGGCGGCAGCCACACGGCGGCGATCGGCGCGGTGCTGGACGATCTGCCCGCGAACGAGGCGATCGACATGGACGCGGTGCTTATCCAGATGGCGCGCCGCGCACCCGGGAAGGACCGGACCGCGACGACGCGCTCGGAGGCGGACCTGCCGCAGATCCTCTCCGGACTGCTCGACGGGAAGACCACCGGCGCGCCGCTCGCGATGGTGATCGAGAACACGAACACGCGCTCGAAGGATTATTCGCTCTTTCGCTCCCACCCGAGGCCCGGCCACGCGGACTACACCGCCGCCGTGCGCTACGGCGGCGCGAACGACATCCGGGGCGGCGGGCATTTTTCCGGGCGGCTCACGGCCCCGCTCGTCTTTGCGGGCGCGGTATGCCGGCAGATCCTCGAGCGGCGCGGCGTCGTCATCGGCGCGCACGCGCTGCAGATCGGAAAGGCCGGGGACGCGCCGTTTGACGCGGCGGCGGTCGATCCCGAAGAGCTGAAACGGCTGAGTCAGGTCTATTTCGCGGTGCGGGAGGCACGGGCCGAAGCGGAGATGCGCGCGGAGATCGAGGCCGCGCGGCAGGCGGCGGACAGCATCGGCGGCGTGATCGAATGCGCCGTGACCGGTGTGCCGGCGGGCGTCGGCAGCCCGATGTTCCGGGGCGTCGAGAACGTCTTCGCGTCGCTCCTCTACGGGATCCCCGCCGTGAAGGGCGTGGAGTTCGGCGCGGGCTTCGGCGTTTCCGAGCTGCGCGGCAGCGAGAACAACGACGCGTTTTACTATGACGAAAACGGGACGGTGCGCACGCGGACGAACCGCGCGGGCGGCGTCCTCGGCGGGATCACGACCGGGATGCCCATCGTGTTCCGCGTCGCGGTGAAGCCCACGCCGTCCATCGGGCGGACGCAGGACACCGTGGACCTTGCAGCCGGGCGGGACGACACGCTGACCGTCACCGGCAGGCACGACCCCTGCATCGTGCCGCGCGCGATCCCCGTGGCGGAGGCCGCGGCGGCGGTCGCGCTCACCGATATGATGATGGAAAGAGGGATGCTCTGATGGCGGAACCGAATTTTGACGCGCAGATCCTGCCCGTGCGAAACGAGATCGACCGGATCGACCGGGAGCTCCTTCCGCTCTTTCTCGAGCGGATGCGGTGCACCGAGCGCGTCGCCGAGATCAAGCGCGCGGCGGGACAGCCCGTTTTGAACGCCGCGCGGGAGGAAGCGATCCTCGAGCGCGTGCGGCGCGAGGCGGGCGAGGAATACGGCGAGAGCGCGGCGGCGCTCTACCGCTCGATCATGGCGATCAGCCGCGCGAAGCAGCACACGATGCTCGCGGGCAGCGCGGCGATCCGCGCGCTCGAAAAGGATTCCCCGCGCGCGGGGAAGGCGGACCCGAAGATCGCCTGCCAGGGCGTGCCGGGTGCGTTCTCGCATTCGGCGGCAAAGCGGCTCTTCCCGGGCGCGGAACCGCTCTTTTTCCCGCTTTTCCCGGACGTGTTCGAGGCCGTGCGGGACGGCGTCGCCGATTACGGCGTGGTGCCCGTGGAAAACTCCGACGCAGGCAGCGTCTCCGAGGTGTACGACCTGATCCTGCATCATCGGATGTTCATCGTCGGCGCGGCGCACGTCGCGGTCTCCCAGTGCCTTTGCCGGGCGAAGGGGACGGGCAAGGTGCGAAAGGCACTTTCAAAGCAGGAGGCGCTGCAGCAGTGCACCGGATACCTCGGGGCGAACGGCATCGCGGGGGAGGCGTTCTCGAATACGGCGGCGGCCGCGCGCTTTGTCGCGGAGCAAAGGCAGGAGGGCCTCGGGGCCGTCTGTTCCGCAGACGCGGCGGAGGTCTACGGGCTCGAGATCGTCGCGCGGGACATCCAGAACACCGCCGGGAATACGACGCGGTTCGCCGTGATCTCCCGGGAGGCGGTGCTGCCTGAGGACGCGGAAAAGATCAGCCTTTGCTTTTCGCTGCCGCATGTGACCGGCTCGCTCGCGGCGACGCTGCAGCGGTTCGCGGTGAGCGGCCTCAACCTTACGAAGATCGAATCGAGGCCCATCCCGGAGCGGAATTTCGAATATGACTTTTACCTCGATTTCAGCGGGAACATCCACGAAGCGCACACGCTCTCGCTGATCGCCGCGCTCTCCGAGGAGATGCCGCGCTTCTCGTTCCTCGGGAACTACAAAGAGATCTGAAATGTCAGGACCAAACCAAAAACAATCGAAGGGAGTCAGACCGAATATGGCGGAAGCGGCGTTTCAAAAGGTGGAGACCGAGGAGCAGATCGAGCTCGTGGCGAGCATCGCCGCGCCGATCTGGCACGCCACCTACGACGGGATCACCGGCGTCCCCGCGACGAATTACATGATCGAACAGTTCCAGTCGATCCCGGCGATCCACAGGCAGCTCGAACAGGAGGGCTACCTCTACTACCTGATGCTCGTGAACGGCGTCCCGGCGGGGTTCGTGGGCGTCGTCCCGCACAGAGAGGGCAAGCTGTTCCTCTCGAAGCTCTACATCTCGGAGCCGCACCGGGGCCTCGGCATCCCGCGCGCGGTGATCGAGTTCCTCAAAGCCCTCTGCAAGGTGGAGGGCCTGCCGTCCATCTATCTGACGGTGAACAAGCGGAACCTCCACGCCATCGAAGTCTACAAGCACTTCGGGTTTTACCAGATCGACGCGGTGGTGACGGACATCGGCAACGGCTTCGTGATGGACGATTACATCATGCAGCTCGACGTGTGAGCCAAGAAACAATGCCCGGCAAAACGGAACGCAGGATGCGGAAAAACCCCCGGCTTTGCCGGGGGGATGTTTTCGTTTGATCGTTTCGTTTCCTTTACGGGCTTGCCTTTTTGCCCGAAGTGTGGTATACTGGCGTCGCAGTACAATCGAATCATCATTGGCGTTTTGTGCAGTCTCATCCGAGCAGTGCTTTTGCCGTCCGGTAAAAACGCAGGCTCTTCTTTCTTGTATTGTTCCGAATCAGGCGGCATCACCAAGGAAGGATTGTGCCGCAGCAGTTGGAGCAATGCGTTTTTTCGGTGTGCGGCTTTGGCTGCGCACCTTTTTCATTTCGCGGGAAAACCCCGCAGCATTGGAGGCAGATGACAATGAAAACAAGAAGAATTGCGGCGTTGGTTCTCGCACTGGTGTTCGCGCTGACGTGCCTTGCCGCGTGCAGCGGCGGAACGGAAAGCGCCGCGTCCGGCGACGCGGCCAAGAGCAGCGCGCCGGAATCGCAGTCCGAGCCCACGGCGGCGTCCACCGCCGAGCAGACCGAAGCGTCGACCCCCACGCCGGAGCCGGCCGCCGGACCGACCCCTGGACCCGGCCCGTATGTGCCGGACGACGACCTCGGCGA
>CANRMW010000129.1 GCA_947631835.1 uncultured Clostridia bacterium | reverse complement strand
ACCGCAGCTTCGTCGCAAACGTCTCGCACGAGCTCAAAACGCCGATGACCACCATCGCGGGGTTCATCGACGGCATTCTGGACGGGACCATCCCCGAGGACCGGCGCGGCCACTACCTCTCGATCGTCTCGGTCGAGGTCAAGCGCCTCTCGCGCCTCGTGCAGACCATGCTGAACCTTTCGCGCATCGACAACGGCGAGCTCAAGCTCCACCCCACGGACTTCGACCTCTCCGAGACGGTGCTTTCCACCGTGCTGACCTTCGAAAAGAGCATCGAAGAGCGGAAGATCGACATCCGCGGCCTCGATACGCTCTCCCCGCACACGGTCCACGGCGATGAGGACCTGCTCCACCAGGTGGTCTACAATCTGGTGGAAAACGCGGTCAAGTTCACGAACGAGGGCGGATACATCTCCTTCACCCTCTCCGACAGCATCGACCGCGTCGCGCTGCGCATCGAAAACAGCGGCGCGGGCATCCCGTCGGACGAGCTGCCGCTGGTCTTCGGGCGGTTCTATAAAGCGGACAAATCCCGGAGCATGGACAAAAACGGCATGGGCCTCGGCCTGTACCTCGTAAAGACCATCCTGAAGCTCCACGGCGGCGACATCTCCGCCTCGAGCGTGGAGGGCGAATACACCCGTTTCTCCTTCTACATCCCAAAACCCCCGGAGACGCCGAAGCTCAAGCCCTCCCACACCGTGGAGGACGCCGTGATCTCCGACCGCCCGAAGCGCGACCACCGCGCCCACCGGGACGAGAAGCCAACAGACAGCGAGGAGGCTGATCCCCATGAGTGAATTTGAACCACGTCCGGCCCCGCAGAACCGGCCGGACACGACGCCCGCGCCGTATCCCCCTGCCCCGCCGCAGGGCGCGTATCCGGGCCGTCCCTTCCCGGGGCAGGTCCCGCCCGGCGCCGGGCCGAACGTCGCCTGCCCCTATCCGCCTCCTCCGCCGCCCCGCCGGAAGATGAGCGGCGGCCTCAAGGCCCTGATCGTCACGCTTTCCGTGCTTTTCGGCGTCACGGTCGTCAGCCTCGCGGTCTACTGCGCCGCGCACGCCGTCGGCGCGGTCCTCGGGCAGATCTCCGATTCGCTGGAAGCGCCGGGCAGCACGCCCGGCCTGCCGAACGAGTTCTTCGACACCCCGATCGATCCCTTCGAGGGCTACGGCGAGGGCGGGGATTCGGATCAAAACCCCGGCGGCTTTTTCAGCGCGCCCTATGACCGGGACGACTATTTTCCCATCCCGGAGGATCGGGACGATTCCTTCGTCGCCCCGGATGTGGATCTCACCCCCGCGCGGGAGGGCATCGTCCTGCACGCCGTCCCCTCCGGCGCGCAGATGGAGATCCCCGACGTCTACGACAAGGTGATCCCCTCCACCGTGCTCGTGCTCGTGGAAGAGCAGGACACCGGCACCGGGATCATCGCCACGGAGGACGGCTACATCATCACGAACAGCCACGTCGTCTCGGACATGCGCTCCATCGAGGTGCAGGTGAAGACCAACGACGGCGAGCTTCACGACGCGATCGTGGTCGGCTGCGACAAAGCCACCGACCTCGCGGTGCTGAAGATCAACGGCTCCGGCTACACCCCCGCCGAGTTCGGGGATTCCTCGCTGCTGCGCATGGGCCAGTGGGTCGTCGCCATCGGGAACCCCGGCGGCGAGAAGTTTTCCGGCTCGGTCACCCGGGGCATCATCTCCGGGCTGAACCGCTCCGTCGGCTCCTACAGCGAAAGCGGCATGACCTATATCCAGACCGACGCGGCGATCAACCCGGGCAACTCCGGCGGACCGCTCGTGAATCTCTACGGGCAGGTCGTGGGCATCAACTCCGCGAAGATCGTCTCCTCGAAGTACGAGGGCATGGGCTTCGCCATTCCGATCACCGGCGCGAAATCCATCCTCGACGACCTGCTCTCCGGCGGCTACGTCAAGGGCCGGGTGCGCTTCGGGATCCAAGGCTACGCGGTCACGGAATACCAGTCCGTGATGGCGGACGTCCCGATGGGTTTCCTCATCACCCACATCGATGAGGACGGCTGTTTCGTCGGCACGGACGTGCGGGAATACGACATCATCACCGCCATCGGGGACCGCGAAACGCCCTCGATGGAAGCGCTCACCAACGCGCTGCTGCTGTACAGCCCGGGCGACGAGGCGGAGATCACGCTGTTCCGCCCGAATGAAAATTCCTCGGGCGGGAGATCGTTCAAGGTCACCGTCACCCTTCTGGAAGACCTCGGCGAAACGCAGTGACCGAAAAACCATAAAATTTGCCCCCGGGTCCTCCCGGGGGTTTTTTCTGCAAAAAACAGGGACTCCGGAAAGCCGGAGCCCCATTCGAAAACCTGTTTTGCCCGCCCGAAAAGCGGTCATTTTTTCTTTGGAAAGAGGATCGGTTTCGCCACGCGCTCGTTCAGCACGGGCAGCAGCGGCCCCGTGCCGAACGCCATGATGAGCGTCCCCACGCCCACCGCCGCGCCGCAGAGGAACCCCACCGCCACGCAGATCACGTCCAGAAAAATGCGCCACACCCGAAACGGAATCCGCGTCCGGTTCGGCACCAGATACGAAACGCAGTCATACGGCGCCATGCCGAGATCGGCGGTCACATAAAAGGAGCAGCCGACGAGCTGGCACGCCACGCCGAGCAGCGTCAGAAGGAGGCGCAGCGGGATCCCCGGCTCCGCCGGAAAGAGCGGCCCGAACACCGCGCCGAACACATCCGCCGAAAACCCCACGAGGAACATGTTCCCGACCGTCCCGAGGCCGAGCATCGAGCGATCCGCGAACACCACCGCGACGAGCAGCACGATGTTGAGGATCGCCTGCCACGCGCCGAACGACATCCCGATCTTCGAAGAAACGCCGAGGTTCAGCGTGGAATACGGGTCCGCGCCCATGGAGCCGCGCACGAACAGCCCCACGCCGATCCCCATAACGATCACCGCCGCGAGCATCGCAGCCACACGCCTCGCGGAATACCGGCCGCGCACGCGTTCCCACAAAGCGCGGCCCTTGCTTTTCTCCATATCCTTCCATCCCTTCTGCGCCGCAGCGCGCCTTTCATTGTACCACCGGATCGCCCGAGATGCAAGAGCAAACCGAAAAAGAGCGGGCTTCCTCCCCGTTTTGGAGAGAAAGCCCGCTCCCTGCTTACCGCAGCGCCGCCATCACATAGGTGACGCCGCTCTCATTCAGCGCGAACATCGAGCCGCCCGCGCCCGGCGCGCTCGCGTCCTGCGTCACCATCGCCTGGATCCGGTTCAGGCTCAGGCCGCCGCTGTTCTGCTCGGGCGTCGCCACCGCCGCGTAATGCTTCGTGTACCCGTCGCAGGAAACGCTCATGCCCTTCCCCACGGCGAAAACGAACGCCATGCGCGGGGTGAAGCTGAAGAGCAGCGCCCGCTGCGCCGCGCCGTTTCCCGTATACGTCCGCACGTCCATGGGGGTGTCCAGCCGCGCGGCGCGTTCCGCGTTCAGGTGCGCGGCCTCGTCGTTCAGGTGGCCGCCCACCTTTTCCTCCAGCGCGTCGTTGTCGGCCACAAAGTCCGCCCGGCGGGGCTTGTCCGTCCCCTTCCACCGGGAAAGCCCGAGCACCGCCGTTTTTTCGCTTGCCGCCATATTCCGCTCCTTTCAGATCTTGTCGATCTCGTCCCAAGTGAGATCGGCAGCGTCCATCTCGTCGAAGGTCCTGTCCCTTTCGTCCACCGTGTCCCAGAAGTTCTTTCCGAGATCCACCATCGCCGGCAGGTGCGCCGGCAGCACTTGCTCCGCCTCGCGCAGCGCCGCCTCCTCGGAGATCCCCAGCACCTCCAGCACGTTCACATAGATCCCGTCCTTCTGCTCCACGATCTCTCCCCGGATCCCCGCGCCGAGGAGCTGGCGTTCCAGCGCGGCCTTCGTGTTCGAGTCCGGCGTGACGCTCCCCTTTTCCAGCAGCATCGCGCGGCGGTCCGCTTCCCCGGAAAGCGACGGCACCGCCCGGAACAGCCGCTCGAACCGCGAGAGCGTTTCCGCGTCCGCCGTCTGCACGAAGAGATTCTTCCGCACGTTCTCCGCCTCGGCGAAAAACGCCTCCAGCGCCGCGCCGTAAGCCGCCAGCTCCGCCGCGAGGATCCTGTCGTCGGGGTCGGTATAAAGTCCCGTGCGCCGCAGGGCGCGGCGCATCCGCTCCGCCGGGCCGGTCATTCGCCGTCCCTCATGGTGCGCAGCACCGTGATCTCTCCCGCCGTCACGATCTGCCCGGGCTCCGCGATGTAGTCGAGAACGCTCTCCGAAAGCGTGCAGTTCGCCGCCGCGCCCGTCCCCATCACCGCGGCGATGATCCCCGCGCGGGTGCACATATCCCCCACGCCGAGTCCGGCGAAGTACCGTTCCACCGCCTCGGTGCTCAGCGCCTTCGCCTCTTCGAACGCGCACCCCGGCGCCGGGTCCAGATAAAACGTGACGCGCCTCGGCACCGCCTCCGCGTTCTCCACAATGAGCTCCACGCCGACCTCTCTGCGCGCCGAAAGCGCTTCCTCCACTTCCCGCAGCGTCTCCTCTGGGACCGCTTCGCCGTTCCCGTAAACGTAAATGCCGACGCTCCCCGCGCCGCTGACGCGCGGCGCCACGTTCGCGCTGCGGACGCCCGGAACATTGAGCGCCGTGCGGCGGTACGTCTCGCTGTTGACGCCGTTCGGCAGCGCCGCGAACGCGGCGCACAGCCTCGCTCGGAGCGACGCGTCGTCCTCCGCGTCCGCCCCGCCGGTAAAGGGCGCGGTGTTCGTCACGCGCTCGATCCCGCCCGGCGGCGTCACGAGCGTGTCCACCGCGCCGACGGCCGCGTTCTGCCCCTTTCCGGCCCCGACCGACTTTGCCGGGACCGTCACGCTCAGCGCGCCGGCGGAAAGCTCCGCTCCTTCCGTCGTCTCAAATTCCGCCCCCGCGCCCGAAGCCGCACAGACCGTTCCCGCCGGGATCTCCACCGCGTAGGGGAGGGCGGTCTCTCTCGAAAAGGTCAGCGTCCCCCGGCTCGGCTCTGCTGCCCTGCGAAAGAGCCCGCGCTGTCCCGCGTGGTTTTCCAGCGCCTCTCCGGCCGCCGTCCCCGGGAACGCGTCGTCCCGAAGCGATTCCAGCGCGTGAAACGCGTTCATCACCTCGCCCGCGAACACGCGGATGCGGATCCCCGCGTCCCCGCCGTCCTCGGGGAAAAAGCCCGCCGCCTCGCTGTGCGCGCCGCGCATCCGTTCCAAGATCTCCTCGTATGTCATTCCGTTCCTCCTGTCCGCACCGTGATCTCCCGGCTCTCCCCGCCGCATTCCAGCCGCACCGTCACCGCGTCTTCCGCAGCCGAGGCGGAAACCGCTTTCACGGCGGCTTCCGGGAACACTGCCTCCCGCGCGGCGGCAAGGCCGAAGGCCGCAAGGTGCTCCTCGCCCGTTTCCGAAAGGATCCGGCTGCCCAGCGTTCGATCATACGGGAACGCCCCGCGCGCCGCTCGGATCCGGTTCTCCGCCCGCTGCAGCGCCGCCGCGCGCCCTGCGGCCGTTTTCGGCAGCCCCAGTCCGTTTTGGGCGATCCGCCCGTTTCGAAGCTCAATCTCCATTCCCATTCGCCGCCCTTTCGAATACCTGCCCGTTGATGACCACCGCGCCGTCCGCCCGAAGCAGGATCTCCGCGCCGCCCGCCGAAAAGAGCCGCACCTCGCCGGGCAGCAGTCCCTCGGCGCGGTTGACGCTTCCGAGGCACACGCCGCTTTCGGGCAGCATCACCACTTTTTCCCCCTGCGGCGCGGCGCAGGCGTAGCCGTAGGGGACGGTCACAGCGGGCGCGCGGTGCTCCGTGTCGGTCAGCACGCTGATCGTGGTGCCGCCCGTGGTGACGACGCCGTCCTTCGCCGCCTCCCGCACGGCGGCATTCTCCCGTTTTGAGAGCCACATACTCATTCTCCTCTCCCAAGATACAGCTCTGTCTTCTCCCCGTCCGCGCCGAGGCTGTACCGCACGCGCTCCACGGTGA
>CANRMW010000128.1 GCA_947631835.1 uncultured Clostridia bacterium | reverse complement strand
TTTCAGTTGCTTAATATTCAGCTTTCACAATCTTTCTTAAAAAATTTGTCTAACTTTTTGGGGTCAGTTCAAACCGCAGGCAGGGCGTTTTTGTCTGTTTGTATATTTCGGCGCGTGTACCGAGCGAGGCGCAAGGGAACTTGTCCGGCTGCGTTTAGATGTACATCTCCCCGTCGTCGGGCGCGTTGTAATCGTCCTGCGCGCCTTCGCCGTCGGACGTCGGCGGTTCGGCGGGCTCCGGCTCGGCGGGAGGCTTCGTTTCGGTCCGGCTGTCCCCGAGGCGCGCCCTCCGCTCCGCGAGGAGCAGATCGACCATGCGGCCGTAGGAGCGCACGCCGTGCTCCTGCCCGTTCGCCTTCAGATACGCGTCGTTCACCCGGTCGGAGACCTCGGCCACGGGCGTGTCGTACCGCTCCCAGTAGGCGTTGTTCGCCGCGAGGTCGCGCCGCACGCCTTCGGAACGCAGCGCGTCGGCCTTCTCCCAGAGCGTGCGGTCCGCGTCATAGAGCGCGTTCGTCGCATGGATCATCGCAAAGAGCGTTCCGCTGTATTGGAACGCTGCGTCGTTCCCCGCGCGGCAGGCGAGGTAGGCGATGAAGTTCGCCTCGTCCTCGCGCATATAGCCGGAAAGGTGACTGAGCTCGTGGCACATCGTCGCGGGGATCAGCGCATCCTCGGCGTGGACGTTGACATTCGCCTCGAACGTGAAGGGGCAGAAGATCCCGCTGATGTCGAGGTAGGAGAACACCTCGGAAAAAAAGATCGGCTTCGGCTTGCCCCACGTCTCGAGCGTCGGGTACTGCGGCGTCAGCCGGTTGAAGCAGCGCTTCGCGGTCTCGGCGGCCTCGAACGGCTCCGCGTTCAGGAGGAACACGCCGTCCGCGTCCTCCGGCTGGCCCTCGCGCAGGCGGTTCGCCTCCTCGGTCAGCTCCGCGCAGAGGGCGTAGAGCTCCTCCGCGGAGCTTTCGCGCACCTCGAGCCCGGCGGTCTGGGCAAACGGCCAGCGCCGGTGGTTCGTGCCGTAGTTCGAGACGCAGAGGAACGCGATGAGCGACGCGAGCACCGCCGGGACGGAGAGCAGGCGCACGAGACGTTCCCGCCGGCGCTGCCTGTCCGCGCAGAGGCGGACGGTCCCGTAAACGAGAAACGCGAGCAGCGCGAGCGAGCCGGCGATCAGCAGGATCTCCCCGACGGAGACGGGCGCGAGCGCGAAGAGCGCGGATAAGGGCTTCGCGTAGAGCGGGTAGATGTGGACGGCGTACCATTCCGCGAAATCCGGCGAGCGCTTCGCCGCGAAGTCCAGCGCGACGGCGGCGGGCAGGAAAAGCAGCAGCCAGAACCGTTTCAGCAAAAACGGCGAGCGGCCGGACTTTGCGCGCGTCTTTTTCTTCTTCTTTTTCCGCTGCGCGCTCACAGGGCAAAATCCTCCGGATCGAAGCTGGCGAGCTTTGGCGCGGGGCGCGGGGCGCGCTTTAAGGGATCATAAGCGAATTTCCGGCACGCGCCGCCGGTCTCCTCCGGGGCGAGGCCCAAGAGACAGCGGCATCCCTCGGCGACGGCCACGCCGTTCGCGCAGTATTCGCAGCGCGGCTCGATGTTCGCGCCGAAATAGGTTTTCCTCTTTTTTCTCCCGAACATATCATTCCTCCCGCTTTCCGGGCTTCAAATGCGTTTCGATGAGGTAGCGCGGCCGCCGCTTGACCTCGCTGTAGATCTTGCCGACATACCCGCCGACGACGCCGAGGCAGAGCATCTGCAGGCCGCCGAGCAGCCAGATGGAGCAGACGATCGCCGTCCAACCCGCGACCGCCGCGCCGCAGAAATAGGAGATCAGCGCGTAGAGCAGCCCGAAGACGCTGAGCGCGGAGATCAAAATGCCGAGGTTCGAGATGAGCTTCAGCGGCTTCACCGAAAACGAGGTGATGCCGTCGAGCGCGAAGGAGAGCATTTTCTTGAGCGGGTATTTCGATTCGCCTGCGAAGCGCTCCGCGCGGTCGTAGTACACATAATCGCTTCGAAAGCCGATGAGCGGCACGATGCCGCGCAGGAAGAGGTTGACCTCTCCGTATTCCGAAAGGCCCTCGAGCGCGCGGCGGCTCATCAGGCGGTAGTCCGCGTGGTTGAAGACCACCTCCACGCCGAGCAGACGCATCACCCGGTAAAACCCTTCGGCGGTGGTGCGCTTGAAAAACGTGTCGTTCTCGCGCTTGTTGCGCACGCCGTAGACGACGTCGCAGCCCTCTTTGTATTTTTCGAGGAAGCGGTTCACCGCGTCCACGTCGTCCTGCAGGTCCGCGTCCATGCTGATCGCGCAGTCGCAAAGGGGCATCGCCGTCATGAGCCCCGCGAGCAGCGCGTTCTGGTGGCCGCGGTTGTGCGCGAGCTTCACGCCGTCCACAAAGGGGATCGCGCCGCTGTATTCCGAGATCAGCCGCCATGTGCCGTCCTTCGAGCCGTCGTCCACAAACAGGATGCGGCTCTCCCGGGAGACGGCGCCCGCGTTGATCAGCGCGTACAGCTTTTCCGTGAGGCGCTTCGTCGTTTCCGGCAGGACCTCCTCCTCGTTGTAGCAGGGGAGCACGAGGTATAAAACGGGATCATTCCGTGTCGCTTCCATCGGTAAAGCCTTCTTTCTTCTCAAGTCGCCGGTCGGTCTTTTGGACGCCCTTCACCCGGACGGGCGCGTGCTCCCTGAACGGGGCGTGGCGCGTCGCGGCGAAATCCGTCAGCGTCCTGCGCTCCATGCGGGCGTGGCGCAGCGGGACCTTTTTCCTCGCAATGTGCGCGGCGGTCCGCATACAGAGCAGGTACAGCGCGAGCAGCACGACGGAAACGGCGCTCACGAGGAAGCCGATGCCGAGGCCCGGCGTGCGGTAAACAAATTCGATGCGGTTCGTGCCCGCCGGGACGCGGACCGCCATGAAGCCCACGTCCACGCGCTCGATCTCGGCCTTTTGGCCGTTCACGAAGGCGGTCCAGCCGTCCTCGAAGGGGACGCTGAAAAAGACGGGCGCGTCGCCCTTGAGGGAGATGGAGGCGGTAAAGCCGCTGTTCGTGTAGGTGAAGGAATCGCAGACCGAGACGCTCCGCGCGCGCCAATCGTCCTCGAGCGCGGTGTCGCTCCAGATCTGCTCCGAAAGCGGGAGCGGGGTGAGCATATCGCTCCACTTTTCGGCCTGCCGTTCCGTGAGGACGAGCGCTTTGAGCAGGACCTGCTCGCGGCGGGATTCGGTCAGCCCGTCGTAATCGGAGCGGGTGATGTAGCTGTCGAACGTGAAGCCCATCGGGAGATAATAGGCGTTTTCGTAGATGTCGAAGCCGTTGGCGTTGCCGTAGTACATCCAGCCGGGCATGGCGGGCGTGTCGAACGCCTCGCCGGCGAAATACTGATCGTCGTGGTCGGAATCGAAAAGATACTTCACGCTGGTGAGCACGCGCAGCGCGTGGTGCGTCGTATCGGGCCGGGAGGCCACGTCCCGCTGGACGCCGATGGAATCGTAAAACTCCATGATGCTGCCCGGGACGATGCTGTGGAACGCCTGGATGGACTTCACATTCCAGAACATCGCGGAGTTGTCCAGCCCCTCATAGAAATCCACCCGGACCTCGTCGTCCCGCAGGTCGTCGATGGAGACGTCCGCGCCGCCGTTCAGGGCGTAGGGGATCAGATGGCGCATGGGGTAATCAGACTGCGTTTTCCCGAGTGCGATGAAAAAGACGGAGTAGAGGATCGACACCACGGAGACGCAGACGAGCGCCGAGCGGTAGAACCGGCGGGAGCCGCGCACATAAAAGGTGATGAGGAACGCCGTCAGGCTCAGGGAGATGAGGGCGATGGCCGCGTAGCTCCAGAAGCGGGTGGGGTATTCCTCCAGCCCGAACCGGACCGAGACGATGCGGCCGTCCTCCTTCGTGAGCGTGGGCGTCGCGCCGATGAGCACGGTGACCGCGACGGTGATGAGCGCGGCCCACTTGAGCGCGCGCCGCCAATCGACCTGCGGGTTTTCCATCGCCATCATCGTGGCCGCGGCGAGCATGAGGGTCAGCATATAGAACCAGCGCGCGTAATAGGATTCGTTCATCAACTGGAACGAAGCGTTCAGCCCCGGGATGAGCGCCATGCAGAACAGCGTCCAGAGCAATTTTTTGAGCCAGTGCTTCCGCCTGAGCTGCAGCCAGCCGATGGCGCCCGTCATGCCGAACATCGGGAGCCACGCGCCGAGCGACGACCACTTGGAGTTGGAATCCGGCGTGAAGTTCGGGCGCGCGGGGAGGTCCGGCGGGAAGAACAGGCATTGCAGGATGTGGATATACCGCTGGCCGCTGGCATAGAGCAGCGCGTCCCAGCCGTTCACGGGGTCCGCGACGCGGTAGTTCTGCAGGACCGTGAGGATGCTGGGCAGGAGCAGGAACATGGAGATGCCGAGCCCCAGCACGGCTTCCAGCGCGAGGAGCAGGAAATCCCTGAGCGTGATGCGCCAGCTTTTCGAGACCATCCGGATGACGAAATAGACGACGCAGAACGTCACCATGCCCACGAAGAAGTAGTAGTTCACGATGCAGCACGCCGCCGCCGCGAGCGCGAAGATCCCCCTGCGGCGGACGGTCATGTATTCGTCCAGTGCGGCAAGAAGCAGCGGGAAGAAGATCAGCGGCTCATGGAAGTGATTGAAAAAGATGTTGTAGACCGAAAACCCGGAAAACGCGTAGAGCAGGGACGCGATCAGCGCGGCGTTCTCGCTCTTCGCGTAGCGGTGCAGGTAGACGTAGGCGGAAAGCGACGCGCAGGCGAATTTCAGGATAAGCAGAGGGCCCATCAAATACTGCATCCACTCTCCCGGGAAGGGGATCGTCAGCCAGAAGAACGGGCTGCCGAGCAGGTAGAACGAATAGGACCCGATGAAGTTCACGCCGAGGTCGGTGTATTGGTTCCAGCCGAACCGGCCCTCGCGCACGGCGTCGTGCGCCAGCCGGTAGAACGGGATCTGCTGGACGTTGAAGTCCCCGTAAAACAGGAAGCGGCCGCCGTCCACGATGAGGAAGGGCAGGAACATGAACCCGGCGAGCAGGAGGCCGAGCAGAAAAGCAAAGAGATAGTAATTGCCGTGGGAGCGCCGGCGCAGCGCTTCTCCCCCTCTGGATGTGTTTTCCACAAGACCGCTCCTTTCTGGCCTGGCCGGATGACGACGCGCCGGTTTTCCAAACGGTGGAAATGCCGCGCGGGTACATATCAAATCCTATTATAGCACAGGATTTGCGCAGAGAAAAGCAATTTTTGTATTTTAACAGATTTTTTATTGAAAAGTCGGCGCTTCTCGGCTACAATAAATAGAGAATCCGCAACGAAAGGAAGCGGCGCCGGAATGAGACATTTTTTCGCCATGCTTTCCCGCATGAAATACATCAACCGCTGGGGCCTGATGCGCAACACCCGCAGCGAAAACATCTGTGAGCACAGTTTGGAGGTCGCGCTCGTGGCGCACGCGCTCGCGACGATCGGCAACCGGAAGTTCGGAAAGGACTACGACCCGGAGCGCGCCGCGATGCTCGCCGTGCTCCACGACGCGTCGGAGATCATCACCGGCGATATGCCGACGCCCGTCAAGTACCATTCCGAGGAGATCCGCCGGGCCTACGCCGAGGTGGAGGACCGCGCGGTGGAGCATCTCGTCTCCATGCTGCCCGAGGAGCTGCAGCCGCCGTACCGCGAGCTGATGACCTTTTCCGGCGCGCGCGACGAGGAACTGCGGCCCATCGTGAAGGCGGCGGACCGCATCTCCGCGGTCATCAAGTGCGTGGAGGAGCGGCGCAGCGGCAATTTGGATTTTGCGGAGGCCGAGCGGACGATCACCGAATCCATCCGGGAAATGGGCGTTGCCGAGGCCGACTATTTCATGGAGGAGTTCCTGCCCTCCTACGGGCTCACGCTCGAACAGCAGGACTACACCCGCGCCGCCGGGCTGCACTTTGAGGAATCGACCTCGCAGATGGTCTTTTCCAAGGTGCTCGACGGCGGCGGGCAGAAGAAACGCGGCTGAGGAGAAACAGGCTTGAACATCGGAAA
>CANRMW010000127.1 GCA_947631835.1 uncultured Clostridia bacterium | reverse complement strand
AAACTCGCCGACGGTGATCTCGTCCGGGACGGTGATCGTGATCGGCTTCGCCTTTCTCGCCGCGGCGATGCGCTGCAGGCGCTGGGCCTCCGTCTCGCGCTTCGCGCCGCGCGGCTTGCCGCGCTTCTGGCTCTTCTGGTTGATCTTCTGCTTCGCGGCGACGGTGTCGTTCTTCACCTTGTCATACGCGAGGCGGTCGTATTTCTCGTTGTACTTGTCGATGTTGACGGATACGGTCCGGGTGTCCACCACGCGGCGGGAACGCTCGGAGTGCCCGGCGGGCTGCTGCCCCTGCGGTTTCGCGCCCTCCGCGGGCTTTTGCGCCGTCTGCGCCTGCGGCGTGAGCGTCTGCATCTTCGGGCGCGGTGCGGCGGGTTTTTCCTGCGGCTTCTTCGGCTTTCCGGGCTTCTCGTTCCGGGCGCCCTTTTCCTGCCTGCCCCGCTCCTCCTGCTTTTCCGGCTTCGCGGGCTTTTCCGGCTTTTCCGCTTTTTCGGCCTCTTCGGCGGGCGCGGGCGCGGCGGGCTTCTCCTCCGCCGGCTCCGGCGCGGGTTCCGCCTGCGGCTTCGCCGCCTCTCTCGCCGCGAAATACGCGTCGAGGCTCTCCGTGGCGTGATCCTGCGTGAAGCGGTCGAACACAATGTCCAGCTCGTTCTCCTCGAGCGGCGTCATGTGCTTTTTGAGCGTCTTCGTGTACTTCTGGAGGATCTCCAGGACCTCCTTGTTCTGCAGGCCCAGATCCTTCGCGACCTCATTGACCCTGTATTTTACCATCATAAGCAAATTCCTCTCTTTCTTCGGCTGAAGGGAGCTCCCGCAGCAGCCTTTCCGAAAAGCCGCTGTCGCAGACCGCGAGGACGCCCGTTTTTTTGCCCATCGCGCCGCGAAACTCCTCCATGGTGTACGCGGTCTCGATCACCGGGACGCCGCAGCGCCCCGCCTCGAACCGCAGATTCTTCTTTGTTTTCTCGGAGAGCTCCCCGGAGAGCAGCGCGAGCTTCGCCTCGCCGCTCTTCATCGCTTCGACCGCCGTACCGTAACCGAAGCGGAGCTTTCCCGCCCGGCGGGCAATGCCCAGAATGCCGAGCGCGTTTCCATGTGTCACGGGGCTTTTTCTCCCCCTTCAGCCTCCGGCATCGCTTTGAGGAGCGCTTCGTAGACCTCGTCGCTGATCTGCGCCGAGAGCGCGTGCTCCAGCCGCTTTGCCTTCCGCGCCTTTTTCAGGCACTCGGGGTTCGGGCAGAGATACACGCCGCGCCCGGGCTTTCTGCCCGTCGCATCGAGCGTGACCTCTCCGCCTGCGGGGACGCCGTCTTCCTCCTTCACCGGCGCGCGCACCACGCGCACCAATTCCTTTTTCGGCTTCAGCTCGCCGCATCCCACGCACATGCGCAGCGGCAGCTTCTTCTGTTTCACGGCCGATCCCCTGCCTTTCCCGGTTTGTTTTCCGTGCGGTCCCGCTTACTGCTCCGCCGTCTCCGGCGCTTCCGGCTCATCCTCGCCGTAGAAGCCGCTCTCCGGGCGGATGTCGATCTTCCAGCCGGTGAGCTTCGCGGCAAGGCGGGCGTTCTGGCCCTTGTTGCCGATGGCGAGCGAGAGCTGGCCGTCCGGCACGGTGACGCGGCATGCTCTGGAGCCGTCCGCCGCCGGCACCACGCTGAGCACCTTTGCGGGCGCGAGCGCCGCCGCGACGAACTGCTGCGGGTCCTCGCTGTATTCCACGATGTCGATCTTCTCGCCGCCGAGCGCGGAGACGACCTCCGAGACGCGCGCGCCTCTCGAACCGATGCACGCGCCCACGGCGTCTACCTCGGCGTCGTGACTGAGCACCGCGATCTTCGAGCGCGACCCCGCTTCTCTCGCGATGGCTTTGATCTCCACGGTGCCGTCAAAGATCTCCGGCACCTCCTTCTCGAACAGCCGCCGGATGAGATCCGGGTGCGTCCGGGAAATGATGGCCTTCGGGCCCTTGTCGGTGTCGCGCACATCGACGACGTACACCTGCACATAGTCGCCCTCGTGGACCTCGTCGCTGCCGATCTGCTCGCCCTTCGGCAGGACCGCCTCGGCCTTGCCGATGCGCAGCGAGAGCGCCCCCGTGCGCGGGTCCACCCGCTCGACCAGCGCGCTGACGAGCTCCTGGTTCCGCGTCTTAAATTCATCGAGCATCTGCTCGCGCTCGCTGTCGCGGATGCCCTGGCGGATGATGTTCCGCGCCGTCTGCGCCGCGACGCGCCCGAACTGCTTCGTGTCGAGCCTGCGGCGCACAAACCCGCCGACCTCCGCCTCGGGGTCCGCTTCACGCGCGGTCTCGAGGAGGATCTCGTGGCCCGGCTCGTTCACTTCCTCCACGATGTTCACATGGAGGTAGACCTCGAACTTATCCGAGGCGGGATCCATCTCCACGTCCACCTCTTCGGTGCCGTAGGTGTTCTTGCACGCCGTCACGATCGCCTTCTTGATCCGGTCGATCATGAACTCCGCGGAGATACCGCGCTCGGCCTCCAAAAGCGCCAGCGCTTCAAACAGCTCGTGGCCGTCGTTCTGCTCCGGCTTCGGAGCGGTCTTTCTTTTTGCCATTTTTCTTACCTGCCTTCTTCATCCGGGTCCCCGCCCGGCTCGTCTTCGGGAACGTCTCCGTCCCCGTCCGTGTCTTCGATCTCTTCAAAATAGTCGATGCGCTGGACGAACGCGCAGTCCTTCTTCGCGATGACCCGCGAATCCTCCTCCGAAAGGAGCAGCTCGAAATCGCCGTTCTCCGCCACGTCCATCAGGATGCCTTCCAGCTCCCGCTCGCCGGTCTCGAGCGGCCGGATCAGCCGCACCCGCACCGGCATTTCCAGTGTTTTCCGAAAATGCTCCGGCTTTGTCAGCTTCCGGTCCGCGCCCGGAGAGGAGACCGAAAGCATATACGCCCCGTCGATGAAGTCCTCCCGGTCCAGCTCCGGATCGAGCGCGTGCGTCATGTCCACGCAGTTGTCGATGGAGACGCCCCCCTCGCGGTCGATGTACACCGTGAGATAACGGTCCGCGCCCTCCTTCGTAAAGGTCACGTCCCAGATCGAAAGCCCGAGACCCGCCGCGATCGGCTCGGCGACCTCCCGCACCCTTTGGGCGATGCTGCCTTTTTTCCGTTTTTCCGCCATGGTTTCCTTTCCGGGGCATTCCCCGCTGTACAAAACGAAAGAGCGGGTCGCCCCACTCTTTCATCATCCAATATCCAACATAGTCAGTATACCACAATCCCGCCCGATTTGCAAGAGCTTTCGCACCAAACTTTTCGAAAAAAGTTTCCTGCGGCGGCAAAGCCGCTTTCGTTTGCCCTATGCTGGCTCGCAAAGAACCGAAGCAGGCCCATCACACAAACCCAACTTTCGACGCGGGGGAAACCCTCCCACACCCACCGGCGAAGCGTGTGTTTACACACGCGACCAGCGCGACGAATCGGCCTTGGCCGCGCGGGCAGAGCCCGTCTCGTTTGCCCTACACTGGCTGGCGAAGGACGGAAGCAGGCATACCACACCCAGCCTGTTTCTGACGCGGGAGCCAAGCCCACTGGAACCATCGGCGAAGCGTGTGTTTACACACGCGACCAGCGCGACGTAAAAGGGGGCGCTTCGCTGCGAAGCGCCCCTGCACTTTTACATGGATTTGTATTCCTCGAGGAGCTGTTCCGCGAGCTTTGCGTTCACCACGATGAACTCCTCGGGCTCCCGGTAATCGAGCGCGCGCAGGACCTCCTTCGACTGGCGGTACACGGCGGCCTGCGCCGTCTGGTAGATCGGATCCGGGCGGCCGCGCACGAAGATCGCAAACCGCATCTCCTCTCCGTCCATCGCGCAGAAGAACGCGTGGACCGAACCCGAAAAGCTCTTGTGGATCACGGTCGTGATGGCGTTTTTGACCAGCTCCACCGCCACGTCGTCCAGCCCCGCCTCAAAGATCAGGATCTTCTCCTTGAGCTCCTGCGGGCTCTTGACGCTCCGAAGCCGCAGCCCGCGCACCGCCGGGACCGCCTCCGCCTTGGAAACGGTGCCGGAGGGCCGCAGCGCCACCATGAAGCCGCGCCCCGGGTCGTGATACAGCAGGGGATACGCCATTTGCGCCGTATACCCGCAGTTCAGGCACTCCCAGTCGAAAATGCCCTCCCGGAGGATGTCCCGCCGAAGCTCCGGGTTTTCCTCGCAGTTGACGCTCACGGCCATTCCGAGCTTCTGCACCCGGCCGCACTGCGGACAGACAATATCCTTTTGGATCTCAGTAGACACGGGGGTCCCTCCTTCTCCTTGGATGCCCGGCGCGGGGATCAGTCCGCAAACGGCAGGTTCTCGCTCTCATCCGCGACCGGCTCCTTCTCCGTTTCCGGGGCGGGCGCGGCGATCTCCTCCGCCGGCGCGGGAGCCACTTCCGGCTCCGCAGGCGTTTCCGGCTCCGCAGGCGCTTCCGCCGGCTGCTCCTCGGGCGCGGGTTTCGCCATGGCCTCCAGCGCCGCGACCGCGTCGTCGATGCGTTTCACCGCCGCGTCGATGTCCTCGCAGAACGGCTCCGTCACGGCGTTCTCCGGATCGCGCAGCGCGCTGTAATAGTGGCGGCCGAGCGCGAGATACGCGCGGTCCGCGTCCTTCTCCGCGTTGCGGATCTCCGTGCGCAGGCGGTTCTTCTCCGCGAGCTCCCGGTTCTTTTCGGCAACAGTCTCCGCCGCGTCGCGCACCGCGCGCCCGCCGGCCTTTGCCGCTGCGGAAAGATTCGTCCCGAGATCCTTCCCGAGCTTCTTGAGATCAATGTTCTTCAGAAAATCAAATGCCATGTCAGATCCTCCTTCTTTCACTGCCGCTCACGGACACTCCGCAAACGCGCCGGGCGTCTTTTTTGCCCGATCCTTCTTTTATTATACACGGATCCTGCGGAAAAGAATCGAACAAACTGAAAACAAAACCGGAACTTTTACTTTTTCCCGCGCGCCGCCAGCTTTTCGGCCTTCCGGTCGAGCCGGGTGTTGCGGAAATACAGCAGCATGTCGATCGTGATCTCCGTGATGTTCAGCACATAGAACACCCAGCCGAGGATGAAGATCCAGTCCTGCGTGCCGTCCCAGAGCATAAATTTCCGCGCGATGCCGAAAACGTACCCGATCCAGATGAACACCTCAAAATAGAGGCTCTTTCCCTTCGCCGTGCGCGACCGCCACGATTTCACGATCGAGAGCGGCCACGAGATGCCGAAGCAGAAGATCATCAGCGCTTCGAGCAGATCCGTTACAAAATTCATCGTTCGTCTTCCCTTTCGTCTATCCGTTCGATCTTGAAAATGACCGGCCGATGGCGTCCCATGCCTCCATGCAGAAGCGTCCCTCGTTCATCGTCTGGAACCCGTGCCCGTCAAAGAGAAACTCCTGCCCGATCTCGAACATCGGGCACGGCCCGGCGTTCGGGTCGGCAAGATACCGCTCCTGCAGGTCGGAGAAGCACTTCTTGCAGATCACGGTCACTTTCACTTTTCCCACCGGGATCCCTTTTTGGGAACGCGCGGCTTATGCCTTTTCCGCTTCCCTCTTCTCGCGGAGCTTCTTCTCGATCGCCGTCACGACGGTCTGCAGGACCTTGATGCGCGCGTAATACTTGCTGTTCGCTTCCACGATGATCCACGGCGCGTAGGTCGTGGAGGTGCGCAGCAGCATCTCGTCCACCGCCACCTCATACTGGTCCCACTTCGCGCGGTTGCGCCAGTCCTCGTCGGTGATCTTCCACTGCTTGTCGGGGTTGTTCTGGCGCTCGGTGAAGCGGCGCTCCTGCTCGTCCTTGTCGATCTGCATCCAGAACTTCAGGACGATCGTCCCGCTGTTGGCCCAGCTCTCCTCCATCTTGTTCATCTCGTTGTAGGCGCGGCGCCACTCGTCCTCGGAGCAGAAGCCCTCGAGACGTTCCACCATGACGCGGCCGTACCACGTCCGGTCGAAGATGCCGACGTGCCCAGCTTTCGGGACCTTCGTCCAGAACCGCCAGAGATAGTGGTGGGATTTTTCGATGTCGTTCGGCGAGGAGACCGGGTTCACCTCGTAGCCGCGCGGGTCCATGGCCTGCGTCAGCCGCTTGATCGCGCCGCCCTTGCCGCCG
This sequence comes from uncultured Clostridia bacterium, assembly GCA_947631835.1. Taxonomy (GTDB): domain Bacteria; phylum Bacillota; class Clostridia; order Oscillospirales; family Acutalibacteraceae; genus Hominenteromicrobium. Next base: position 95 of record CANRMW010000127.1, on the reverse strand, counting down.
GCGTCCCAGCCCTCAAACGCGAGGATCACCGGGATGCGCTCCTTGTAGACCTCGTTGTGCAGCTCGCCGAGGCGCTTCTGCAGCGCCTTGAGCTT
>CANRMW010000126.1 GCA_947631835.1 uncultured Clostridia bacterium | reverse complement strand
GACGAGCTTTGCGACCTCTGCCGGGAGCACGATGTGACGCTCTCGCTCGGCGACGCGTGCCGGCCCGGCTGCATCGAGGACGCGACGGACGCCGCGCAGATCGAGGAGCTGATCACGCTTGGGGAGCTGACGAAGCGCGCCTGGGCGAAGGACGTGCAGGTGATGATCGAGGGGCCGGGGCACATGCGGCTCAATGAGATCGCCGCGAATATGCAGATCCAAAAGACGCTCTGCCACGGCGCGCCGTTCTATGTGCTCGGGCCGATCGTCACGGACATCGCGCCGGGGTACGACCACATCACCTCCGCCATCGGCGGGGCCGTGGCGGGGATGCACGGGGCTTCGTTCCTCTGCTATGTGACGCCGGCCGAGCACCTGCGCCTGCCCGACCTCGACGACGTGAAGGAGGGCATCATCGCGACGCGCATCGCCGCGCACGCCGCCGACCTCGCGAAGGGCATCCCGCACGCGCTCGAATGGGACCATGCGATGGACGCCGCGCGGAAAAAGCTCGACTGGGAGGAGCAGTTCCGCCTTGCGATCGACCCGGAAAAGGCGAGACGGTACCGCGCTTCCTCGAAGCCGGAGCGGGAGGACACCTGCTCGATGTGCGGCAACTTCTGCGCGCTGCGCAACATGAACCGCATCCTCGACGGGGAGATCGTTTCGATCTTCGACGAATAAACGGCCGGAAAGGGACCGCCCGCTCTCCAAACGGGGAACGGGCGGAATTTTTCTTGACAAAGCAAAACTTATGTTCTATAATAGAGAACAGAGGGAGATCTGCCCGCGGTGCGCGCGGGCGGTTTTCTTTTTCCCTTTTTTCACGGGGATGCCGCCCAAGGGCGGGCCCGAAACGGGCGTTCGGAAAGGAGAAGCGAAAGATGCGGACGGAAGAGAAAGACACGGACAGAGAAAAGCAAAGATTCCTCGCGGGGTACGCGCAGGCCGACCGGACCGTTGCGCGGCGGATCGAAGAGCTGCGCCGCGCGAAGGAGTTCGAGCGCAGGATCGAAGCGCTCTGCCCCGAAGGCGCGGGGGAGGCCCCGGGATGCCTTCGCGAGGCGGAGCGCGAGCTGGCGGAATCGGTGCGCGGGTGGATGCGGGCGCGCCGCGCGGTGGAGGAGGCCGTCGGAGAGGTGGAGGACCCGAAGCTGCGGGAGGTCCTCGAACGGCGATACCTGCAGGGGGAATCCCTCCGCTGTGTCGCCGAGGCGATGCACTACTCCGAGCGGCACGTCGCGCGGATGCACCGGAGGGCGCTGGACGCGCTGCGCATCCCCGCTACGGTTTGAGCAGGGCGCGCAGGAAGCCGTAGAGATCGGCGAAGACCTCGGCGCTGTTCACCTCCGTGTGGAGCGCGTGGCGGATGTTCGGGTAGAGCTTCATGGTGACGCGGTGGTCCGTGGCGCGGAGCTTTTTCGCGATGCGCTCCACGCCCGCGCCCATGCCGCCGACGGGGTCGTCCTTCCCGGAGATCAGCAGGATGGGCAGGCTTTGCGGGACGCGCGCGTACCAGTCTTCCGTGTTGATCCGCTGGAGCAGCGCGCCGAGGTCGATGTACCCCTGCACGGTGAGCGGAAAGCCGCAGAGCGGGTCGGCGTCGAAGCGGTCGGCCTCCTCGGGCTTGCTCGTCACCCAGTCGTAGGGGCCGCGGTTCGGTCGGAAATGCCGGTTGTAGCCGCCTGTGGCGATCTTCGCGAGATACGGCAGGTGCGCCCGGCCGCCGCGCGTGCGCTTTAGAAAATCGAGGTACGCGCGCTCCGCCTTCCAGACCGGCCCGGGCAGCCCTTCGCCGGTGCCCATGAAGACCGCGCCGGAGAGCGAGCCGCCGTAGCTTGCCGCAAATTCCCGCGCGAGGAACGAGCCCATGGAATGGCCGAGAAGGAAATACGGGAGCTGCGGAAATTCCGCGCGGACCGTGCATTGGAGGTTCCGCATATCCTCCACGACGTTCATGAGGCCCCCTTCGTCGCCGAAGTGGCCGTAGAGCGCGCCGGAGGAGATGCTCTTGCCGTGGCCGAGGTGGTCGTTGATCGCGACGGCGAACCCGCGCGACGCAAAGTACCGGCAAAGCGGCTCATAGAGGCCGCTGTGCTCCGCCATGCCGTGGGCGATCTGCAGCACCGCGCGGGGGGCGGTCTCGGGCAGGTAGAGCGCGGCGAAGAGCTTTTCGCCCGCGACGCACGAGCGGAACGTGAAGGTCCGAACGGAAAAGCCGCACAGCGGTTCGTTTGAAGTGAGGGAAGAGAGATCGGTCATGGAAGGGGCCTCCTTTCGGTCAGACGACGATGCAGAATACCGTGACCGCGTGCAGGATGCTGCCCGCGAGCACGAACAGATGCCAGACGGAGTGCATATAGGGGACGCGGCTGCCAACGCCGTAGATCACCGCGCCGACCGTATACGCCGCGCCGCCGAGGACGAGGAACAGGAGCGCGCGCTGCGAGAGCGCGGAGAGGACCTGCGGCAGCGCAAAGATCACGGCCCAGCCCATCAGCAGGTAGCAGACCATGGAAAAGCGCTTGAACCGCTCCATATCGACGGCGTTCAGCACGATCCCGAGGATCGCCGCCGCCCAGACCACCGCGAAAAGGATCGGCCCGGCGGGGCTCGGCAGGCAGCAGAGCGTGATCGGCGTGTAGGTCCCGGCGATCAGAAGGAAGATGGTGCAGTGGTCCAGCACGCGGAAGACGCGCTTCGCGCGGTTGACGCCGAGCGCGTGGTAGAGCGTGGAGACGGTGTAGAGCAGGATCATCGTGCCGCCGTACACGGAGACGGAGGCCACGGTGCGCGGGACCTTTCTGCAAAAGACCAGCAGCACCGCGAGGACCGCAGCGCCGAAAAGCGCGGCGGCGCCGTGGCTCACGGCGGAGAAGATCTCCTCCCCGAGGGAGTAGAGCGGCAGACGGAGGCGTTCCCGGTCTTCGCGCCGCCAGACGGCGCGCCGGGAGGAAAGCTGCGCGCCCTGGCGCAGGACAGCGGTTCTGGACATAGCGTTCTCCTTTCTCGTTTTTCAAGCCAGTATAACATAGTTTTTAAAAACAGGTTCAATGTTATTATACACCGTATCATAAGAGAATGCAATAGGATTTTCCGATTCTTTAAACTTTTTCGTGCAGCGGGAGGGCTTGGGCGCTATTGACAACGGTGGGAAAGAGGAGTAGAATGAAAAAGCGTGTACGGCCGGATCGCTTTGCTGGCCCCGTTTCGCCGTGTGGAGCGGGGACCGCGCGGGCGCGTTTCGGAACGCCGTGTGTTCCGGGACGGTTTTCGTCCCGCGCCCTTGGAGAGGGTTGCTCCAATGGCCGTCCGTTTCGTACCGTGCAGGAGGCGCGCTGTTCGGGCGGCGGGGCCGTTCCCGCCCGCCCAAAAGGAGCTTTGACTCCGCGCGAAGGACAGCTTCCGGACGCCGTGTGTCCGGAAGAAAGGGCGCGGGAGAAGGACGGCGCTGAAGTCTTTTGGCTTTCCCTTTTCCTTGGAAAAGGCTTCCCGGAAAAGGGGAGAAAAGGAGTGAAAACAGTCTGTGAGGAAAAAGCAGAAAAATGCAAGTATTCTGCGTTTCGCACCCTTTACGAAAGGGCTGCGTTATCATTTCGTGCTCGCGCTGCTCGCCATCGTTCTGGCGGTCTTCGCGAACTACATGACGCCGCAGGTCATCCGCGTGACGGTGGATTCCGTCATCAATGACACGGCGTTCCATCTGCCGGGCTTCCTCGTCGGGTGGATCGAATCCATCGGCGGGAGGGAGTTCCTTCGGCGGAACATCGTGCTCTGCGCGCTCGCCTCGCTCTTCTTTGCGGCGCTTTCCGGCGTTTCCAATTACCTCTCCCGGATGCACCTCGCGAAGGGCTGCGAGGGCACGGCGAAGCGGCTGCGCGACACGCTTTTCGCGCACATCCAGCGGCTTCCCTACGCATGGCACAACACACACCAGACCGGCGACATCATCCAGCGCTGCACGCAGGATGTGGAGCTGATCCGCGCGTTCATCAGCGACCAGATGACGGAGCTGCTGCGCGTGTCGTTTCTCATCGTCATTTCCGTCGGGCTGATGTTCTCGATGAACGCGAAGCTCGCGCTCATCGCGCTGGCGTTCATCCCGGTGGTGCTGGCGTTCTCGCTCGTCTTTTTCGTCGTCGTCGGGGACAAGTTCCGCGTCGCGGACGAGGCGGAGGGACTGCTGACCGCCATCGTGCAGGAGAACCTGACCGGTGTGCGGGTGGTCCGCGCGTTCGGGCGGGAGCGTTTTGAGAAGGACAAGTTCAACAAACAGAACGAGCATTTCTCGGATCTCTGGGTCCGGCTCGGGTATGTGATGGGCATGAACTGGGGCCTCGGCGACCTGCTCTCGGGCATCCAGACAATCACGATCATGGCGGCGGGCATCTACTTCGTCGTCTCCGGGGACCTGACCGAGGGCGAGTACCTCGCGTTCCTCTCCTACAATTCGATGCTCGTCTGGCCGGTGCGGAGCCTCGGGCGGCTGCTCGGCGAGCTCTCGAAGACCGGCATCAGCGCGACGCGCCTCGCCGAGATCCTCGACGCCGAGCCCGAAAGGGACTGCGCCGATCCCGTGGAGCCGCCGATGGACCGCGACATCGAGTTCAAAAACGTCAACTTCTCCTACGGCACGAGCGGCGAGGTGCTGCACGACGTCAGCTTCACCGTGAAGGCCGGGACGACGCTCGGCGTGCTCGGTTCGACCGGCAGCGGCAAGAGCACCCTGACGTATCTCCTCGACCGGCTCTACGAGCTGCCCGAGGGGAGCGGCACGATCACCGTCGGCGGGGTGGACATCCGGAACATCTCGCTCGAGCACCTCAGAAAAAACATCGGCATCGTACTGCAGGAGCCGTTCCTGTTCTCGAAGAGCTTCCGCGATTCGATCTCCGACGGCTCCGACCGCCACGACCTCGAATCCGTGCGGCAGTACGCGCGGCTCGCCGTCATCGACGACACGATCGACAGCTTCGCCGAGGGCTACGACACGCAGATCGGCGAGCGCGGCGTGACGATCTCCGGCGGGCAGAAGCAGCGCGTCGCGATCGCCCGGATGCTCATGCAGGACACGCCGATCAAGATCTTCGACGACTCGCTCTCTGCCGTCGACATGGAGACGGACGCGAAGATCCGCGCCTCGATCAACGAGAACGTGAAGGGCACGACGATCATCATCGCCCACCGCATCACGACGATCATGAACGCGGACCACATCATCGTGATGGACCGCGGGCGCATCGTGCAGGAGGGCACGCACGAGACGCTGTCGAAGACGGACGGCATCTACAAACGCATTTACGACACGCAGCGCGCCGCGACATAAAGCGCCGCTGCGGGACCATTTCCAAAACGGACCCTTAAAGGAGGGTTTATGAAGATAAAAAGCAAAACCGTGGAGACATGGGCGAAGCTCGGGCCCTTCCTCGCGCCGCACAAAAGGACCATGATATGTATCATCGTCATGATGTTCTTCGGCGGGTGCGTGGACGCGGTGCTCCCGCTCTTTTCGGGCTACGCGGTCGATCATTTCGTGACGCCCCGGCAGACCGAGGGCATTCCGGCGTTCGTCGCGGCGTACATCGGCATCACCGTGCTGATGACGGTCGGAACCGTCATCATGGCGATCCTCGCGATCCGGGTGGAGATGTACCTCGGGCGCGACCTGAAAAAGCGCCTCTTCGAGCACCTGCAGACGCTCGACTTCTCCTACTTCAACGTGACGCCCGTCGGCACGGCGATGGCGCGCGTCATGAGCGACACGAACCGCATCGGCGGCACGTTCGCTTGGAGCCTCGTGGATATTTTCTGGAGCGCGACGAGCGTTCTGCTCGATATATGCGTCATGCTCTGCATCAACTGGAAGCTCGGACTGCTGCTCCTTGCGATCATCCCGCCGATCGCCCTGCTCACCGTGATCTTTCAAAAGCGCATCCTCGCGGTGAACCGCCGCGTCCGCGCGATCAACGCGGAGGTGACGCGCCACTACAACGAGGGCATCACCGGCGCGAAGACCTCGAAGACGCTCGTCATCGAGGACAAAAACGCGGAGCAGTTCAACGCCGTCACCGAGGATATGCGCAGGACGACGATCCGTTCCGTGTTCCTCAGCGCGGTGTATGTGCCGATCATCGGCTTCCTCTCCGCCGTCGGCGTTGCGATGGTGCTGACGGCGGGCGGCAGCGGCGTGCTTGCCGGCACGATCACGATCGGCGAGATGACGATCTTCATCAACTACGCGCTCGTCATCGTGGAGCCCGTGCAGACCGTCGCGCG
>CANRMW010000125.1 GCA_947631835.1 uncultured Clostridia bacterium | reverse complement strand
CGCCCCTCGAATCGAGCGCAAAAGGCGCGCCATCCACCCGCCGAATATCGCAGAAGAGCCGCGCGACTCTTCCGTGCGCCGGCCGCCAGGGAAGCAGCTGCAGCGTGTCCGTATCGGGAAAGAGCCGAAGCTCGCTGTCGCTTTCCGCTTCGAACCCTTCCACGCGCGAAGCGTCGAACGGGATCCCCTCGGAAAAGGCGTCATGCACGAGGCTCGGCTGGATGGCGATGATCTTTTGCCGACCGAAAATATCGCAGAAAGACATCTTGATGAATTTCACGTCGTTGTCCTGCAGGAACTCCTGCATCTGAGATTCCGTGTACCGCACCGTTACGCTCCCTTCGATATCCTGCCCGCTTTTTCCCGCATAGATTATAGCACAAGACCCTTTTTCCGGCAAGACGCAGAACGCACAATTCTTTTGACATTTGCCGCGAGATGTTGTATGTTCCTTCCGCGCCCTGTTCCACCCCGTGTGCTCCGGGTCAGTTCGTCACATAGAGCTGCCGGTACGGGTTCTTGGTGTTCGGCGTGAGCAGGTAATAGCTGGAGGCGAGCAGCGCCTTTGCGTCTCCGCCGAATTTTTCCGCCCAGCGCCGGATCAGCGGCGCCGCCGCCGCCATATCGCTTTCGTCCGCTTTCCGGGCCGAGACCTGTTCCGGAAGGTCCTTCGGGAGGTGCTCCGTGCGCAGGTAAATCCGTCCGCCGTGCATCCCGGTCCCGCAGAAATTCCCCACAGGCTGCCGGTCCTCGGAGCCGATCCCGAGCACCACGATCACGCCGCCCGCCTGATACTCGCCGAGAAAGCTGCCCGTCCGCCCGCCGATCACGAGGGCCGGGACCTTCTCCTTGTATTCCTTCATGTGGATGCCCGCGCGGTATCCGGCGTCGTCGCGCACATAGATCGCGCCGCCCCGCATCGCGTAGCCCGCGGTGCTGCCGAACACGCTGATCTCGCCGTCGTTCATCGTGTCGCCGGTCGCGTCCTGCGCGTTGCAGTGCACCTCGATGACGCCGCCGTCGAGATAGGCGCCCAGCGCGTTGCCGGGCACTTTGTCGAGGACGATCGTGCCCTCGCTCAGCCCTGCACCGATGTACCGCTCACCGAGCGCGTAAACCTTTTCTTCCATCCTTCTTTTCCCCCTCACTGCCGCTTCGAGAGCAGGTCCCGGCGCGCCTGCGCCGTGAACGCCATGAGCTGCGGCTTTTCACAGATCAGCGCGAAATCGATCCCGGAAAGCGGCGTGCGCTCCCGGATCAACGCCGTGTAGATCCCGGCGCGCGCCACATTCCCGATGAGGATGAACCCGCGCAGCAGGTCGCTCTCGTAAAAGAGGATCTTGTAGTTTTCCCCGTCGCGCGAAACATACGTCTCCCCCGTGTACGAACCGGCCGTCAGGATATGCAGGCCCATGAAGCCGATCGCGTTCATCGGGATCGCCTTTTTCAGCTCTTCCCGGCCGCCCGCCATCGTCACGCCGGCCGCGTGTCCCTGAAAATACGCGTTTGGCAGCAGCGCGAGCACCCGGCTCTGCCCCGAGGAAATGTCGTAGCTCTCCGCGCAGTCGCCCGCCGCGAACACGTCGGGCAGAGAGGTCCTCCCGGTCTCGTCCGTGGCGACGCCGCGCCGCACCGCGCCGCCCGCGTTTTCGATCAGCGAGACCGACGGGCGCACGCCAACTGCAACGACCAGCACGTCAAATTCGAGCGTTTCGCCGCTCTTCAGCACGGCCCGGTTCCCCTCGAACCGCTGCACCGTATCGGAAAGCCGGAACGAAAGCCCGTGCATCTCGAGATGGGCCTGCACGATCCCCGCGCCCGTCTCGTCCAGGATGCTCGGCAGCACGCGGTCCGCAAGGTCCACCACGGTGATGCTGCCCGCGCGGGAGAGGATCCCCTCCGCGCATTTCAGGCCGATCAGCCCCGCCCCGAGGATCAGCACGCGGCTCTCAGGCGTGAGCGCATCGGCGAGCGCCTTCGCGTCGTCCAGAGAGAGGAAGGTGACCTTTTTCTCCACCGTCTCCATCCCCTCGATCTTCGGCACGAACGGCACGGAGCCCGCCGCGTGCATCAGCTTCCCGTAGGGGATCTTCTCGCCGCTATCCAGCGTCACCGTCTTTTCACTGGGGTCGATCTCCGTCACGCGCACGCCGAGGCGCGCGTCCACCCCGTTTTTTTCGTAAAAGTCGTCGGGGCGGTATTTCATCCGCTCTTCGTCGGTCTTGCCCTCCAGAAGATAGGAGATCAGCGGCCGCGAATAGGTGTGGTACGGCTCCGAGGAAAGCAGCGTGATCGAGCCCTCTCTGTCCACGCTCCGGATCCCCTCCACGCAGGCCACGCCCGCAGCGGAGTTCCCGATGATCACATATTTCGCCATGCCGTCACGCCCTTTCCTCAAAGATGATCGCCTTGTTCGGGCAGCCCGCGACGCAGGCGGGCTTGCCGCCGGCGTTCTCGATGCAGAGCTCGCACTTCTGCATGACGCCGCTTTCCGAGGGCATCAGCGCCCCGTAAGGGCAGACGAGCACGCATGTCTCGCAGCCGACGCACTTCTCCTCGTCGATGCGGACCACGCCCTCCTCCACGGAGAGTGCCCCGGCGATGCAGCTCTTGACGCAGATCGGGTCGGTGCAGTGGCGGCAGGAGACCGCGAAGCTGATCTGGTTGTCGCCCTCGATCCGAATACGCGGGTGGATCTTCCGGTTCTTGAGCGCCTTCACCATGCTGGAACGCCCGGAATTTGCAAACGCGCAGTAATATTCGCACAGATGGCACCCAAGGCACCACTTCTCATCTACATAGACTCTTTTCATGACGCCCTCCTGTCATTCGCCCGCATGCTTGACGCCGAGGATCTCGAGCTCTTTTTCCGTCAGCCCGACGCCCCGGAGCATCAGCCGGTTGCCGCGCAGCGCCTCGATGGAATTGATTCCCATGCCGCCCATAATCTCCTTGATCTCGTGGGTCCAGGCGTTCACAAGGTTCACGAGCCGCCGCATCCCGATATCCGGGTTCAGGCGTTTCACGAGGTCGGGGCGCTGGGTCGCGATGCCCCAGTTGCACTTGCCGGTCTGGCAGCTCCGGCAGAGATGGCAGCCGAGCGCGAGGAGCGCCGCCGTGCCGATGTAGCACGCGTCCGCACCGAGCGCGATAGCCTTCACCACATCCGCGCTCGAGCGCACGGATCCCCCGACGACGAGCGAGACCGTGTTCCGGATCCCCTCGTCGCGCAGCCGCTGGTCCACCGCCGCGAGCGCGAGCTCGATGGGGATGCCCACGTTGTCGCGGATGCGCGTCGGCGCCGCGCCCGTGCCGCCCCGGAAGCCGTCGATCGCAATGATGTCCGCGCCGCTTCGCGCGATGCCGGAGGCGATCGCCGCGACGTTGTGGACCGCCGCGATCTTCACGATCACGGGCTTTTTGTAGCCGGACGCCTCCTTCAGCGAGAAGACGAGCTGCCGCAGGTCCTCGATGGAATAGATGTCGTGATGCGGCGCGGGAGAGATCGCATCGGAGCCCTCGGGGATCATGCGCGTGCGCGAAACGTCCCCGACGATCTTCGTGCCGGGCAGGTGCCCGCCGATGCCGGGCTTCGCGCCCTGCCCCATCTTGATCTCGATGGCCGCGCCCGCGGAGAGGTAATCCTTGTGCACGCCGAACCGGCCGGACGCCACCTGCACGATGGTGTTCGCGCCGTACTTGTAGAAGTCCTGGTGCAGACCGCCCTCGCCGGTGTTGTAATAGATGCCGAGCGCTTCCGCCGCGCGCGCCAGGCTCTCGTGCGCGTTGTAGCTGATCGAGCCGTAGGACATTGCGGAAAACAGGATCGGCGTGGAGAGCTCGAGCTGCGGCGTGAGTTCCGTCTTGATCCTGCCGTCTTCGTCGCGTTCGATCTTCGTCGGCTTTTTGCCGAGGAAGGTCTTCGTCTCCATCGGTTCCCGGAGCGGGTCGATGGAGGGGTTCGTCACCTGGGACGCGTTCAGCAGGAGGCGGTCCCAATAGACCGGAAGCGGTTTCGGGTTTCCCATGGAGGAGAGCAGCACGCCGCCGCTCCCCGCCTGCCGGTACAGCTCCCGGATCGTGTCGCCGGTCCAGTTGGCGTTCTCCCGGAAGGTATGGTCGGTCTTCACGATCTTCAGCGCGCGCGTCGGGCAGATCGAAACGCACCGGTGACAGTTGACGCAGCGGCTCTCGTCGGACACCATGCACTCGAGCTCTTCGTCAAAGGCGTGGACCTCGTTCGAGCACTGCCGTTCACACGCCCGGCACGCGATGCACCGCGAAGCGTCGCGGACGACTTCATATTCGGGATAGAGAAAATCAATGGGCACGGTTCACGCCTCCCTTCGCCGTTTTGCCTTTCACGCGGTCCAGCGTGTAGATGACCGCCTCGCCGCCCGCAGGCGACCACACGCGGTCCAGATCGGGCTGGACGACCCGGATCGCCGATTCCTCGCTCGCGATATAGACCATGTCGTCCTTTTCCCCGACGACCATGGAACGCAGCTTCAGCCGGTCGTTGAGCGCCATCAACCCGCCCGTGAAGCCGACAAGGATGGAAAACGGCCCTGTGATCAGCAGGCTGGAATACACGTTCCGCAGATACGTCAGCCGCTCCCGCTCCTTGGGCGGTCGGTTTTGGATCGTCGTCCAAAACGGCGCCGCGATGACGTTCGCGACCTCTTCGAGCGTCAATCCCTGCCGCCGGACAAGATAATCGAAAATATAGGTGATGACCTCGGTATCGGTCAGCAGATTGCAGTTGTAGCCGTACATCTCGATGCAGCGCCGGTTCGCGTCGTAAGAGGAGATCTCTCCGTTGTGGACGATCGTGTGGTCCAAAAGCGCGAACGGGTGCGCGCCGCCCCACCAGCCCGGCGTATTCGTGGGGTATCGGCCGTGCGCCGTCCAGCAGTACCCGGCGTATTCCTCAAGGCGGTAAAACCGCCCGACGTCCTCCGGGAACCCGACGGCCTTGAAAACGCCCATGTTCTTCCCGCTCGAATAAATATACGCGCCGTCGATCTCCGTGTTGACGCGGTTCACGCAGCGGACGACAAATTCGTCCTCGTCCAGTTGGCTCTCCATGAGCTTCGTGTGCAGCGGCGTCACGAAGTACCGCCAGATGAGCGGCTCGTCCGTGATCTGCGGCATCTTCCGGATCGGGATCTTCGAGAGGTTCACGAGATCGAAGTGGCGGTTCAGGAACGCTTCGCACTCCTCTTTCGCCTTCTGATGGTTATAGAAAACGTGGAACGCGTACTGCTCCGCGTATTCCGGATAGATGCCGTACCCGGCGAATCCCCCGCCAAGGCCGTTAGACCGTTCATGCATGATCGAGATGGAGCGCACGATCTCCGATCCGTCCAGCCGTTTGCCGCTGCGGGAAAAGATCGATGAGACGGCGCAGCCCGCGGGGATCCGGTTTTCCCCCGCCGCGCTTCGGCCTTCCTTCAGCATGTTCCCTGCTCCCTTCCTGTTTCATACTCTGCATAAGACTCCAACACAAAAAGCGGCCTGATACCGCAATCCCATTTCGAGAGAGAAGCGCCCGAAAAGCGGCGCGCAGCCCTCCCGTTTTTGGAATTTGCTGTATCAGACCCCGTTGTCTCCTGCATATTCTAACACTGCGGGAAAACGATGTCAACCTCTATTTTGGATTTTTTGAAACTTTTCACCACTTCATTTTCATTTCTATGCAGCGTATAGGGAAATAGTCCATAAAATTCTTCCGTTTTTGCATCATTTAGTGTCAAATCTTGCAAAACTCAAAAAAAGCCCAATTTTTGTGTTGACAAACGCGAAAAAAGATTTTATAATTCTAGCCGTAGCATGGCAAAGGCGCCGTGGACGGTTTCGTCCCCGGCGCCTTTCTTTTGCACAGTGAAGCGGCAAAGCCCTTTCGCTTTCGCCGGGATCGCAACCTTACAGTTTTTAAGAAAGCGGGTTTTCACATGAGCAGTACAGCGCAGAGCCGGGTGCCCGAGCTCTTCTCCAGCATGGTCTTCAACGACGGCGTCATGCGGGAACGCCTCCCGAAAGACGTCTACAAGTCCCTGCGCAAGACCATCGACGACGGCAAGGAAATCGACCTGAACGTGGCGAACGCGGTGGCGAACGCCATGAAGGACTGGGCGGTCGAACACGGCGCGACCCATTACACCCACTGGTTCCAGCCGATGACCGGCATCACGGCGGAAAAGCACGACAGCTTCATCTCCCCCACGGCGGACGGGCGGATCATCATGGAGTTCTCCGGCAAGGAGCTCATCAAGGGCGAGCCGGACGCCTCCTCGTTCCCCTCCGGCGGCCTGCGCGCGACGTTCGAGGCGCGCGGCTACACCGCCTGGGACCCCACCTCCTACGCCTTCATCAAGG
>CANRMW010000124.1 GCA_947631835.1 uncultured Clostridia bacterium | reverse complement strand
CGTAATCGTCCATATCTGCCGGCGCTTTGCCGAAATAGCCCATGGATGCGTCGTAAACCGTATAGTATCCCGACCCAAAGTAGATGTAATTCAGATACAGCTCCAGGATCTCATCCTTTTCGTACCGGTTCTCGATGGTGAGGGCCATCAGCAGCTCCGCAACCTTTCGGTCAAATTTTTTATCCAGATCGAAATACCAGAGCTTTGCCAGCTGCTGGGTGATAGTGCTGCCTCCTTCCACCAAGTCCCCCTCCTGCAAGTTCCGCAGGAACGCCCGGGCCGTGGCCCGCAGGCTGACGCCGTGATGTTCGTAGAAGGACCTGTCCTCCACGGCCAGCACCGCGTCCAGGTACACCTTCGGCAGGTCGGACAGAGGGGTGAAATGGGTCTGCCCCTCTACATCGGCCACCTTTTCCTCCAGGGGCAGCGCATCCAGCGCATCCCGGTACATATGATATCCGTCATAAATAGTAAGCCCCGCCCATGTCAGCAGGACCAACAGGGCGAGGATCACAAGTTTCTTTAACAGTCTGAACACCAATTATTTCACCGTGCCGTCTGCATGGAACAGCGGCAGCTTCTCCAGAAACAGAATATCCTTTCGGTCGGCCGCGTCGCCTTCCGCCAGCACCGCCATGCGGCCTACGATCTGGCCGCCCACCTGGTTGACCAGACGCTCGATGGATTGGAGCGACTCTCCGGTGCTGATCACATCATCCACGATCAGGATCCGCTTGTTCTTGAGCAGCGCACAGTCGCTTTCGGAGAGGTACAACGTCTGCACATGATCGGTCGTGATGGATTTGACCTCCACCTTGATCGGATTCGTCATGTATGCCTTGATGCCCTTCCGCGCGACGATGTACTGCCGGCACCCGATGCGCGCCATCTCGTATGCCAGCGGGATGCCCTTGGACTCCGCCGTAATGATGATGTCGTGCTCGGGGCATTTGTCCATCAGTGCCTTTGCAGAGGCCTCGGTGACTTCCACGTCGCCGAACATCACAAAGCCGGCGATGTCCATCGTGTCGCTGATCGGACAGATCGGGAGTTCCCGCGAACATCCCGCGATCGTCATCTTATAATATTTTTGTTCCATGTTGTTCCCCTTTCCTGAAGATCCGTCTTCACGTTCCTGTCAACCCGGAGGCCAAGCCATTTTGCGCCCGCCGAGAAGATGAAAATGCAGATGCTTGACGGTCTGGCCGCCGTCCTCGCCGCAGTTATTCACGATCCGGTACCCGTTTGTGAGCCCTTCCCGCGCCGCCAACTCCTTTGCGACAAGGAAAATGTGCGCGACGACCGCCGCGTTTTCCGCGTTCAATTCGTCTGCCGAAGAGATATGCTTCTTCGGAATGAGAAGCACATGCGTCGGCGCCTGCGGGTCGAGATCGCGAAAGGCGAGGATCTGCTCGTCCTCATAGACCTTCGTGCTGGGGATCTCTCCCGAAGCGATCTTGCAAAAGATACAGTCCATCCTTCTCCGCCTTCCGCGCAGGAATGCTTCCGCACCTCCCGCGCGGAACCGCCTCCTTTCTTTGAAATTTCATATTACCCAATCAAAGCTGTGCGCGAAGCAGTTCAGGAACCGCCGCCAGCGCCTCATCGAGCTTTGTTTGATCCTTCGCGCCGGCCATGGCAAAATCCGGCTTGCCTCCGCCGTTGCCGCCGGTGATCTGGGCGACCGCCTTCACAAGCACGCCGGCCTTTATCCCCTTCTCCTGCGCCGATTTGGTGACCGTCGCGGCGAGCGTCGCCTTCCCGTCCAAAATGCCAGCCAGCACCGCCACGGTGGGAGCCTGGACGTTGGAGCGGATCTGGTCGCACATGGTGCGGAGCACATCCCCGCCGGTCCCGGAGAACATCGCGGTCACGACCTTGATCCCTTCGACCTCCACCGCGTTTTCAAGGATGGAATCGAGGCTGTGCGCCGCGAGTTTTGCCTGCAGGGATTCGATCGTGTGATCCTTTTCCCTGTTTTCCTGCATGAGCTGGACCGCTTTTTGAGGAAGGTCGGACGGAACGCCGACCTTCATCGCCGCCGCCGTCTCTTTCAAAAGCGCGTTCGCATTGTAGAGCATCCCGAGGACATTGAGACCGGTCGTCCCCTCGATGCGGCGAACGCCGGCAGCGATCGAGGATTCGCTGATGATCTTAAAGAGCCCGAGCTTCGCGGTGTTGTCCACATGCGTGCCGCCGCAAAATTCCCGGCTGAAATCATCCGCGCTGACGACGCGCACGATATCGCCGTATTTCTCCCCGAACAGCGCCATGGCTCCCAGCTTTCGCGCCTCTTCGATGGGCATCTCCCGGCTTTCCACCGGAATGCTCTCGAGGATTTTTTCGTTGACCATTGTCTCCACCGAAAGAAGCTCTTCTTCGGTGAGCGCGGCAAAATGCGTGAAATCGAACCGAACCGTCTGGGGCGTCACGAGCTGGCCCGCCTGCTCTACATGGCTTCCCAGCACCTTGCGGAGCGCGGCCTGCAGCAGATGCGCGGCTGTGTGGTTCCGCATGATGGCCTTGCGGCGCGGCGCGTCCACCGAGGCTTTGACTTCGTCGCCCACCGTCACGAATCCCTCAGCGACCGTGGATTTGTGCATGAAAACGCCGGAAGCGTTTTTCGTCGTATCCAGCACCGTAAGCAGCCCGGCGTCCGTCTTTATGGTCCCGGTATCGCCCACCTGCCCGCCGCTCTCCGCATAAAACGGCGTCGATTCGAGCACGACGATCACATCGTCTCCCGCCTCCGCAGTCTCTACACGCTCTCCGTCCTTCACAATCGCGCGAATCACGGAAGGCGCTTCCACCGCCGTGTAGCCCAGGAACTCGGTCGGTGCAAAGCCCTCCAGCGCGTCGGCATCCCCGGCCCAGGCATCCGCGCCGGCGTTCCTCCGGCTCGCTCTCGCCGTTTCTCTCTGCTTCAAAACGAGCGCGCGGAACCTCTCCTCGTCCACGGTCATGCCGCGTTCCGAGAGGATCTCCTTTGTCAGATCGATCGGGAAGCCAAACGTATCGCTGAGCAGGAACGCGTCCTCGCCGGAAAGGATCCGCGTGTCCGTGCGGTCCAGGATCGAAGTCAGCAGCGCGATGCCCTTGTCGATGGTGCGGCCAAAGCTCTCCTCTTCAAAGGAGATGACCTTCTGGATCATCGCTTTCTTTTCGGAAAGCTCCGGATACGCCGCCATATTCTCATGGATGACCGTATCCACGACCTCCGTCAGGAAGGGACGATGGATGCCCAGAAGCCGCCCGTGACGCGCCGCCCGGCGCAAGAGACGGCGCAGCACATAACCGCGGCCCTCATTGGAGGGCATCACGCCGTCGCTGATCATAAAGGTCGCGCTGCGGATGTGATCGGTGATGACACGCAGGGAGATGTCGCTCTTCTCCGAGTCGCCGTACCGGACCCCGGCGATCCGCGCAATATGCTGCAGGATGTTCTGCACCGTATCCACGAGGAACAGGTTGTCTACCCCCTGCATCACGCAGGCGAGGCGTTCAAGCCCCATGCCCGTGTCGATGTTCGGATGGTCGAGCGGGGTATAATTGTTTTGACCGTCATTGTTGAACTGCGTGAAGACGAGGTTCCAGACCTCCACATAGCGGTCGCAGTCGCAGCCGACTCCGCACGTCGGTTTGCCGCAGCCATATTTTTCGCCGCGGTCGAAATAGATCTCCGAGCAAGGGCCGCAGGGACCGGAACCGTGCTCCCAGAAATTGTCCTCTCTCCCCATGCGGACGATATGAGAGGGATCGACTCCGTTCTGCTTGGTCCAGATCTCAAAGGCTTCGTCGTCGTCCTCGAAAATCGAGATGTAGAGCAGCTCCTTCGGCATTTCCAGCACTTCCGTGAAGAACTCCCATGCCCACGCGGTCGCTTCTTTCTTAAAGAAGTCGCCGAAGGAGAAGTTTCCGAGCATCTCGAAATATGTGCCGTGGCGCGCGGTGAATCCCACGTTTTCAATATCCGATGTGCGGATACATTTCTGGCAGGTCGTCACGCGCTTTCTCGGCGGGGTCACTTCTCCGGTGAAATATTTTTTCATCGGCGCCATACCCGAATTGATGAGGAGCAGGCTGTTGTCGTCCTTTGGGATGAGCGGGAAGCTCGGGAGCCGCAGGTGCCCCTTCGACTCAAAGAAGGTCAGAAATTTCTCTCTGAGCTCATTGACTCCGGTCCATTGCATTGCTGATTCACCATTCCTTGATCTCAAAAAATAAGGGCTGCCCATCCCCTTGGGACGGACAGCGCCGTGGTACCACCCAAATTATACGCAAAAGCGTATCACTCAAACTCCTTAACGCGGAAAACGGCGCGGCTCCTCGCCGCACGGTGCGTTCTCTGAGCCGGCTCATGCGCACCAAAATCCCGGGATCTTCCAGCCAAAGGATCCCTTCTCTGCTCGGTCCGACGCGCACATCTGCTCTGCACGCCGCTATTATACCGCTTTTTTCCGGGAATGTCAAATGGAATCGGCGAGAAATTCGCAGATTTTGCGAAAGGCAGCCGCCGTGTGGCTCTCCCCCGCCGTTTCTTCCAGCAGAACGACGGTAAAGCCGGGGACATTCTCTTTCCCGTACTGATAGCCCGCGTACCAGAAATTCAGGATCTCCTCCCCCTCCTCCGTAAAAACGCCGGTCTGCGCCGTCCCGGTCTTGATCCCGGACTTGCCGTTTCGCGGCGCACCCGCTCTCGCCGTACCGTACCTTGCGGTGCTCTCCATATAGGCCATCAACCGGTTCGCGGTGGTTCGCTGCATCGCGGTGGAATACTCCGGAAGCGCGTTGTCCGTGATCTCGCCGTTTTCGTCCGTCACGCCGAGAATCACAAAGGGCGGCCGATACTCTCCCCCGGAAGCAATGGCATTCACCGCGCCCGCAAGCTGCACGGGAGAGATCAGCGTCTCCCCCTGGCCAAACGCGAAGTTCGCTCTCGCCCTGGGATTCATCAGTTCGTGCTCCGAGGAAAGCACGCTCTCATCCGTATAGAGCGCCGGCGCAAGCTCCAGACTTTTTCCAAAGCCCACGCTTTCTGCCATTTTCAAAATGGCCCCCGCGCCGAGCTTCTCCGCAAGATGGATGAAATACCCGTTGCAGGACTTCCGCAGTGCCGTGTGCATATTGACTTCGCCGTGCGCGATCCCTTCGTAACAGGCAAACTCCATTCCGCTCACCAAAGTGCTCCCGGTGCAGGTATACGTCTCTCGGAAATCGTATCCGTTTTCCAGCGCCGCCGCCGCGCCAACCAGCTTGAAAACGGATCCGGGCGCATAGCCGCACAGCGCCCGGTTCAGGAACGGCGCGTTTTCATCGTTCATCTCGGCGGCAAGATCGTTCGGGTCGATCGGCGGGAAGCTCGCCATGGCCAGCACGCCTCCCGTCTGCGTGTCTAAAACCACGGCGGCTCCCTTACCGATTTCCGCGCACGCTGCCTCCACCGCCATTTGGATCTCCCGGTCCAGCGTCAGAACGACCCCGCTTTTTTCCGAGCGATATGTGTTTTCGACCAGCATCCCCTCTCCGGAGATCGCCCCACCTACCGCGTCAATGGCGAAATAGACGTCAATGTTCCCCTGCCCCTCGGAGAGGACGTCTTCGAAGCAGTATTCGATCCCGTCCGCACCTTTCCCGTTTTCAAGGTAACCGATCAGGTTAGCGGCCGGCTGAACATCCTCATACCGCTTCGAGACGACGAACGTCTCGATATTCTCATCGCTGACGGGCGTTTCCACCTCCACCAAAAACGGCTTTCCGGACTCCAGCGCCACGCGCAGCTCCTCGCGTTTTTCCCCGTTCGTCGCGGCATAAAGTCTGCCCATGGAGTCCACATCCGGGACGACCGCCGCGATCTTCTGCTGGACAGTATTGGTCAGCGGAACGAGGTTCCGGTCATAGATCGTCCCTCGGGACGACGCAACGTGCAGCGCGTACATGCTCTGCTGTCCGACGACCTCCGTGTACGTCTCCCCGCCGATAAATGCGCTCGCGGTCCCGAGGATCGATACGGTGAGGAGCAGCATGACAAGGGTATAGGAAATCAGTGCTCGACGTGTCATAAAAACGCCTCCGAACAGAGTATTGGCTGTGCTCGGAGGCGTTATTCAATTTCGCTTTTTCCTGAGGAAGGCTCCTTTCTCCACGTTCCGAGAGATCCTTGTAAAAACCGTCATTGTGGCGTGCGGCGCCGCGTCGATCGGCTCCATATCCGCGTTGAAAAGCTCGTCCAGCGTGAGGTCATACGGTGCGCGGCCGGGTTCCAAAACACTGAACGTATCTCCGCGGAAGAATCGGTTGCGCTGTGTCAGCCGCAAGAACCCGTTCGACGTGCCCTCGGAAACCGCGGAGACTTCCCAGTTTCGGGCATAGCCGTCCCGCACGGTATCCTGCCCCGGTTCCGTGCCGAGATAAAACCCTGTGCTGTAAGGGCGATGGCTGATCCGCTCCA
>CANRMW010000123.1 GCA_947631835.1 uncultured Clostridia bacterium | reverse complement strand
CCCTTTCGGATGGTGTCCGCCTTTCGGTAGCTGATACGGGGATCGGTATTCCGCCGGAGCATCGGGAGCGCATTTTTGAGCGTTTTTACCGAGTAGACAAGAGCCGGTCAAAAGAGCTTGGCGGTACTGGATTAGGATTATCTATCGTCAAACACGCCGCCCGCTTGCATCATGCAAAAATAGAACTGCAAAGCACAGAGGGTAAAGGTACAACAATTACGGTGATTTTCCCGAAGGAAAAAGAATAAAAACCGGCTCCGCCTGATATGCTGGAATTTAGCGTTTCGGGCGGAACTCTTTCTTAATTTACTGGCTTATCGGACTATAAGCGCTGCTGGATATTTGAGATTTGCATTCTTGATGGAAGCGTGTTGTAGGGTTAAAATAAAGCTGACTTTAGATTTGCACCTATTTCGGGAGACGCGACTTGGAATAGATCAAACGCGATCCGGAACGGAAATTCCTGCACATGAGTGCTGCTTTCAGGGCGGTCATGGTCGTCGGCGCACGGCAGGTCGGCAAATCCACCATGCTGAAGCATCTCGCTGAGGGCCAAAATTGGACGTATGTGACGATGGACGAAAACACACTGATCGTTCCGTCCAACCTGATCTGACAGACATTGTGTACGCTCTGACTGAAAATGCGCCGCAGAATACGGCCTTCTGCACCGATTTTCAGGATGTCAGCGTCGCATTTGCCGCTCCCGGGGCATTGACAAGACGAGGGCATCGAGGGTATAATGGGCACAGGAAAGGACAGTAGATTAGATGCGTTCAGCAGGAAGGGCAGGCTAGAAGCTATGTGGTTATTTCCGGTTGTTGCCGAGGGCAGCGAGACACTGCGGTATGTGTTTCCGTCGAAGCAGAAAGACGTCCGGAAGGCTATCGAAATCGCTTCTGCTGACGAGAGAATCAGCCGGCTGATCCTGTTCGGAAGCGCGGTTACAAAAAACTGCGGTACGACCAGCGATATTGACTTGGCGATTTCCGCCCCGAACGTCAATGAAGAGGAGTTCCTGAAAATGATCCGTCCATTTCGTCTGTCCATTGACTCTAATATGGATATTCTTCACTATGAAACCATCCGAGATGAGACTTTGAACCAAGAGATTCGGAAGAAAGGGGTGACGGTCTATGCCCGGCGCGCATGATTTTCGGATTCTGGTAGATCGAGATTACAAGGTTTGCCGAAAGCTGGAAGAAGAATTTCCGGATGAGTAGTTATTCCAGCGATCCGAGCCGGGAAAACGACGGCATCATCCGGGTCTTCCGCGAGTTTTTGCAGCAGAACGAAACTGCCGTGCAAATGCTTCGGGAAATGGATCTGCCGGAGATCACGGAGGCGCAGCTGGACGAATGTCTCGACGAGGCTCCCTTTGATGTGGACAGGGGGTTTATCAAGACGTTTATTTTGAACGGCCAGTGATTGGTGCAGGAGGCAATTCTTTGGAAGAGATGGCCGAAGAGGATGCACCGTCGTGGGGTGCGTTGACGCTGTAAAGATCGGCAGGAGCGTATCGCTCCACCACTTTTGACCCACATTTCGACTCACATGGAAAGAAGTTCAACTTTGGGGGGAATGGCGGTTTTGCGGGGCGAATTTCCTGCGGCTTCGCAGAAAAGGCGAAATAAACGAAAGGCTCTCTCACTGACACAAGGAGAGATTTGGAAGGACTAATGAAGCGTTTTCCCCTTTCACTTTAAAATTGGGGTTCAGTGCAGGAAAGGAAGCTGCAAAACCTTCCCCAAACAAACATATAAAAAAGGCTTCTGCATTGCCGTTTTTGGCAGTGCAGGAGCCTTTTTCTTTAGTTTAAAAAAATGCCTTTCTCTGTTGCCGCACGATCTTTCCGCCTAGGCCTCCCGGAGCAGCGGGAACGTCCCAAAAAGGTCGCAGAGTTCACAACTTTGCGTTTTTCCGGTCAAATGAAAAGGTCGCAGAGTTCACAACTTTGCGTTTCGCGGGGTTTTTCCCGCGGCGCGCAGCGCTTTCTGCCGAGGTGACTGAAAAGTTTGACTGCGAATGGTTACAGTCCGGCGAACGTCAGCTTCTCCATGTTTTCGCGCTTGAGCTCCATGGAGGAATGGACGTAGCGGTTCAGCGTGATCGAGGTGTCCGCATGGCCGAGGATCTCGCTGAGGCTCTTGATCTCGAACCCCGCCTCCACGCAGCGGGTCGCGAACGTGTGCCGGATCGTGTGGAAATGCACCCCGACGAGGCCGCATTCCTTCGTGTACTTTGCGAGCCGCCGCTGCATCAGGCGCGGCTCCATGCACTGGTCCGTGCCGGTGAGGAGAAAGGCCGCCGGCCGGTGCGGGTCGAACCGCTCGCAAAGGCGCGCCGCGCTCTCGGTGAGCGGGATCGTCCGCGCGGAGCTGCCGCTCTTTGGGCTGCCGAACGCCACCCGCGTCTTTCCTTCCCCCGCGTGTTCCACGTCCCGCACGCGCTGCACGGTCGTCTCCACGCGGATGCTCCTTTCGCGCAGCGAGACGTTCTCCCAGCGCAGGGCGCAGAGCTCCCCGATGCGCAGCCCCGTGAGCAGCGCGAGAAGCACGCCGAATTTGCACTCGTCCATGTCGGCCTGCAAATACTCCACGAGCCGCCGCTGCTCCTCGAGGTCGAGGACGCGGGCCTCCTTCTTCTGCTCCTTTGGGTAATCGATCTCCACCGCCGGGAACATGCCGGGAAACTGCGCGGCGGTGTATTTCAGCACCGAGCGCAGGACCGTGAGGATGTCCCGGACGGTTTTCGCGGACAGCCCCTCGTCCAGCAGTTCTTGCCGGAACAGCTCCGCTGTCCGCGTGGTGATCCCCAGCGGGAAGCAGCCGCCGAGCTTCGGAAGGATGTGCTTTTTCAGGACCGTGCCGTATTTCGCAAAGGTGGATTCCTTCACCTTCCCTTTTTCCAGCCGGAGCCACTCTTCGCAGAAAGAAGCGAACCGGCGGCGGTCGTTCACCGCGGGCGCGGGTGCGCCGGAAAGCAGCGCGGCCTTGCACCGCGTGACCTTCTCCTTCGCGTCTTTATAGGTCCTGCCGTAACAGAAACCGTACCGGATCTTTCCGGAAAGCTCGTGGCCCTTGATGTACCTCGCCTCCCAGCGTCCGTCTTTCCTCTTGAAAATGTTTTCGCCTTTTCGTGCCATGCGCGTACCTCCTGTGCATAAGATTTGGATTTCTCTCATTATACGTCCCCCCGGGCGCGCCCTGACTGCGGAACTGACTGCGAATCGCCCCGCAAGGCGCCCATTTTTCGACAGGATGGCGGCGCTGTGTGCTCTGCTTTTCCTTGTATACACGAAATTTTTTTCAGAAATCGGCGAAAAGCTATTGAAATCGGGATGACAACGTGATATACTTTACCATAATCGGGTTTATAGTATGGACGCAAAGTTGTGAACTCTGCGACCTTTTCATTTGACCGGAAAAACGCAAAGTTGTGAACTCTGCGACCTTTTCATTTGACCGGAAAAACGCAAAGTTGTGAACTCTGCGACGGAAAACAGCCCGCCGGTCCGTAATTTATGGATTTTTCCCTGTGCGGCGGGCTGTTGTGCATTTGAACCGCGCCCGCGCGCTTTGGGGGCAAGGCAGGCAGACGCGCAAAATCACGGATCCCGATGGTTTTGCGCGGAGGACGCCTGTTTTCCGCCGGGCGCGCGGGGAGAACGGCTGAGGTGGGATCTGTATGGCGAGAAACGGAACAGCGAACCGGCTTTCGGAGACGGTGACAACCGAAAAGCCGCGTGGGAAGGAAGACCTCACGGGGCAGGTGTTCGGCGAGCTGACCGTTCTGCGCCGCGCGGAAGAAAAGAAAAACAACCACCTCTGCTGGGTGTGCCGATGTATCTGCGGGAAGGAATGCGTCGTCGCGGCGTCGCGCCTCAAAAACGGCCACACGAAAAGCTGCGGCTGCGCCCGCCGCCGGACGGCCGCGAACCGCCGCGACCTCACCGGCCAGCGGTTCGGGCGGCTGACGGCGCTCTACCCGCTCGAGGAGAAGGACGCCTCCGGGAAGGTGGTCTGGCGCTGCCGCTGCGACTGCGGCAACGAGACGGTGGTCGCGGTGGGGAGCCTCGTGCGGGGGCTGACGAAAAGCTGCGGGTGCCTGCGGCAGGAGGTGTCCTCCGGGATGCACGACCACATGCACTACCGCGACGACACCTGCGTCGAGATGCTGGAGCGCGCGCAGCGGAGCTACACGGAGAACAAATCCGGCTTTCGGGGGCTTTTCCTCACGAAGGACGGCCTCTACCGCGCGACGATCACCTTCCGCAAGGTGCATTACCACCTCGGGTATTTCCGCGACTTTGACGACGCGGTGAAAGCCCGCCTGAACGCCGAACAGCAGCTCCACGCGGGGTATGTCGAGGCGTACAGGCAGTATCAGGAAAAGGCGGAGCAAAACCCGGCGTGGGCGGAGGAGAATCCGTTTTACTACAACGTCCGGCTCGTGAACGGGGAGTTTTCCGTTTCGAAGACGCGGCTGTAAAGGGAGGCCGCGGTGCGCGGCATGACAAGGAAGATCAGATTTCTCGGGGGTGCATACTCATGAGACATTTTAGAAATAAAATCAAAACGCGGGTGCTGGCGGGGGTGCTCTGCCTGAGCATGGCGGCGACCATGTTCAGCGGGGTCGGTCTGTTCAAGACCGTCTCCTACGCCGCCGCGGCGGGGCAGACGGAGCATATTGTGGAGAACAGCCGCGTTGCCGACCCGGACACCATGGACGACTATGTGAACCGCCTGCTCACCGAGACTACCGGCTCCCGGTACGCTGGCCGGGTCTGGACGGACAAGTCGGTCTTCGCCTTTGGGGACAGTGCCCGGAAGGGGCTGAGCAGCCACTTTGACGGGGCCAATAAGATCACCCTGGACATGGCTACCGACGGCTATGTTGGCGACGTGCTGTTCAACGCTGACTTTGCCCACGTCTTTAGCGCTCTAGCCAGCTCCCAGGTGGTCAATGAGTATCCGCCCAGCCCGGTGGACCTGGTCATCGTCTTCGACATGTCCGGCTCGATGGGGCAGGACACGCGGTACAGCATTGACACGGGTGTGAACGATTATGTGGCGCATAACGCGACAGGAGACGATCCGGATCAGAAGTGGCCGGACGAGGGCGTGCTCATGTCCGAGCGCATCGCGAACTCCCGTATCCAGAAGACCCTGGACGCCATCAACACCACCATCGACAAGCTGATGGCGCAGAACCCCCAGAACCGGGTGGCGGTGTGCGGCTACGGCGCCAACGCCGTTGTTCTCATGCCGCTTGGACATTATAAAAGAGTAAATAATCAACCCTATCTCTCCGTCGGCGGCATGGAGACCCTGTACCACCCCAGCGACCTGGTGTACAGATCGAAAGAAGAAGTAGACACCGTGAAAAAGAACGGTGAGCCGCTTCCCAAAGTTGACGAAGACGGCTGGTACTGGATGAACAACCGCGACACCTGCTACACGGTCGTGGTGAACGCGCAGTACAACACATATACGGGTGTGCTTGATGATGGAACAGCAGAAGCAAACGCTTGGACTTCTATCACAAAAACCGTCAGCAACAATGTGCTTTCGGACGACGGAAACCCGGTCAAAGCTTTCCCGGGCGATTGGGAGAATGACGGTAAAACGCCGAAGAATACATATAAAGATAAGAACAAAGAAGTCTATGAAGCAACAAGTAAAGGTGATGGGAAATATGCCGCCGGCTCGAACGGTGTCCTTGCTACTGAAGAAACCGATCCAGAACTCGGAACGCGAACTTCTAAGATTAAACTGGCTATGAAGCCAACCAAAGGTCTCACAGCCGACGACTATGTGGGCTACTTCACGAACACGCAGGGCGGCATCTACCTCGCGTATAAGCAGTTAGCGGATTCGACGGCTACGACGTACACCGAGGAACTTTCAAACGGCGTTGTGTCCACGGTCGCGCGCATCCCCGCCGCGATCATCATGTCGGACGGCGGCGCGAACTTCTCGTTCAACGAGATGGGAGAAAGTGGCACAGAATTTACCGTCAACGATTGGAACGGGCGCTATGGGCGGCGAACTGCAAATGGAAGTGGATTGGCTTATATAACTGATGATACAGTTAATTGGAACGATCATGCAAATCCTCCATATAAAGGATTCCATCTCGATCTCAGTCATCGTCTCAATGATAATACGGGCGATGAATGGTATAAAGTTTATCTCCCCGGCAACGATACGCTTGACCATGGCGAAACGTCCACAGATAGCATTAAAGGCTATTGGGACGGTCTGCACGGTATATACAATCAGGGCGCCGATATCTACGAGGACGGCACGCTTTCAACCCCTCCGGTTTGGGACCGACCGGGCGTATTTTACAGCAGCGACAATGATGTGACGGGTACGGCGGGTACGGTCATGGAGGTGCTGCTCACCGCGTCGTATATGAGCCATGTCGTGCAGACGCACTATTCAAACGGCTGGATGAAGAACAACGCGACAGAGGGAAGCAAAAGCGAACTTTTCACCTACACGA
>CANRMW010000122.1 GCA_947631835.1 uncultured Clostridia bacterium | reverse complement strand
TTGCAGTATTGTTAATCAGTTAGATACCGCCAGACGGTTCATTTAGAACGAGGTTACAAGGCAAGGTGTTTGTGGATCCGAATTTGTCTCCGATATTCCTCAAGGTATATCCTTATTCTCGAAGTTTTAAAATCTCCTTTTCATATTGCTTTATGCGCCTGTATTCTCTTGCCATCAAAATAACCTCCTATGGTAGTTTCTTCCATTCTACCATAGGAGGTCTCTTTTTTCTATTGTCCGGTTTTTACGGACCTTTGCAAAAGTGAGGGGGTTATGCGTGATTTTATATTTTTTCGGAAGTTTTTCTGCTTGGCAAAATCATCGTGATCTTTCCGCGGATAACGCCCAAGATCAAAGGGGATTCTCTTTACATCGTTCATCCATAAACCGCTTCTGTCGCTCCCGGTCATTCCGTTGCCGGAGCTTCCACGCCACGCTCGGATAAAGGTCCGTGGCATACCACTCGCTCATGGAAAAAAGTGGCAAACGGAGAAACTACTCTTATCGAATTTGAAGTGAGCTGGTTATGGGCTCCCTTCAGACCGGTATCGAAGCGGATGCAAAAACCGATTTAGCCCTCAAGTTTTCGCGGAGATCCACCGAGTACGCCGGACAGACGGCTTGATAAAAGCGGGTTATGGATTGACAGCTTCCCGAAAGCGAGCCCGGACGAAAAATTTTTCAAAGAAATTTGCAAGGTACCTTGATATTTGGGAAACAGCGGTGTATAATTACAAGGTACCAAGCAAATTATCGGAGGTGTAGAAGTGTGAGAAATGAACACGAGAAAGAAGCATGGCGCGAGGCGCAGTATCAGTCGGCCGATACGAACGGAAGGCTCCTCATCCGTCTCAGAGATGTGGGGCACATGCTGCGCGGGATGTATGAAGGCCGTGGAAGTCAGCAGCGTGTGCTGACCGTGCTCAACGAACTGGGAGGTTCTGTCACCCAGCGCGAGCTGGCAGAAAGACTGCTCATCCAATCGGCATCCGCGAGCGAAGTGATCGGAAAATTGGAAAGCGCGGGGTATGTCGTTCGAACCGTCAGCGAGGCGGATCGGCGAAATGTGGAGGTGACACTGACGGAAAAAGGCAGGGAGACCGCCGAAGAGGTAAAGCGGCAGCGGGAACAGCGGCAAGAAGAGATGTTCCTTTGTCTCACGGACGCGGAAAAAGAAGAACTGCTCGTCCTGCTGGAAAAACTCTCCACGGATTGGGAAACACGCTTTTCACCGTCAGGTGCTCATTTCGAGCACAGGCATCACGGGCGGGACGGTCATCACGGGCCGCACGGACACGGCGAATTTCGGAGGAGGACGGAATGATGTGGAAATATATTCGCCGCTATCTCCCCTATGCGATTTTGGCGGCGGCGTTTATGGTCGGAGAAGTCTCTATGGATCTGGTCCAGCCCGGTATTATGAGCCAAATCGTGGACGACGGCGTGCTGGGGCTGAACACCGGCGGCGCAGGAAACCTGGATCTCGTCTGGAGGCTCGGCCTGCAAATGATCTGCCTCGTTCTGTTCGGCGGTCTGTGCGGCTCCCTCAACAACGTGTTTGTCCATTTGTCGGGGCAAAATATCGGAAACGATATGCGGAAGGACTGCTTCCGGAAAATCATGACCTTTTCGTTTCCGCAGATCGACCGGTTCGGAACGGGCTCCCTTGTCACCAGAATGACGAACGACATCACCCAAGTGCAGAACTTCATTTCCCAGTTTGTGCGCGGCATGATCCGGACAACGGTGCTTACGTTCGGCAGTATATACTGTATGTTCCGGCTGGGGCGGGCGTTCGGGTATGTGGTACTCTGCGTGTTTCCGCTGATCATCGCCGTTATGGCCGTTTGTATGAAAAAAGCCGGGTCCCTGTTTACAAAGCTGCAAACACAGCTGGATACCGTCAATTCCATCATGCAGGAGGACGTCGCGGGAATCCGCGTCATCAAAGCCTGTGTTCGGGAAATCTATGAAAAGCTGCGCTTTGGGAAGGCAAACAACGAGCTGATCCAAACGCAGCTCCGGGTTCTAATTCTCTTCGCGTTTGTGAATCCCATTGTGAACGCGTTGATGTATCTTGCGGTAGCCGCCATTCTGCTTGCGGGGAACGTGAGCGTCCGTGCCGGCGGGACGACGCCGGGGGATGTGATGGCCGCCATCACCTACACCACTCAGCTGCTCAACGGTCTTTTGATGCTGGTGATGCTCTTTCAGAACATCACACGCGGGATCGCGTCGTGGAAACGGGTCCGGGTGCTCCTTGACAGTTCCCCAGAGCTTGCGGACGGCGAACACAACGGGGAAACCGCTGTGCGGGGCGGCATCGAATTTCAGGACGTATCCTTTGCGTATCCGGGTGGCCAGACGGTGCTGGAACACATTGATCTGAAGGTCAACCCAGGGGAAACGCTGGCGCTCATGGGGGAGACGGGCTGCGGCAAAACGACCCTTGTCAGCCTGATCCCCCGTTTTTATGATGTAACCGGCGGCGCCATACTTGTAGACGGCGTCAATGTGCGGGAATACCGGCAAACCGCTTTGCGCGGGAAGATCGCCATGGCGCTGCAGAAAAGCGAACTTTTCAGCGCTTCCGTTCAGGAAAATATATCCTGGGGCGATCCGGAGGCCGGAGAAGACGAAATCAAATCCGCCGCTGCGACGGCGCAGGCGGACGACTTTATTTCCCGTATGTCGGACGGATACCGCACCGTCGTTGCGGAACGGGGCATGAGCCTTTCCGGCGGGCAGAAACAGCGTGTTTCCATCGCGCGTGCCGTTCTGAAGAACGCGGAAATTCTGATCTTCGACGATTCTACCAGCGCCCTGGATTTGAAAACCGAAGCGGATTTGTATGCCGCGCTTCGCGAGGCCAACCCGCACAGCACCAAGATCATCGTCGCACAGCGGATCGCTTCCGCGCGGCAGGCGGATAAGATCGCCGTCCTAGAAAACGGGCATATTGTTGCCTGCGGGCCGCATGAAGAGCTCTTGGCTTCCTGCCCGGCCTATCAAGCCATCTATCAGTCTCAGATCGGAGAGGAGGACGACCGGCATGAGTGAACCGAGAGATCAGAAACAGGCGGGTCAGAATATGCCCGGTATGAACCGCCGCGAACGCTTTGTCGAGGTGCAGCACGCGGAGCATCTCGGCGCGACGCTGAAACGCGTTTTCGCCTATTTTATCCGGGAGAGGGGCATGGTCCTTTTCATGCTTTCCGCCGTCGTCTTCGGAACGCTTTGCGGCGTTTACGCGCCCAGTCTGCAAAGCCGGGCCATCGACACGATCGCGGGCGTGCGGGTCGGGAACCTGCTTGGAACCGTGATCCTGATGCTCTGCGTGTATCTGCTGTACAGCGTGTGCCAGCTTTTACAGGGCGTCGTCAGCGCGCGGCTCAGCCAGCGGGTTGTCAAGCATATACGGGAGGAACTCTTTGCAAAGCTCGTCGATCTGCCGGTGCGCTATCTGGACACCCATTCGCACGGCGACGTCATGAGCCGCATGACAAACGATATTGAGAACATTTCCACCACGGTTTCCCAATCTCTGCCGTCTCTCTTTTCCGGCGTGCTGACGATCCTCGGCACCGTCGCCATTATGATGTGGTACTGCTGGCAGTTGGCGCTGCTCAGCTACGCGACCGTCCTGCTGACGCTGCTCGCGACAAAAGTCCTTTCGGGCAGGGTACGGAAATTTTCCCGAACGCGGCAGCAATTATTGGGGCAGCTCAACGGAACTGTGGAAGAGATGGTCTCCGGCTACCGCACCGTGGTGGCGTACAACCGGCAGGGGAAAACGACGAAAGATTTCTGTCAGACCGCAGATTCCCTCACAAAGGTCGGCATCAAAACCGACATTTTCAGCGGTGTGATGGGCCCGGTCATGAACTGCATCGGGAACATCGGATTTGTGATTATCGCGGCGTTCGGCGGATATTTTTCCTTCCACGGGCTGATCTCCGTCGGCGTGATCTCCGCATTTATTGTGTACGCAAAACAGTTCAGCCGCCCGGTCAACGAACTGGCGCAGGTCTACGGTCAGCTCCAGACCGCGATTGCCGGCGCGGAGCGGGTGTTTACGGTTTTGGATGAGGCCGATGAGGACAGATCCGGGGAAGCGCTGCAAGAGAGCGAGCAGATGGCCGTCACCTTCCAAAACGTCAATTTTTCCTACGAACCGGGGCAGCCCGTCATACAGGATTTCACGCTGACCGTTCCGTCCGGGAAAAAGGTGGCGCTGGTCGGCGCGACGGGCAGCGGCAAGACGACGGTCGTCAATCTTTTGATGCGCTTTTACGACATAGAAAGCGGGAAAATCTGCATCAACGGGCAGGATATTTCCACGGTGTCGCGGGACGACCTGCGCAAGAACACGGCCATCGTTTTGCAGGACACCGTTCTCTTTTCCGATACTCTGCGGCAAAACCTGAAGTATGGGAACGAGGCGGCGACGGATGCACAGATCGCAAACGCCATGACCATGAGCCGCTGCGGGGATTTGCCGAGACGGCTCCCACAAGGCTGGGAATCGGTGCTCGTCCATTCCGGCGAGAACATCAGTCAGGGGCAGAGGCAGCTCTTGGCGATTGCCCGCGCGTTTGTCGCCGACCCGAAGATCCTGATTTTGGACGAGGCGACTTCCAATGTGGACACGCGCACGGAAAAAGCCATACAGGACGCCATGCAGCGTGTGATGAAAGACCGCACCAGCATCGTCATTGCGCATCGCCTTTCCACGATCCGCGACTCCGACCTCATCGTGGTCATGGATCACGGGCAAATCGTAGAAAGCGGCAGTCACGACCGACTTCTCGCGCAAAAGGGAAAATACTACGATCTGTACATGACGCAGTACGCGGGGTTCGCAACGTAACGGATGAATCCTTTGCCGACATACCGCTTCGTTTTGTTGGGGGCCTTACGAAATTGTTCCCGGCTTTCCACGCCGAATTCCGCCTGATGCGCGGTCAAAATCTCCTTTGCGATGGACAGACCCAGCCCGGAAACGATGGCTTTGTTCTTTCTGTTCCGCGCGGTGTAGTAGCGGTCCCAAATGTAGGGGAGGTCCTCCTCCGGGATGCCGTTCCCGAAATCCGTCACCGCGAACCGCGCGGAGCCATTCTTTGCAGATGGAGCCTCAGTCAGTCCTTTGCATGGATGGACTGAGACTCCGGTTTTGTCTGCAAGTACGGTGATGCTTACGGCAGCGAATATCCTCCTTCTCTTTGCATCGCTTGACATCGATTTCCATTTCCCGTATAATTTTACCAGTCCAATTAAAGGCGGTGCGCCCATGCTCAGGCAAATTCGATATTTCCAATCCGTAGTCCGCTGCGGCAGTTTTACCGAGGCCGCTGAGGAGTGTTATATTTCCCAATCGGCCATTTCCCAGCAGATCCAGGCTTTAGAGCAGGAACTGGGGGTGCAGCTTTTGGAGCGCGGAAGCCGCAAATTCAGGCTTACGCCCGCCGGAGAGCACTTCTATGAAAAGAGCTTGATCTTGACTGCCGACTATGACCGTCTGGTGATCGAGACCGTCCGCATCTCCCACCGAGAGAACCCGCAGCTGCACCTGGGGTGTCTCAAGGGGTACAGCGGCCGGGAATTTCAGCAGGCGGTAGCGGAGTTTGCGGGGCAGCACCCGGAGGTGTCCATCCAAGTCATCAGCGGAACCCACGAGGAACTGTACGAGGAATTGATCAGCTGTCGGGTGGACGCGGTGCTCAGCGATCAGCGCCGGGCTTTCTCCGATGCGTATGCGAACCATATCTTAGCCCGGCGGCCGTGCTTCATCGAAATTGCCGCGCGGAGCTCTCTTGCCGGACAAAAGAGCGTGGAAGTCACGGATCTGAAACACATCCCCTGCATTTTGATTGCGCCAAAAAACCAGCGCAAAACCGAGCAGAGCTATTTCCGGGAGATCATCGGGATTGCCAGTGAGTTTATTTTTGCCGAAAATGTAGAGGAAGCGCGGCTTCAGGTCATCGGAGGTAAAGGTTTTATGCCGGTCGAGGGCGGTGAGACAATGCCTCTCGGTACGACGCTCAGCCATATCCAACTGCTGCGGAACGGCAAGCCGATTTATCGAAATTACTGTGTTTTTTGGAACTTGGCCGATGAAACAGAATACATCCGGGAGTTTGGCAAGATCCTGCGGAGCCAGTTTCATGAAGAATAAGGTTTGTACATGGCCGCGCCTTTCTGGGGCGCGGCCTTTCTCTATGTTTACCGGAAAAAACCGGTCTTATGTGTTTGCCCATCTGGAATAAATAAGTTTTTCTAATCCTGTATCCCAGAAGTTTGAATTGATTCCAGCATGGTTTTCCGATAAGATAGAATCAAAAGAAAAACTTGAGAGGGACCCGCGTGGCAATTTTGAAAAACGCAAAGGCACATCCCTGGAAGTCGGAACGTGCTGCAGTTTGCCCATGACGCGACGGACCCGCAAGGAGGACAATAACATGAGAGTATTGGCGATCAGCTCCAGCCCGCGAAAGGGCGGCAACTCTGACGTGC
>CANRMW010000121.1 GCA_947631835.1 uncultured Clostridia bacterium | reverse complement strand
ATGACTTCGCCCTCCGTGAGGAGACGCAGGGTGTACTGCTCGGGGTGCTCCGCGTTCCAGAGCACCGGCGCGTCCACGCGGAAAGCGATCTCCCCCGCGCACTGGCCGACGAGCGCGCCGTTTGGCGCATACAGCTCCGCCGTGACGTCCGGCGCGCCGGAAAGCTCCAGCTCCACCTTCAGTTCCGCCGAAGAGAAATCGGGCGCGAGCACGGGCTTCACAAAGTAATCCCGGATATGCGCCTGCGGGCGGCTGATCAGGTACACGTCGCGGAAAATGCCGCTCATGCGCAGCTTGTCCTGGTCCTCGAGGTACGTCCCGTCGCACCACTTGAGGACGAGCACCGCGACGGAGTTCTCGCCCTCGCGGAGCAGATCGGTGATCTCAAATTCGCTCGTCGAATGGGAGACCTGGCTGTACCCGGCAAACTGCTCGTTCACCCAGAGGTAGAGGCAGGAATCCACGCCCTCAAAGTTCAAAAACGTGCGGCGCGCCGCCATGTCCGGCGTGGCCTCGAACGTGCGGAGGTACAGCCCGCAGGGGTTCCGGTCCGGGACATAGGGCGGGTCGTAGGGGATCGGATAGTTGACGTTCGTGTACTGGTGGCGGTCATAGCCCGCGTTCTGCCAGCAGGACGGCACCTCGATCTCGTCCATGTCGTCCTCGTCAAACCCGATGTCCTCCTCCGGCCCTCCGGGGAACACGTCGAGGAACGATTCGTAATAGCGGAACGACCATGTGCCGTTCAGGGAGAACACGCGCGGCTCCCCCTCGGGCGACGCCGGAAGATAGTAGCTTCGCGGCGGGCAGGTGCCGACGTGCAGGACGGACGGGTCCTCGTGCATTTTCGCGAATTTCATGGTTTTCCTTCCTTTCCAAAAAGATTTCAAAAAGAAAATCGGTTGAATTGCCCATTTCTATGTGATATAATGGCAAGCGTAGGGACGGTGGGTCTTCCCCTCCCGTTTCTAGCTTACACGATATTTTCCCCGCGGTCAAGAGTTTCTGCGGGTTTTTTCAGAGGTTTCTTCATGGCGGCACAGATTTTCTTCTCCCTTCTCTTTTTTGCGTTCATTCTGTTCCTCACGGTGCGCGTGCGGGCGCAGGAGGGCGGGCGTTTCTCCCCCGCCTTTTCCGGCATTCCTCCCGCCGCCGTCTTTTGCCTGATGCTCTTTGCCGCACTGGCCCTCCGCCTCGCGCTGGGATACAGCTTCAACGGCTTTGAGACCGACATCGCCTGCTTCAAGGCGTGGTCCATGTACACGCACCAATACGGTCTCGGGGAGATGTACTACGGCAATTTCTTCATCGACTACCCCCCCGGCTACCTCTATGTGCTCTACGCCATTGAGGGGATCCGGCGGCTCTTCCGGATCGGCGCGGATTCCCAGACCTACACGCTGCTCATCAAAACGGCGCCCATCCTTTCGGATCTCGTCTGCGCGGCCGCGCTCTGGGTCCTTTCCCGTCGGCGGCTCGGGGAGGGCTGCGCGCTCTTCGTCTCCGCCGCTTACGCGTTCTGCCCCGCCGTCATCATCAACTCGGCCGTCTGGGGCCAGACGGACAGCTTCTGCGCGATGCTCCTGCTGCTCTGCGTCCTCCTGCTCTGGAAGCGCTTCGAGCCGGCGGCGGCGGTCGTTTACGGGCTCGGCGTTCTCTCGAAGCCCCAAATGCTGATCTTCGCGCCGGTGCTTTTGCTCTGGGTCATCCGCCGGCGCGACTGGCTGAACCTCGTCCTCGGCGTGCTCCTCGGCGCGGGCACCGTGCTGCTCCTCGCCCTGCCCTTTATGAAAAACGGCAACTACAACATGCTCCTGTCCATCTACACCGGCGCGATGGATTACTACGCGTACTTCACCATCAACGCGTACAATCTCTGGTGCCTCTTCGGGCTGAACTGGGCGGCGCTGCCGGAAAACAGCCTGCTGCTCCAGTTCGGCGTGCCGCTCGCGGTACTCCTCGCCGCGTGGCTGCACCTCGGCTCCAAACGCGACGATTCCCTTTTCGCCGTGCCGGTGGTTCTGATGTTCACGGTTTTCGTTTTCTGCGTCAAGATGCACGAGCGCTACCTCTTCCCGGTGCTGCTCTGCCTGCTCCTCGTCTACGTCTTCACGCGCGAAAAGCGCTTCCTTCTGAGCTTCGCGTTCACCTCTCTGCTGCACTTTTTGAACGTGGCCTATGTGCTCTATCTCGATAACGCCTACATCGAGCCGACTTCCCCGCAGCTTTTGATCCTCTCGTTCGGGCACGTCGCGGTCTACGGCTACACGATGTTCACCGTCTGGCGCGTGTTCCTCGCGAAAAAAGCGCCCGCGCCGCTCTTTGCGGAACGGGCCGGCCGCAAGGCCCTGCCCGCCGACGCCAAGAAGCGCGGGACCGCCCCGAACGCCCCCGCGCCGCTTTTGACCGAGCAGAACCGCGACGTGCGTCTGCGCCTTTCGGACGTGCTCAGTATGCTCGTCATCACCGCCGCTTACGCGGCCGTCGCGTTCTCCGCGCTCGGCGCACATGAGACCGCAAACACCTCCTGGACGCCGAAAAACGGCGAGAGCGCCGTGTTTGCGGCGGACGGCGAATACAGCGAGATCCTCTTCCTGCCGGGCATCGCGCCCGACGAGATGCACTACGCCGCGCGCGTGGGCACCGCGTTCCGGCTGGACGTCTCCAGTGACGGGACCGTCTGGACCACGGCACTCGAAAATACCGAAGGATCCGTCTACACCTGGCAGACCGCGTACCCCGCCGCGACGGGCCGGTACATCCGGGTCGTCTCCCTGTGCGACGACCTCTGCCTCAACGAGCTCGCGCTCAAGCGCACGGACGGCTCCGGCTTCGTTTCCCTCACGCAGGTCCCGGTGAGCGTCTCCGTGGACGGCTCCGCGCTCATCGACGAGCAGGACGCCGTGCCGCTCTCCCCCTCTTACATGCACTCTATGTACTTCGACGAGATCTACCACGCGCGCACAGCGTATGAGCACATCCTCGGCCTCGAGCCGTATGAAAACACCCACCCGACGCTCGGCAAGCTCATCATCTCGCTGGGCATCCGCATCTTCGGGATGAACCCCTTCGGCTGGCGGTTCATGGGGACGCTTTTCGGCGTGCTGATGCTGCCGATCCTCTACCACCTGCTGAAGCGCATCTTCGGCTCCACATTCCTTTCGGCCGCCGGCACGTTCCTCATGGCGTTCGACTTCATGCACTACACCCAGACGCGCATCACGACCATCGACACCTACGCCGTGTTCTTCATCCTGCTCATGTACGACGCGATGGTGGTCTTTTTGCAGAGCGACGTCCTGCGCGACGGCTGGAAAAAGACGCACCTGCCCCTCTTTTTCAGCGGCCTTTTTATGGGCCTCGGGGCGGCCTCCAAATGGACCGTCGCCTACGGCGCGGTCGGGCTTGCCGTGCTCTATTTCGGGAAGCTCGCGTTCACCTATAAAGCGGTCTGCCGGGAAAAAGGCGCGGCCCGCGCCGAACGGCTGCGGCTGTTCTGGGACAGGGCGTTCGCGCTCTGCCTCTGGTGCCTGCTGTTCTTCATCGTGATCCCCTTCGGCGTGTACTTCGCGGCGTTCCTGCCGCTGACGACGCTCCCGTGGAACCGGTCCGACATCGTAGGGCGTTTCTTCGCGTACCAGTTCCACATGTACAATTACCACTCCACGCTGCAGGCGACCCATACCTTCGAGTCCCCGTGGTACCAGTGGCCGTTCGACATCCGGGTCGTCTGGTATTACGGCCGGTACGACGCGGACGGCATCCCCGGCGCAATGCGGACGATCTCCGTCCTCGGCTCGCCGCTCTTCTGGTGGTCGGGCGTGCCGGCGCTGCTCTGGTCGTTCTGGGGCGCGTTCAAAAAGCGCGCGTTCCCGGCGCTCGTCGCGGCGGTGGGCTTCCTCTCGGCGTATATCCCGTGGGTCCTCGTGCCGCGCTGCACGTTCATCTACCACTATTTCACCGCGGTCCCGTTCATGCTGATCGCGCTGCTCTGGGCGATGCGGAACCTCTCGGGGCTGCCCGCGCTCTCCGCGCCGCTCTTCTCGCTCGGGAAGGGCGGGAGCGCGCTTGCCGTCACGCGCTGGCATGCGCTCGTCTTCCTCTTCCTTGCCGTCCACGCGGCGCTCTTTGTCGTCTTCTATCCGGTCCTCACCGGCACGCTCACCACGCAGGCATACGCCAACGCGCTCGAATGGCTCCCCACATGGTTCTTTGCCTGAACCGCGCGGAATGCGCGGCCACAGAGAAAAAGGCAGAAAAAAAGCGGTCCGGGAGATTCCGGGCCGCTTTTCGGTCTATTTTGGAAAACAGTCAGTCCGCTGCGGGTGTCGGCAGGGGCTTTTGGTCGAGCGTCACGATCTCCTTCCGGTAGAGCCGGACAAAGAGCACGAACGTGACGACGAGGGACAGGAGTTCCGCGATCGGGAAGGCAAACCAGACCGCGTTCAGGCTGACGAAGCTGAGGAGCCACGCTGCCGGGATCAGCACGCCGAGCTGGCGCATGATCGACTGGACGAGGCTGTAGATCCCGTGGCCCGTCGCCTGGAACAGGTTCGTGATCATGATGCTGACCGCAGCGATCGGGAAGTGGACCGCGATGGTGCGCAGCGCCGGGATGCCGACCTGATACATCTCCTCCGTGGGGCTGAAAATGGAGAGCAAAAGGTTCGGGACGGTCTCGAAAACGATGCAGCCGATCACCATGATCGAGGCGGCGATCGCCACGCCGTTCTTCAGCGCGCTCATCACGTGCTTGCGGTTCCGCGCGCCGAAGTTGTAGCCCATGATCGGCATGAGACCCTGGTTGAGGCCGAACACCGGCATGAAGATGAAGGACTGGAGCTTGAAATAGACGCCGAAGACGTTGACGGCGATCGGCGTGAAGCGCGAGAGGATGCCGTTGATCGACATCGTCATCACGGTGCCGATGGACTGCATGAAGATCGACGGCAGCGCCACGACGTAGATGTCCTTCACGGTCTTCCCGGAGAAGCGGAAACCCTTAAGGCGGATGCGCACGCGGTGTTTGCCGAGGAAGAAGATCAAAAGGCAGGCCGTCATGGAGAGGATCTGCCCGGCGACCGTCGCGATGGCCGCGCCGGCGACGCCCAGCGCGGGCAGGCCGAAATAGCCGAAGATGAAGACCGGGTCGAGCAGGATGTTCGTCACCGCGCCGATGAGCTGCATGATCATCGGGAGGATCATATTGCCCGTCGCCTGCAGCGTTTTCTCGATGCAGTTCGCGACGAACATGCCGAACGAGAACACGCAGACGATGGTGAGGTAGGTCCGTCCCATTTCGAGCACTTCCGCGTCGCTGCTGTACATTGCGAAGAACGGGCGGGCGATGATCGCGCAGACCGTCGCGAACAGCACCCAGGTGATGAGTTCGAGCACGATGCCGTGCGTGGCGGCGGAATCGGCGGCTTTCTGGTCGCGCTCGCCAAGGCGGCGGGAGATCAGCGAGCTCGTGCCGACGCTGGTGCCGACCGCGAACGCGACGATCAGGCTTTGGATCGGGAACGCCAGCGACACGGCGGTCAGCGCGTTCTGGCTGATCTGCGCGACGTAGTAGCTGTCCACGATGTTGTACAACGCCTGGATGAGCATGGAAAACATGGCGGGGAGCGCCATGGAGAAGATCAGGGGCAGCATTTTTGCGGTCCCCATACGGTTCTCGCCCGCAGGAGATTGGACTTGAGGCATTCGAATGGATCCCTTCCTGTGTTCATGATTTGGTCCTCTCGGACCGATAAGCGCTTTCGAAACGCATTTGTATAAGTATAACATACCCTCGCGCCATTTGTCAACTTTTGCCGCGAAGCCGCTGAAATTGCATTTTCCGATTGCAAAGGCGCTTTGCTTGTGCTAGACTGAGGAAAACAAAAACGGAAGATCTGGTGGTCCTTATGGAAGCTAAAAAGAAGCAAAGCGTATGGAAACGCGCGCTCAGGCGCTACGGCATCGACGCAATGAGCGCGATGGCGCAGGGGCTTTTCGCCTCTCTGCTCATCGGGACGATCCTCTCCACGCTCGGGCAGCAGCTTCACATTCCCGCCCTCGACGAGATCGGCGGCTGGGCCAAGAGCGCGGCGGGACCGGCCATGGCCGTCGCCATCGGCTACGCGTTAAAGGCCCCGGCCCTCGTCCTGTTCTCGCTCGTCACGGTGGGCGGCGCGGCGAATACGCTCGGCGGCGCGGGCGGCCCGCTCGCCGTTCTCGTGATCGCCATCGTCGCGACGGAGCTCGGTCTGCTCGTCAGCAAGAAAACAAAGATCGACATCCTCGTGACGCCCACGGTGGTCATCCTTTCCGGGAGCCTGCTCTCGTATCTCATCGCCCCGGCCATCGGCTCGGCGGCGGCGCAGCTCGGCGCGCTGATCCGCTGGGCGACGGAGCAACAGCCGTTCCTCATGGGCATCGTCATCTCGGTCGTCGTCGGCGTGGCGCTGACGCTCCCCATCTCCTCGGCGGCGATCTGCCAGTCGCTCCTGCTCACGGGTCTCGCGGGCGGCGCGGCGGTCGCGGGGTGCTGCGCGCAGATGATCGGCTTCGCGGTCATCAGCTTCCG
>CANRMW010000120.1 GCA_947631835.1 uncultured Clostridia bacterium | reverse complement strand
ACTGCGCATCCTGAACCGCTACGATGTTTCGGGCCTCTCTCCGGCGGAGTTCGAGGCTGCGGCGCGAACGGTCCTCTCCGAGCCGAACGTGGACGACGTGCACGGGGAAGAGTACGTCCTTGGGGACGAATGGCGCGTGTTCGCGACGGAATATCTCCCGGGGCAGTATGACCAGCGGGCCGATTCCGCCGCACAGTGCATCCAGCTCTTGACGCAGGGCGAGCGCCCGCAGGTGGCATACGCGAAGGTCATCGCGCTGCAGGGCGACATCACCGACGAGGAGTTCGAGCATATCCGGCATTACGTCGTGAACCCCGTGGAGTCGCGGATCGCTTCCATGGAAAAGCCCGAGACGCTCGAGATGCGGGCGGACGTCCCGGCGGACGTCGCGCGCGTCACCGGCATGATCGGCTGGAGCGAAGACGAGCTTTCGGCATATTATGACTCGATGGGCTTTGCGATGACGCTGGAGGACCTCGCGTTCGTGCGCGACCATTTCCGCGACGCGGAGCACCGCGACCCGACCGTGACGGAGCTGCGCGTGATCGACACCTATTGGAGCGACCACTGCCGCCACACCACGTTCCTCACGCGGCTGACCGATATCGAGATCGAAAAGGGCGCGCTTTCCGCCGCCATCGAAAAGACGCTTGCGGATTACTTTGCGGCGCGCGAAGAGCTCTATAAGGGCAAGGACCGGCCCGTCTCGCTGATGGATATGGCGACGGTCGGCGCGAAGCTGCTGAAAAAACACGGCCTTCTCAACGACCTCGACGAGAGCGACGAGATCAACGCCTGCTCCATCGAGGTGGAGGTCGAGATCGACGGCAAAAAAGAGCCGTGGCTCGTCCAGTTCAAGAACGAAACGCACAATCACCCGACGGAGATCGAGCCGTTCGGCGGCGCGGCGACGTGCCTCGGCGGCGCAATCCGCGACCCGCTTTCCGGCAGGGCCTACGTTTACCAGGCGATGCGCGTCACCGGCAGCGGCGACCCGACGGTCCCGTTCCGGGATACGCTCCCGGGCAAGCTCCCGAGCCGGAAGATCACGACCGGCGCGGCGCAGGGCTATTCCTCCTACGGCAACCAGATCGGCCTCGCGACCGGCCAGGTGACGGAGCTGTACGACCCCGGATACGTCGCGAAGCGGCTCGAGATCGGCGCGGTCATCGGCGCTTCCCCGAAGGCGAACGTCCGCCGCGCGGAGCCCGTGCCGGGGGACGTCGTGGTGCTGCTCGGCGGCGCGACGGGCCGCGACGGCATCGGCGGCGCGACAGGCTCCTCCAAGGCGCACACGCTGCACTCGGTGGAGGTCTGCGGCGCGGAGGTGCAGAAGGGCAACCCGCCCACGGAGCGCAAGATCCAACGGCTGTTCCGGGACCCCGAGGTCGCGCGGCTCATCAAGCGCTGCAACGATTTCGGCGCGGGCGGCGTCTGCGTCGCGATCGGCGAGCTCGCGCCCGGGCTTTCGATCGATCTGTATAAAGTCCCGAAGAAATACGAGGGCCTCGACGGCACGGAGCTCGCGATCTCCGAATCGCAGGAGCGCATGGCCGTCGTGCTCGACCCGGCGGACGCGGCGCTGTTCTGCGAAAAGGCCGCCGAGGAAAACCTCGATGCGACGGCCGTCGCCGTCGTCACCGAGGAGCCGCGCCTGAAGATGGAGTGGCGAGGCGACACGGTGGTCGATATCAGCCGCGCGTTCCTCGACACGAACGGCGTGACGCAGCGCGCGAAGGCGTTTATCCCCGCGCCGAAGGCGGAGGACGATTACCGCCGCGCTGTGCCGGAAGTTTTGAAAAACAAACCCTTGGCGCGGGCCTTTGCGGAAAATCTCTCGCGGCTCGAGGTCTGCGGGCAGAAGGGCCTTGCCGAGCGCTTTGACGCTTCCATCGGCGCGGCGACCGTGCTGATGCCTTTTGCCGGAACATACCAGCTCACGCCGGAGGACGCGATGGTCGCGAAGATCCCGGTGCTTTCCGGAGAGACCGACGACGCCACCGCGATGGCATACGGGTACATCCCGGGGCTCGCGCGGTTCTCGCCGTTCCACGGCGCGGCTTACGCGGTCGTCGAGAGCCTTTCGAAGCTCGCGGCCGTCGGCGCGGACCCGATGAAGGCCCGCCTGACGTTCCAGGAATATTTCGAGCGCCTGCACGACAAGCCGGAGCGCTGGGGCAAGCCCGCCGCGGCGCTGCTCGGCGCGCTCTCCGCGCAGCTCGGCATGGGGCTGCCGGCCATCGGCGGCAAGGACAGCATGTCCGGGTCGTTCGAGGACCTTGACGTCCCGCCGACGCTCGTCAGCTTTGCCGTGACGATGACGAAGGCGAGCCGCACGCTCTCCGCCGCGTTCCAGAGCGCCGGGGATCAGGTCGTGCTGCTGCCCCTCCCGGAGAACGGGGAGACGCACCTGCCGGATTGGGACGCGCTCAAAACCTATTATAAGAATTTCCGAGAGCTTACGGAAAGCGGGAAGATCCGGGCCGCCTCCGTCGTGAAGGAGGGCGGCGCGGCCGCGTGCGTTGCGAAGATGGCGTTCGGCAACAAGATGGGCTTCGTCTTCAACACCGCCGTCCAAATGCCCGGGATGCTCTTTGCGCCGACGGCCGGCGCGCTTGTCGCGGAGGTCGCGCATGGCGCGCTCGAAGCGGTGCAGGGCAGGATGGACGCCGTCGTGCTCGGCATGGTGAATACGAGCGGGATGATCGACGTGGACGGCGAGGCGCTTCCCGTTGAGAAGCTGATCGAAGCGTGGAGCGGGAAGCTCGAAAGGGTCTTCCCGAATCACGCGGAGCCCGTGCCGGTCGCAGTGGATGTGCCGCTGTGCCGCGAGAGAAACACCGCCTCGCCCGCCATCAGGACGGCGAAGCCGAAGGTGTTCATCCCGGCGTTTCCGGGCACGAACTGCGAGATCGACACGAAACGCGCGTTTGAGCGTGCCGGCGCCGAGGTGGAGATCCTCGTCGTGCGGAACCTCTCGCAAAGCGACATCGAGCTGACGCTCGAGCGCATGGAGAAGGCAATCCGTTCCGCGCAGATCGTGATGCTGCCGGGCGGCTTCTCCGGCGGCGACGAGCCGGAGGGCTCCGGTAAGTTCATCGCGACGACCTTCCGCAACCCGCGCATTGCGGCGGCGGTCACGGAGCTGCTCGAAAAGCGCGACGGCCTGATGCTCGGGATCTGCAACGGCTTCCAGGCGCTCATCAAGCTGGGCCTCGTGCCGTTCGGGAAGATCACGGCGCCGAGCGAGACCGCGCCGACGCTGACCTTCAACACGCTCGGGCGGCACGTCTCGCGCATGGCGTACACGCGGATCACGAGCACGAAATCGCCGTGGCTCGCGGGCGTGGACGCGGGGGACGTCTTTGCGGTGCCCGTGTCGCACGGTGAAGGGCGCTTCGCCGCCGACGAGGAGACCGTGCGGCAGCTCGCCGCAAACGGGCAGATCGCGACGCAGTATGTGGACCCGGACGGCGCGGTGCGGGGCGAGATCGAATGGAACCCGAACGGCTCCGTCTGCGCGATCGAGGGCATCACGAGCCCGGACGGCCGCGTCTTCGGAAAGATGGGCCACAGCGAGCGGCAGGGGAAGGATATCTGCAGGAACGTCCCCGGCGCGAAGGACCAGCGCATTTTCGAGAGCGGCGTGCTCTATTTCAAATAAAGTCAGCACAAGAAGGGGTGTTCTCACATGGACATTTTGGAACGGCGCACCTGGGCGGAGATCGATCTGGACGCCGCGGCGAAGAACCTCGCCGCCGTGCGGAGCCGCATCTCCCCAAAGGCGAAGCTCTGCTGCGTTGTGAAGGCGGACGGCTACGGGCACGGCGCGGTGCCGGTGGCGCGCGTCTTCGAGGAGAGCGGCGCGGACTGGTTCGCCGTTTCCAATGTCTTTGAGGCGCTCGAGCTGCGGGAGGGCGGCGTCACAAAGCCCATCCTGATCCTCGGCTACACGCCGCCCGAGGCCGCCGCCGCGCTCGCGGAGAACAACATCTCGCAGTGCGTGTATTCTTCGGAATACGCAAGGGCGCTTTCGCAGAACGCGCAGGCGAGCGGCGTGACGGTGAAGATGCACGTCAAGATCGACACGGGCATGAGCCGCCTCGGGTTCTATTTTCAGGATATCAACCGGGACACCGCCGTTCTCGAGGAGCTTCTGGCGGTCTGCGCGCTGCCGGGGCTTTCCCCGGAGGGTATCTTTACGCACTTTGCCGTCGCGGACAGCGGTCCCGCCGGGACAATGGCGACGATGCGCCAGTTCGGCTGCTTCAAGGAGCTTGTGGAGACGCTAACGCGCGCCGGAGTGGAGTTTCCGATCCGGCACTGCGCGAACAGCGGCGCGGCGCTCGACTACCCGATGTGCCACATGGACATGGTCCGCGCGGGCATCGTGCTCTACGGCCTCTCGCCGTCCGACGAGGTGGCGCACCCGGAGCCAGCGCTCGTCCCGGTGATGCGACTGAAGACCGTCGTCGCGCACGTCAAGGAGATCGAGGCGGGTTCCGCCGTCAGCTACGGCAGGACGTTCACTGCGAGGGAAAAAATGCGCGTCGCGACGGTCCCCGTGGGCTATGCCGACGGCTACCCGCGCGCGCTTTCCGACCGGGCAGACGTGCTGATCCGCGGGACGCGGTGCCGGGTGATCGGGCGGATCTGCATGGACCAGTGTATGGTGGACGTGACGCATCTGCCCGAGGCGCGCATGGGCGACACCGTGACGCTGATCGGCCGCGACGGGGCCGAGGAAGTGACGGCGGCGGAGCTTGCGGAAAAGGCGGGAACGATCCCCTACGAGATCGTCTGCGGCATTTCGAAGCGCGTCCCGCGCATCGATGTGCAAAGTGGGGGAAAGTGAGATGTCCCCGAAGGTGGTCTGCGTATGCGGAAAGCCGTGCAGCGGCAAGACGACGCTCGCAAAGCGTCTCGCCGCCGAGCTTCCCGCGCTCCTGCTTTCCTGCGATGAGCTGACCGATTTCCTTTTCGATAACGACCTCGGGGAGCGGCACGACGCGATGCTCGTCCGGGTCAAGGAGTATCTGCTGCAAAAGGCGGCGGACGCGGTCGGCGCGGGCTGCACGGCCGTGCTCGACTGGGGCCTTTGGGACCGCGCGGACCGGCAGTCCATCCGGGATTTCTTCTCCGCGCGGGGCATCCCGACCGAATGGATCTACCTCGACGTCCCGGAGGAGGAGTGGCAGCGCCGCGTCGCAGCGCGGAACGCGGCGGTCGCGCGGGGCGAATCCCGCGACTTTTACCTTGACGAGGGGCTGCTGCGAAAGATTGAAGCGCGGTTCGAGCCCCGGAAGAAAACGAGCGGAAGACGATGCGCGTTATCCGCGCGTGATCGAAAAGGAACGGTCCCGGCGCGGCTTCGCGAACCGGTTTAGAAAACCGTGTGGTGCCGGCGCTTGTCTTTGAGACGGGCCGAGACAGCAGTTCGAAACGCTCCGATTGATGCCAAAATCGCCGGAGCGTTTTCTGTTCGATGTAGGCAGAGACTCGGACAAATGCGATTGACCATCTTAATGGGCAGTAGATTTGCTCTCATTTGGGCGATATGATTGAAATGCCGAGGGGGAGACTGTTCGGCAAAAAACAAGGGGGTGTTTCGATGAAATACGTTGAAAGAATAGCGAAAATAAACCAGTTAGAAAGAAAGCAGGCGATTATCGACATACTCGACGGGATGGGCATGCAATTTGATTTGCAGACTGCTCGCGTCGGGGATCATGGTGTCGAAAATATCCTTGTTTCCCGCAATCCGTCGGATGCAAGACTTGTTATTGGCGCACACTATGACAGCGTGGACAACAGCACCGGTGCAAATGATGATGCAAGCGGTTGCAGCGTTCTTCTTCACCTGATTGATCGTTTATGAAATTGCAAACACAGTATTGATTTTGTGTTTTTTGGCAGAGAAGAATGCATCGACCACGGCAGCGAGGCTTATCTCAATCTCGTGGGGAAAGAGCATATTGCCGCGATGATCAACTTGGATATGTGCGGACACGGCGATTCTATCGTGGTATCCGATAAGGGGAACATCCAAAACCAAGCGTTTTACGGCGTCCTTGAAGGGATAATGCTGGAGAAGCATAGCGTGACGACCGTGGGCTTTTTGCCGAACGGTGACGACGATCGGTTTGCCGCGTGCGATATACCGAATATTTCCGTTTGCACACTTTCCGGCCCGGAT
Source organism: uncultured Clostridia bacterium (assembly GCA_947631835.1). Lineage (GTDB taxonomy): Bacteria > Bacillota > Clostridia > Oscillospirales > Acutalibacteraceae > Hominenteromicrobium. The sequence goes on along the minus strand of CANRMW010000120.1, from coordinate 433 downwards.
ATCGAGTTCTTTATATATTTGAGCAAAAAGATCAAGGAGGGAAAACCGTTGACGGAGGAGGATGAAAAACAATTTCTTTCTCTCGACGTAGTTTCAACGATGCATCTCGGCGAAAAGGATCATATCTCTTCCTGCAGTCAACTCTGCATTGACAAGGTAACGGAATGGCTGACGGATGGATTGCTGGGTGGCTCTGCTCAGTAAAATGGAATACAGAAAAAGACCGCTGACGCACCGGCTCTCCCGCGAAATGTCAGCGGTCTTTTTTATTCTGTTTGCAGCCGGCGGCCTTTCGGCGGGACATCTGTTTTTTTCGCAAAGCGCTTCCGGCGGGGAGAGGGGGAAGGGCGCGCGAAAAAACGGTTTTTCACAAGGGAAATCAATATCTCGTGTTTTCGAAAAAAAGAGTCCGGAAAAGCAAAGGTGCGCGGTT
>CANRMW010000119.1 GCA_947631835.1 uncultured Clostridia bacterium | reverse complement strand
GGGGCTCGGGTATTATTCCCGCGCGCGAAACCTGCAAAAGGCCGCGCGGGTGATCGCGGGGGAGATGGGCGGCGCATTCCCCGAAACGGCGGAACGCCTCGCGAAGCTGCCGGGCGTCGGGCCGTATACCGCCGGGGCGGTCGCCTCGATCTGCTTCGGTGCGCCCGCGCCCGCCGTCGATGGAAACGTTCTGCGCATCCTGAGCCGCATGACCGCCGAACCGCGCGCGGTCGATCTGCCCGCCGTGAAAAAGGAGATGGAATCGCATCTTCGCGCCGTGTACCCGGCGGGCCGCTGCGGGGATTTCACACAAGCGCTGATGGAGCTCGGCGCGTGCGTCTGCACGCCGAAAAGCCCGGGCTGCCCGCGCTGCCCCGCCGCGCCGTTCTGCCGGGCGCGCGCGGAAAACGCGGCGGAAAAGTATCCCGTCCGCCGTCCGAAAAAAGAGAAGCGCGTCGAAAAGCGGACGGTCTTCCTGCTCTCGTGCGGTGGGCGCTTTGCGGTGCGCAGACGCGGGGAGGCGGGTCTGCTCGCCGGGCTTTGGGAGTTTCCGAACGTCTCCGGACGGCTTTCGCCGGAAGAAGCGGTGCGCTGGGCCGAGGACGTCGGCGCCGCGCCGCGCGACCTGCTCCGCACGGCCGAGCGCGTCCACATCTTCACGCACATCCGCTGGGAGATGACGGCCTATCGGATCGTCTGCGACGCGATGCCCGATCCCTTTCAGTGGGCCGCGCCCGGCGAGCTCGAGACCGCCTACGCCCTCCCGACCGCCTTCCGCCAGTTTCTTCCCTACCTTTTCTGACTGACTTTTCTTGAAAGAAAAGTCAGCAAAAGAACTTTTGCGCCGCGCTGGTCGCGCGTTGGCACGCGCTTCGCCGGTGTGTCCGGTGCGCTGATCTCCGCGCCGGAGGTTTGCGTCCGGGCAGCGGAAAGTGGGGGAAAGAACCAATCTTCTCGAAAAAAGGGGAGCCAAAAGACTTTTGCGTCGAGCCGGTCGTTCGTTCCGCGCACTTCGTGATTTTTTTCGTGCGCTTGCCCCCCGCGCTGTAAAGTGGGTTCGCGTGGGAAGTTTGCCTCCGTTTTCTGTAAGCCAACGTAAAACAAACGAAAGCGGCTTTGCCGCCGATGTGACGTAAAAACGGCGTCCCATGCGGGACGCCGTTTTTGCCGGTCGGTTTGTTTATTCCGCCAGCGCGCGCGTGAGCCACGCGTCGGCAATGTCCAGCGCGAGGTAGAGCCCGTTCTTCTCACTGGTCTTGACGATCTGCTTGCGGTTGCGGATCTCGGGGTCGGTATACATGAGATGCACGATGCACTTGTCCGCGACATCCATGTCCTCTACCTTTTTCTTTGTCTTCACGTCGATGCGGATGACATACTTATCTGCCATGCTCCCGTAGTACAGCGTGTCGCCGCTGCGCACGAGCGGCTTGCCGCGGTACATCGGGAACGGGCTCTTTTCGGCTTTCGCCATGGGATCACCGTTCTTTCTTTAGAGATTCCGGCGTTACTCGCCGAGATAGGTGCGCACCATCGCCTTGAGCAGCTCGTCGCGGTCGATCTTACGGATCAGGCTGCGGGCGTTGTTGTGCGTCGTGATGTATGTGGGGTCCTCCGAGAGGAGATATCCCACGATCTGGCTGATGGGATTGTATCCTTTTTCTTTCAGCGCGTCATACACGATGGTTAGCACCTGCTGCATGTCATACTGTACCGGCAGATTGATGCTAAATTCCTGTGTGCGATCGTCGTAATTGCCCATACGCGGAACACCTCCTCACGTTTGAAACATTCTTGCAGGGGCTTTTGCTACCAGTTTATGCGGAACCCGGGGCAATATTTGCGCGCGCCGAAGATTTCAGCGCCGCCGCCCGCAAGTTCGCGCGGCCAAATTCTTCCATATACATCATACCGCAAATCGGGCGACAATGCAAGAGGGTGCGGTATGATTTTACAAATCGTTCTCATCTTCTCGCGGCGCCGAGCTTCTCGAGCTTCGCGACGATCTCCTCGGCCTCGCTCATGACCTCCTGCCGCTCCAGCGTCTTTTCCGGAGAGACGAAGGTGAGGCGCAGCGTGATGCCGTGGATCTCCATCGCCGCGTATTCGTCCACGAGCGAAACGGATTTGAGCCACGGAGACGCGTCCTGCCAGGCGGCGGAGAGGTCGCGGAAGGTGACGCCGGCGGGAACGGCGAGGGAGAGGTCCACGTCGATGCCCGGGAAGCGGGAAGGCTCGTCATAGCGGATGACGGCGGGCGTGAGCGCTTTCAGCGTGTCGAGATCCAGCTCGCCGGCGACGACGGCGGCCTTGCGGTCGATCGCCTGCTGGACCGCCGGGTGTACGACGGCCATGCTCCCGAGGGCCGTACCGTCCATGGAGATGCCGGCGGTGTTGCGCGGGTGCTGATAGCTGTGCTGCGCTTCCGTCACACAAAACTCGAACGGCTTCTGGCGGAGCGCCATGCCGAGGCAGGCAAAAATGTCGCGCAGCTCGAAATAGAGCTCCTTCTCGCTCTTCACGCGGCTGAACAGCGCGATGCCGAGATGGCGGCGCTCCTTCGCGAGTCCGTTTTCATCGAGGCCCTCCACCACGCGGCCGATCTCGAAAATGCCGAAATCCGGGCTGTACGCGCGGTTGTCGGAAACGGAGCCGAGGAGCGTGGGGACCATCGTCCGGCGAAGGACCTCAGTCTCCGGCGTCATAGCGTTGATGACGCGCACGTTGTCCTCCACCTCGATGTGCAGTTCGCGGCATTTCTTCGCGTCGCACCAGATGTAGGAGTGGATCTCCGAGAGGCCGAACCGCTCGACGAGCATATCCTTGACGAAGCGGTCGTCGGTGTTGTTGCGGGAGCGGAGGACAGGCTGCAGCGCGCTCATCGTCGTCGTGATCTTGAAGTTGTCGTAGCCGTAGATGCGCGTGATCTCCTCGATGATGTCCGCCTTGATCGTCACGTCCTTCGTCGCGCGCCACGAGGGCACGTCCACGGTGAAGACGCCGTTTTCGAGCGAGGCGCCAAAGCCGAGCGAATGCAGCGTGTTCAGGATGCGCTCGTCGCTGATCTCGATGCCGGTGTAACGGTCCACATAGGGCTTATCAAAGGTGAGGGTGATCTTGTCATAATGCTTGACATAGACGTCCGTCATGGAGGAGATGACCTGCACGCCGCTGTCGAGGCTCTGAAGGAGATACAGGAAGCGCTCGATGGCGGTCGTCGTCATTTCCGGGTCGAGCGTTTTTTCATAGCGCATGGAAGCGTCCGTGCGCAGGCCGAGGCGGGTGGAGGATTTGCGCACCGAGACCGCGTCAAAGTTCGCGGATTCCAGTAGCAGGCTGTCGGTGTCGTCCTCGATCTCGGAAGCGAGGCCGCCCATGATGCCCGCGACCGCGACCGGCTCGCCCTTCGAGCAGATCATCAGCGTGTCCGGGTCGATCTTCCGCTCGGCACCGTCGAGCGTCTGGAACGTGAACGTCTCCGGGAAGCGCTTCACCTCGATGCAGTCCACCTTCGCGCAGTCGAACGCGTGCATCGGCTGGCCCATTTCGAGCATGAGGTAGTTCGTGAGGTCGGCGAGCAGGTTGATCGCGCGCATCCCGCAGTAGAACAGGCGGATGCGCATATCGACCGGGCTCTTCTTCCGCGTGATGTTCCGCACCTTGAGGCCGGTATAGCGGTAGCAGTGCTCCGTGTCTTCGATCTGGATGTCGATCGGCGCGAGGTTCGCGAACGGCGCGAGGTCGGCCTTTTCGATGGGACGGAGCGGCCGGCCGGTGAGCGCGGCAAATTCGCGCGCGATGCCGTAATGCCCCCAAAGGTCGGGGCGGTTCGTCAGCGATTTGTTGTCCACCTCGAACACGACGTCGCGGATGCCGTATACATCCGTGAGCTGTGTGCCCAGCGGGATGTCGTCCTCGATCTCCCAGAGGCCCGAGTGGTCCGCGCTGATGCCCAGCTCCTTTTCGGAGCAGCACATCCCGTGGGACTCATAGCCCGCGAGCTTCGCGACGCCGATCTTCATCCCGGCGACGCTGCCGCCTTCCTTCACGAGCGCGACCGTCATGCCCTCGCGGACGTTCGGCGCGCCGCAGACCACGTCCACGATCTCGCTGCCGGCATCGACCCTGAGCAGATGGAGCTTCTTCGAATCGGGGTGCTTCTCGACGGAGACGATCTTCGCCGCGACGACGTTTTCGATGTCGCGGCCCATGAAGTATACGTCCTCGACCTCGGCGGTGGAAAGGGTGAACTGGTGGATGATCTTCTCCACGTCCAGCCCGGAAAGATCAACGAAGTCGTTGATCCAGTTCATTGAAATCAGCATGGTTTTCCGTCTCCTTTTCTCATTCGTGCGTGAACTGCGAGAGCACGCGCAGGTCCCCGCTGTTCAGGTCCCGGATGTCCTTGATGCCGTAGCGCATCATCGCGAGGCGCGTCAGGCCGAGGCCGAACGCAAACCCGGTGTATTTCTCCGGATCAATGCCGCCGGCGCGGAGCACGTTCGGGTGGATCATGCCGCAGGGGCAAAGCTCGATCCAGCCGGAGCCGTGGCAGGTGGAGCAGCCCTTGCCGCCGCAGATGTGGCAGGAGATGTCGAGCTCAAAGCCCGGTTCGACGAAGGGGAAGAAACCCGGGCGCAGCCGGACCTGGACGTCCTGCTTGAAGACCTTCGAGAGCATGGTCTTCATGAAGTAGATGAGGTTCGAGATGGAGATGTCGGTGTCGATCATGATGCCTTCCATCTGGAAGAAGGTGTTCTCGTGGGAGGCGTCGGTGCTCTCGTTGCGGAAGCATCTCCCCGGGAAGATCGCCCGAAGCGGCGCACCGTATTTGCGCATGATCGAGTTCTGCGCCGCCGAGGTGTGGGTCTTGAGGAGCTGGCCGTTGTTGAGATAGTAGGTGTCCTGCATATCGCGGGCGGGGTGGTGCTTCGGAATGTTGAGCGCCTCAAAGCACTCGTAGTCCGTGACGATCTCCTTGAAGTCCTCGACGGTGAAGCCCATCGAGGCGAAGATCTCCTCCAGCTCGCGCTGCACGAGCGTGATCGGATGATAGGAACCGGTGTGCGGGTGCAGGGAGGGGAGCGTCACGTCGTACTGCTCGGCGCTCTGGATGCGGCGTTCCTCCTCGGCCTTTCGGATGGCCTCGACGTGCTCGGCGATGCGGTTCTCCACATCGCGCTTGAGGAGGTTGATCTTTTGCCCAAATTCCTTTTTCTCCTCGCCGGAAAGCGCCTTGAGGCTGCCGAGGAGCTGGGTCACCGCGCCCTTTTTCCCGAGGTACGCAACCCGCAGCTTTTCCACGGTCTCGCTGTTCTCCACGGTCGAAAGCTCCGCTTCGAAGCGATCCTGCAATTCCTGAATGTTTTCACTGATGTTCATGCTTCGCGTCCTTTCTTTGACGATACTTCCATAAAAAACCGCCCCATACCACGAAAGTATGGGGCGGGCAAATGCCCACGGTACCACCCAAATTCAGCCGCTTTTCACGGCCCTCTGCGGCGTGTAACGGCGCCTGCCGTCGGGACCTACTGAAGGCCGGGCGCCGCGCGCCCTCCCCGTTCAGCTCCGCCGCTCCAAAGGGAACTTCCGCCCGATCCCGTGTGAACGCGCTTCCAGCCGACGGCGCGCCCTCTCTGCCCGCAGGTTTTCGGGGTACTTTCCTTTCTCCTCGCGTTTCGTATGCGCGGTGCGATGATCCGCATACCGCGACCTTTATTCTACCACAGAACCGCTGTTTTTTCAAGCCTTTTTCTTCGAGTTCCGTTCGTTTTTCCGGGCTTTTTTCGCTTTTTTAGAAAATTCACAGTTTTCTGTGTTGAACTTCCGCCTGCGGTGTGCTATACTATAAAAGAACATGAAATATATGTGAAAAGGCGGGATCGCGGATGATGACCGACGTTTTTGTGGAATATATGGTGAAGAAAAAGATCGGAGCGAAGGATATGCTCATCGCTGTCGGCGCGACGTTCGGGGGCTTGATCCTGATCTTCATCGGCCTGATCCTGGCGCGGTTTTTGCCGATGCTCCCGTTCCTCGTGCTGTGCGGCTCGATCTACGGCGTCTATAAGGTGATTTCCATGCGGAACTTGGAGTTCGAATACAGCGTCACGAACGGCGACATCACCGTGGACAAGATCATGAACCGCAAAAGCCGCAAGCGCCTGACCTCCTTTGACGCGAAGGCCATCGAGGAGATGGGCAAATATACCGAGAACGCGCAGCGGCTGAAGAACCGCCGGGTGGATAAGACGATCTTCGCGAGCGAGTATGACGACGGCCGGGACGCGTGGTATATCATTGCGAAGAGCCGCAAGACCGGCACGACGCTCCTGGTCTTCTCGCCGGACGAGCGCTGCATCGAGGCCATCAAGCCGTTTATGGACCGCCGCCTGCGGTTCGAGATCTTTGGAAGAAACTGAGAAAAGGATCGCCCGCGCACGGCGTACAGCCGTGCGCTTTTCCTGTGTACGGCGATCTATTTGAAAAAAGAGGGGAAGCGGGATTATGCTGATCTTATCCGCCGCCGATATCAAGGGACTGGAGGAGCTCGCCGTCGAATCCGAGACGGACTGGGAAACGCTGATGGAAAACGCCGGGGGCGAGACCGCGCGGTTCATCCTGGAAAAGACGGACGTTTCCGGGAAACGGACCGTCATTCTCTGCGGAAAAGGGAA
>CANRMW010000118.1 GCA_947631835.1 uncultured Clostridia bacterium | reverse complement strand
CGCTCGGGACCTCCGGCTCCGGTTCCGGCGTCGGCGTCGGCTCGGCCGCCACCTCCACGGTCGTGATCTCCCGGATCTTCTCGAAAATATCCGCATACGCGTCCGATTCTTCGAGCAGGTCGAGATACGCGGTGTTCATGACCGCCGCCCCGATTCCGCCCGACTCGAGCGCGTCGATGAGCTCCGTCGGCGTGGAAAACACCGAGACCGCGATCTCGGTCCCGAACCGCCCGTTGATCTCTTCGAGCGACGTGTCCACCGCCTCCCGGTTCAGGGCTTCGAGGATCCCGAACGGGTAGGTCTGGATCTCCTCGAGGGACTCGGCGGAATCCTCCGCCCGCACATACACGCCGATGTGCGTCACCTCCGCCTCCGGCATCGTGACGGTGTTCAGCGCATTCAGGCCCCGCGCCGCGACAAAGCCGACGGCTAGGAATAAAACGCCCGCCAGCGTGCCGACCGCAAGCCCCGTCCACCACAGGACCCTGTGTCTCCAGTTCCAAAGCAGCGCGCCCACGGCGCAGTCAAAAGCCAGCGCGCCGAGGCAGATCGGCAGGAGATAGCGGCCCGGCAGCAGGTCCAAGCGCATGAGGACGCCCAGCAGCTCCGCCTCCAGCACGAGCAGGGAGGCGGTCACCGCAAACGCGCCGCGCGGCAGCTTTCTTTCTTTTTTCTCCAACAAAATTCCCTCCAAACCGGGCGCCGGCTCTTCCCGCGCCCTCGGATCTCGGCCTTTCCCCTCTATTTTAGCACGGATCCGCCGTTTTCGCAACCGAGAAACGCGCCCGCGCGGTTTTCCTCTCCGACGCGCCGCTTCCGGTCCGTATCTCTTGGCCCCGCGTTCCATCATATCCCGCCGCGCCGCCGCATAGAAATGGAACAGATCACAGACAAGGGCGTGTTACGGTGAAGCTGAGTGTAGACGACAGAGCGGCCATGCTGGGGGAATACATCGTAAAAAACAAGGCGACCGTGCGGCGGGCGGCAAAGCAGTTCGGCGTGAGCAAATCGACCGTGCATAAGGATGTGGCGGACCGCCTCCGCCATGTGGATATGCAGCTGTATAAAGAGGTTCGGGATGTGCTCGCCGTGAACAAGGCGCAGCGGCACATCCGGGGCGGGATGGCGACAAAGCGAAAATACGAGCGGTACGGGGAGAAGAAGGCAGGCTCCCCGCAATGAGACCGGATACAGCGAAACTCCCCGCCCTTTCGGGCGGGGAGTCGGGTTTTCCGGTGAAAAATTACTTCACTTCGACCTCGGCGCCAGCCTCGGTCAGCTTCGCCTTGATTGCCTCGGCGTCGTCCTTGGACGCGCCTTCCTTGACCGGCTTCGGAGCCTCGTCCACAAGCGCCTTGGCTTCCTTCAGGCCGAGGCCCGTGATCTCCTTGACGACCTTGATGACGTTGATCTTGTTCGCGCCGGGAGCCTTGAGGATGACGTCGAACTCGGTCTTCTCCTCCGCAGCCGGAGCAGCGGCGGCCGGAGCGGCAACGGCGACAGCGGCCGGAGCGGCGGCGGAAACGCCGAACTCTTCCTCGAGGGCCTTGACGAGCTCGGAGAGCTCAAGAACGGTAAGGGACTTGACTTCTTCAATGAGATTGGTGACTTTCTCAGACATTGTTTTTTCCTCCATTAAAAATTACTTTTTCGGTTTTGGTTGGTTTTCGGAACAGGCTTCGGTTCAGCCCTGCGCGGCCTTCTGCTCGCAGATCGCATTGAGCGCGATGGCCAGGCCGCGAATGGTGCCGTTGAGCACATTGGCGAGGCCCTGGATCGGAGCGTTGAAGCCGCCGAGGACCTGCGCGATGAGCACTTCCTTGCTGGGCAGCTCGGCGAGATTCGTGACGGCGGCGGCGTCCACCGCTTCCCCGTCGATAAAGCCGGCCTTGACCTGGAAGGTCTGGCTCTTCTTCGCGTACTCCGTGAGGATCTTCGCGCCGGCAGCGTAGTCGTGCTCGTTCGTCGCGATGGCCGTGGTGCCCTCGAGCACCGGGTCGAGGCCCTCGATCCCCGCGTCCTTGAGCGCGCGGGAGAGCAGCGTATTCTTGACGACGCGGTAGGTGCAGCCCGCTTCACGCAGGGACTTTCTCAGCTTCGTATCGTCCTCCACCGTGATGCCCTGGTAATTGACCACCACGCCGGTCACGCTGTTCTTCAGGATCTCGGTCAGCGCGGCGACCTGCGCCTGTTTCTGCTCCAAAATCTTCTGACTTGGCAAATTGTTCACCTCCGGGTTTCTGGATGACCGAAAGACACAGTGAAAAGCGCCCTCCCGGCAAACCGAGAGGGCGCATTACAGGCATAACCGTAAATCGGCGCATCCCCTCGGCAGGCGCGAAATTCGCTTTACCCCGCTCTCGCGGGACCTGCTGTCTTCGGTGAAACAGCTTATACAGTATAGCACGACAGGAGCCATCCTGTCAAGCGTTTTTCAAAACTTTCCCGTCTGCGGACGGTTTAGCCCATCACACGCGCCGGGTTGATGCGGATACCGGGGCCCATCGTCGCGGAAACGACGCAGGAGCGGATATACTGGCCCTTCGCGGCGGCCGGCTTCGCGCGGTTCACCGCGTCCACCAGCACGTTGAGGTTCTCCTGGAGCTTCTCCGCGCCAAAGGAGACCTTGCCGATCGGGCAGTGGATGATGTTCGTCTTGTCGAGGCGGTACTCAATCTTGCCGGCCTTCGCCTCCTGGACCGCCTTCCCGATGTCGGGAGAAACGGTGCCGGCCTTCGGGTTCGGCATGAGTCCACGCGGGCCGAGCAGACGGCCGAGGCGGCCGACAAGGCCCATCATGTCCGGGGTGGTGATCATCACGTCGAAGTCCAGCCAGTTCTCGGTCTGGATCTTCTGGATCATGTCCTCGGCGCCCACAAAGTCGGCGCCCGCCGCCTTCGCGGCCTCCATCTTGTCCTCGCGGCAGACCGCCAGCACGCGGATGGAACGGCCGGTCCCGTGCGGCAGCACGACCGCGCCGCGGACCTGCTGATCCGCATGACGGCTGTCCACGCCGAGCTTGAGGTGGACCTCCACCGTCTCGTCGAACTTCGCGGTACCCGTCTTCACACAAAGCTCCAGCGCCTCGCCGGTATCGTAAAGATGGCTGCGGTCAAAGAGCTTCATGCTCTCTCTGTATTTCTTACCGTGTTTCATAAGCGTAATCCTCCTAAAGTGGTGCATATCGGGGACGTCAGCGCCCCTCCCACGTTGGTAAAGGAAGCTCTTTCGGAAAACCGCGCGGGCCGCCGGAAGCCTCCCAGAGGGAGACCGGGGCCGGGTGCGCCGCCGCGCACGGACAGTGTCCGCAGCGCGCGGTCACACTGCGCGGTCGGCCCGGCGGGCCGCATCCGCTCAGAGATCCCTGAAATCAGTCCACAACGACGACGCCCATGCTGCGCGCCGTACCGGCGATCATGCGCATCGCGCTCTCCACGGAGCTGGCGTTGAGATCGGGCATTTTCTGCTCGGCGATCTTCCGCACCTGCTCGCTGGTGATCTGCGCGACCTTCGTCTTGTTCGGCGTACCGGAAGCCGTCTCGATCCCGCACGCCTTCTTGATGAGGACCGCGGCCGGCGGCGTCTTCGTGACGAACGTGAAAGAGCGGTCCGCATAGACCGTGATGACGACCGGGATGATCAGGCCCACGTCGTTCTTTGTACGCTCATTAAATTCCTTCGTAAACGCCATGATGTTCACGCCGTGCTGACCCAGCGCAGGGCCGACCGGCGGCGCCGGCGTCGCTTTGCCGGCAGGGATCTGGAGCTTGATAAAGCCCGTTACCTTTTGAGCCATTTCGTTTGCACCTCCGAATTGTGGTAGATGGCGGAGCGCTCTTCGGCGCTCCTCCCACAGGGGCGAACCCCTCTAAGAAACGGCGGGGTCTCCCCCTCGGCCGTTTGATAGCTGTGTTGAATCTTATTCCACCGGCTCGGCCTGGTCGAGTTCCAGGTCCACCGGCGTCTCGCGTCCGAACATGGAAACGGTCACGCGGATGCGGTTCTTCTCGAGATCGATCTCGTCCACGACGCCGATGAAGCCCTCGAGCGGGCCATCGACGATGTTGACGCTGTCTCCGATCTTGTAGGAGACCTCCACGCTCCGCTTTTCCACGCCCAGCCGCTGCACCTCTTCGTTCGTCAGCGGGATGGGCTTGGAGGACGGGCCGACAAAGCCCGTGCAGCCGCGGATGTTCCGCACCGCGTACCAGGACTCATCGGTCATGACCATCTTCACGATGACATAGCCCGGGAAGATCTTGCGCTCCACCTCTTTGGTCTGGCCGTTCGAGCCGACCTCCGTGACCTTTTCCGTGGGCACGCGGATCTCCTGGATGAGGTCCTGCATCTGGCGGTTCTCCACCGTCTTTTCCAGATTCGACGCGACCTTGTTCTCATACCCGGAATAGGTATGAACGACGTACCATTTTGCTTCGTCCAATTTACGTTCCCTCCACTTGGGTCGTCAAGGCGGCGGGAATCAGCCCGAGATCTCCATGAAAAGCCCGAGCAGGTTCATAAACGCCGTGTCAAGGAGGAAGATGAAAACGCCCAGCACGATCATCGTGACAAGCACGACTCCCACGTTGCGGAAAACGGACTTCGGTGTCGGCCAGACGATCTTCTTCACTTCGCCCTTGCAGTCGCGGACAAACTTTGCGACGCGCTTTGCAAAGCGGACGATACCATTTTCTTTCTTCGCAGTTTCAGCCATAAAGCGCTCCTTTCCGCTGAAAGCCTTGAGAGAGCTTTCGCTTTACCGCGTCTCCCTGTGCAGCGTGTGCTTGCGGCAGAACCGGCAATACTTGTTCATTTCCAGTCTGTCGGGATCGTTCTTCTTGTTCTTCTTCGTGTTGTAATTGCGCTGCTTGCACTCCGTGCAGGCCAGCACGACCTTTGTACGCATAACGGCACCTCCCGTATCACGGAAAAATTGATGGGCTCTCGGCCCGGCCTCCCTCGAAAAACAGGGTGCAAAAAAATAGCCCCCGACCCGAGGTACAATCATTGTACCACGAAGAAAGGGGCTTGTCAAGTATTTTTTCCTGTATTTTGCGGCCTTTCCGGGAAAATCAGCTTCCGAGGCGCGCTTCCACCTTTTTCTGCTTCTTCACCTTTTCGGGCTTCAGCTTTTTGCCGATGAGCTTGCGCGTGTGGGGGTAGACCTTCGCCAGATCGCTGCCCTCCGTGAAAAATGCGGCGACGGCCTTTGCTGCGCCCTCGTCCTTCACGTTGTTCAGCACGCCGAACCCGATCACCGCCCGCGTGTCCGCGTCCCCGGCGGCGTAGAGATCCGAAAAGATCCCGCCGATCCGTTTGAGCAGATCGCTCTCCGGATATTTTTTCGCGAGCTCCTCCACCTTCGGCGCGACATGCTGCTCCGCGAAAACGGTGGGCCGCACCTGCCCGTAGACGATGCGCTCCTCGTTCATTTCATCGCGCAGCTCGGGAAACACCGTCGCCATGCGGTTGAAAAAGAACAGCGGGTCCGCGTTGCTCTCCTCATCCTTCCGGCGCTTCTTCTTCGCGGTCTGCACCATCTCCCGGCGCTTCGAGCCCTCGACGATCTCCAGAAAGTCGTTGGCGATGCTCTGCGCGTCGCTCAGGTCGTTCTCCTTCGCGTCAAAGAGCCAAACCGAAAGCTGCCGGAACGTGCCCGGCTCGTTCACGGTCTTCATCGTCGTGCTCCGCAGCACGAACCGCTTCTCCTTCGTCTCGTAGAAGAGCCCGTATCCCACCTCGCCGGTGGTGAAGAGCACGGCCATGCCGTTCTCCACTTCCATCGGCACCGGGGTCAAAAAGCCCTGCTCGCTGAGTGCCTCCTGCAGTTTTTCCTGTATCAGTTCAAAGGCTTTCTGTTCCAAAAGATCCACTCACTTTCCCCGGCCCTGACGCAGGACCGGCCAGAAGACTGTTCCCGCAGCGGCGCGTTTTCCGCGAAGGGAACCGCTGACTATTATAGCACACGTCTTCCGAAAAGTCTATCTCTTTTTTGCGAGCGCCGCAGCCTCCCGCGCGAGCGCTTCGATCTCCCCGAATTTTCCTTTTGAGATCAGCGCCTCGGGCGCGAGCCAGCTCCCGCCGCAGCAGACGACGTTCTTCTGCGCGAGATACTCCCCGACGTTTTCCGGGCTGATCCCGCCCGTCGGCATGAATTTGAGATCCGAATACGGCCCGGCAAGCGCCTTGAGCATTTTGACGCCGCCCACCACCTGCGCCGGGAACAGCTTCACGAAATCGAGCCCGAGCCGCATCGCGGCCTCCGCCTCGCTCGGCGTCGCGACGCCCGGCACCACCGGCACACCGTTTTCCAGACACCATTCGACGACCGCCGGGTTCAGCCCCGGGCTGACGATCGCCTTCGCGCCCGCCTGCACCGCGCGCTTCGCCGTCGGGACATCGAGCACCGTTCCGGCGCAGACGAACACCTCCGGCACCTCCTGCGCCGCGCGGCGAATGGATTCCTCCGCCGCGTCGGACCGGAAGGTGATCTCCGCCGCGGGCAGCCCGCCGCTGCAAAGCGCTTTCGCTAGCGGCACCGCGTCCGCCGGGTCCGTCAGCCGGATCACGGGAATGATCCCCACGTTCCGAAGTGTTTCCTGAATATTCATTCCGTCTCTTTCCTTTCCCGCTCCCAGAGTTCCGTGAGCTTTTTCGCCGGTCCGTCCTCGGTGTTCGGGGGGATCACGGCGGTCGCCGCGCGCTTGAGCTCCGGCGCGCCGTTCTCCACGGCGTAGCCTTCGTCCGCCGCGCGAAACA
>CANRMW010000117.1 GCA_947631835.1 uncultured Clostridia bacterium | reverse complement strand
CCGTCGACCTCACGGCAAACCTCGCCGTCACCGAGAAGAACAGCTACGTGAAAAAACAGCTCGACTTCGCTCTTCTCGAAGACTTCGACCACCTGTACCGCTATGCCGATCTCATGGAATTGGAAAAGGGCGGAGACCCGAAAAAGCTGCCGACGTATCACCAGATCATCCTCGTGAAAAATCTCGTCGGGCTGAAAAACCTTTACAAGCTGATCTCGTTCGCGCACCTCGATTATTTCGCGCGGCGGCCGAGGACCCCGAAGAGCGTCCTCAACAAATACCGCGAGGGGCTGATCCTCGGTTCCGCGTGCGAGGCGGGCGAGCTGTTCCGCGCGGTCGTGCAGGGCGAGCCGTGGGAGCGGCTGAAGGAGATCGCCGACTATTACGATTATCTGGAGATCCAGCCGCTCGGCAACAATATGTTCATGGTGCGCGAGGGAAAATGCGACGAGGAGCAGCTTCGCGAATATAACCGAACGGTCGTAAAGCTCGGCGAAGCGCTCGGGAAACCTGTCGTCGCGACGGGCGACGTGCATTTCCTCGACCCGAAGGATTCCGCCGGCCGCGCGATTCTGATGGCCGGGCAGGGTTTTGCCGACGCCGACACGCAGGCGCCGCTCTACTTCAAGACCACCGACGAGATGCTGCGGGAGTTTTCGTATCTCGGGGAGGAAAAGGCGTATGAGGTCGTGGTGACGAACCCGAACCGGATCGCCGACATGATCGAGGAGATCCGGCCGATTCCGGAGGGCGTGTTCCCGCCCTTTATCGACGGCGCGGAAAAGGAGCTCAACGAGATCACATGGGCGCGCACGAAGGAGCGCTACGGCGACCCGCTGCCGGAGATCGTTGAAAAGCGGCTGCGCAGGGAGCTCGATTCCATCAACAAGCACGGGTTCTCCGTGCTCTACATGACCGCGCAGAAGCTCGTTGCGGACAGCGAGGCACACGGCTATCTCGTCGGTTCGCGGGGGTCGGTCGGCTCGTCGTTCGTCGCGACGATGTCCGGCATCTCGGAGGTGAACCCACTCGAGCCGCACTACATCTGTCCGCACTGCAAATACAGCGAGTTCATCACGGATGGGTCCTACGACTCCGGCTTCGACCTGCCGCCGAAGGACTGCCCGCGCTGCGGCACGCCGCTCGAGCGCGACGGGCACACGATCCCGTTCGAGACATTCCTTGGCTTTGACGGCGACAAGACGCCGGATATCGACCTCAACTTCTCCGGCGAGTACCAGAGCGGCGCGCACCGCTACACCGAGACGCTCTTCGGCCGGGAGAACGTCTTCAAGGCCGGGACCATCACGACCATCGCCGACAAGACCGCGTTCGGCTATGTGAAAAAATACGCGGAGGAGCGCGGGCGGACGTATTCCAAGGCCGAGGAAAAGCGGCTCTCCATCGCCTGCACCGGCATCCGGCGTTCCACGGGCCAGCACCCAGGCGGCATGGTCGTCGTGCCGAAGGGCATGGAGATCTACGATTTCTGCCCCGTGCAGCACCCGGCGAACGACCAGAACTCCGACAACATCACGACGCACTTCGACTTCCACTCGATCCACGACACGATCTGCAAGCTCGACGAGCTCGGGCACGACGTCCCGACGATCTACCGCTATCTCGAGGATTACACCGGCATCCCGGTGATGAAGGTCTCGATGAGCGACCCCGAGGTGATGTCGCTGTTCACCTCCACGAAGGCGCTCGGCGTTTCTCCGGAGGACATCGGCTCGCTGACCGGCACGTTCTCTCTGCCGGAATGCGGCACGTCCTTCGTGCGGCAAATGCTGATCGACTCGAAGCCGCAGCGCTTCTCCGACCTGCTCCAGATCTCCGGCCTCTCCCACGGCACGGACGTGTGGCTCGGAAACGCGCAGGACCTCATCAAGAACGGCACCTGCACGATCTCGAACGTCATCGGGACGAGAGACAGCATCATGACGTATCTGCTCTTAAAGGGGCTCGAGCCGAAGATGGCGTTCAAGATCATGGAGATCACGCGCAAGGGCACCGCGAGAAAACTCCTGACGCAGGAGCACGTCGCCGCGATGAAGGAGCACGGCGTGCCGGACTGGTACATCGAATCGTGCTATAAGATCAAGTATATGTTCCCTAAAGCGCATGCCACGGCGTATATGATCTCGACGCTGCGGCTGGGCTGGTACAAGGTCCACCGCCCGGTGGAGTATTACGCCGCGTATTTCACGGTGCGCAGCGAGGATTTCGACGGCATGACCGTCGCCGAGGGACGCCCGGCGGTGCTGCGCAAGATGCGCGACATCGAGGCGAAGCAGAAGGAGCGGACGGCCACCGCGAAGGAGGAATCCGAGTACGCGACGCTGCAGATCGTCAACGAGATGCTCGCGCGCGGGATCGAGGTGCTGCCGGTGGATCTGAAAAAGTCCCACGCGAGAAAATTCCTCGTGGAGGAGGGAAAGATCCGGCTGCCCTTCTGTTCGCTTTCGGGCGTGGGGGAATCCGCCGCGGCGACGCTCTATGACGCCTGCCGGACCGGGGACTTCATCTCCGTGGACGAGCTGCAGGCGCGCGCCAAGGTGACGACCGCCGTGATCGACACGCTGCGGAGCGCGGGGGCGCTCGGCGATCTGCCGGACAGCTCGCAGGTCTCTCTGTTCTGAAAAAACCGCCCCTGCCCGAAAACCCGGGAAGGGGCGGAACGCTTTCCGTGTGCGGTTTTTCGGGGAGCGGCGCGGCTTCAGCGGCGGTCCTCCACGGCGACGATCTCGCCGACGAACATCCAGTGCGTCTGCCAGTTCCCATGCTCGTCCGGCGGATAGACGGCGGGGCTCGCCTTGTAATAGCTGCGGATCTCCTCGGCGAGATCCTCCCTGACAAATTCGTGCTGGTAGAGCTTTTTGCAGAGGAAGACGAGCTCCGCCTCCTTGTAGGCGACGCTGTCGCCCATCGGGACAGGCGTGAGCCCGGCGGCGGCCTCCTTGTCCCCGTCGCGGCCCGAATGGGAGCCCATGTAGCCGAGCGCCTTTTGGTATTCCTTCGGGAAGAAGCTGACGGTGAAGATCGGGTTCTCCTTCAAAAAGGAGCAGGTATACCGCGAGGGGTAGACGTAGACCGTGACGATCGGCCCGACGCTGCCGCCCCGCGACCAGATGTTGCCGAGGCTCCCCCAGCCGATCGTGCAGCCGTTGTGATGCTGTATGTCTCCGGCCGTAACGAGCGCGAGCTGGTGGCTGAAAAGATCGAATACTTTAAATTCCTGCTGCGTGAGATCGAGCATTGGTATTCCTCCGTTTGCTTTCCGCCCGCGTCGCGGAGCGGTCTTTGCAAAACAGTATACCGCATTTTTATGAACAAATCTGCATTTCCCGCCGCGCGGCGCGTTTTTTTCGGGGAGAAGGCCCGTTTTTGGAAATGCCCCTTGACACCGGTGGGAAAGTCTGGTATGATATGATGCAGCGATTTACTAAGGTAAAGGATAAAAGAACGCATGAAGAATTACGCAAAAAGCACGCCGGAGGGCGTGCGCGACATCCTGTTTGAGGAGTGTCTGCGGCGCAGGGACGTGAGCGAAAGGCTCACCGGCGTGTTCCGGTCCCGGGGGTACAACGAGGTGATCACGCCGGGCATCGAATATTACGACGTGTTTGCCGCCGGAGACGCCGCCATCCCGCAGGAGGAGATGTACAAGGCGACGGACAGCCGCGGGCGGCTCATCGTGCTGCGGCCGGATCTCACGCCGCCCATCGCGCGGCTTGCCTCCGTTCGGCTTGCGGACGCGGACCGGCCGCTTCGGCTCTATTACGACCAGACGGTCTACCGCAGCCGGCGGGAGCTTTCCGGAAGGAACGACGAGACGGCGCAGGCGGGGATCGAGCTGCTGGGCGCGAGTGGTCTGCGCGCGGACCTCGAAGTGATCTGCTGCGCGGTGGACGCGCTCGCGGCGTGCACGAAGCGGTTCCGGCTGGAGATCGGGGACGCGCGTCTGTTCCGCGCGCTCGCGGAAAAGCTGCCTCTTGCCCCGGATGAGCGGGAGAACATCCGGCAGAAGATCGAATCGAAGGATTACGCGGCCCTCGGCGACGCGCTGGACGCGCTGCCCGAGACCGTCTGGACGCGGGCCATCCGCGCGCTGCCCCGGCTTTTCGGCGGCGTGGAGGTCTTTTCGGAGGCGGAGCGCTTCTGCGCGGCGGACCCCGCGCTTTCCGCGACGCTCCGCGAGATGCGCGGGCTCTATGAATCGCTCTCGTGGCTGGGGCTCGGGGACCGGCTGATGGTGGACCTCGGCCTCGTGCAGCGGAACGATTATTACACGGGCGTGGTGTTCAGCGCCTATGTGGAGGAGCATGGGGACGCGGTCCTCATGGGCGGGCGGTACGACGACCTGCTCGCGCGCTTTGGCCAGCCGATGCCGGCCATCGGGTTCGCGGCGGACGTGGACGCGCTTGCGAAGACCGTTCCCGCGCGGGAACCCGTCGTCCCCGAGGTGCTGGTCCACGGCGCGGCGGGCTATGAGCTGCTCGCGCAGCGGATGATCCGCCGGCTGACCCGGGAGGGCAGGACCGTCGAGAGCTCGGTCTTCGAGACCGAGGAGGAGGCAAGGCGCTACGCCGCGCGGCGGGGGATCGCGAAGGTCGTCGTCGTGGACGGGAAAGCGGAGGTGGAGCCATGAGGCCGCTGCGGCTTGCCCTGACGAAGGGAAGACTGGAAAAGAACACGCTGGCGCTCCTCGAGAGCGCCGGGTTCGACTGCACGGCGCTGCGGGAAAAGGGGCGGCGGCTGGTGCTGCCCGTCGGGGACGCGCTGGAGATCGTCCTGACGAAGGCGGCGGACGCGGTGACCTACGTCGAGCACGGCGTCTGCGACCTCGGGGTCGTGGGAAAAGACACGATCCTCGAGAGCGACGGGCATTTTTACGAGATCCTGGACCTCGGGTTCGGGCGCTGCCGGTTCGCGCTGGCCGCGCCGAAGGGCACGGATTTCTTCTCCGGGTACGCCGAGAAGACCGTCGCGACGAAGTATCCGAACGTCACGCGGCGGTACTTTGACGCGAAGGGCATGGACGTTCGGATCGTGAAGATCGAGGGCTCCGTGGAGCTCGCGCCGCTGCTCGGCCTTTCGGACGGGATCGTCGATATCGTGGAGACGGGCGAGACGCTCCGGGAAAACGGGCTTTGTCCCATCGAGGACGTGGCGCAGATCTCGGCGCGGCTCATCGTCAACACCGCGAGTTTGAAGCTGCGGAAGAAAGAGATCGAAACGTTTGCGGACCGGCTGGAAGCGGCCGTGAAGAAACAGGAGGGTGAAAAATGATCCAGATCGTGAAGGGAGACAGGGCCGCGAGGCAGGCGTGCCTCAGGGCGATCGCCGCACGCGGCGCGGAGAACAACCGGAACGCCGAAGCCGCCGTCTCCGAGATCCTGAAAAACGTGCGCGAGCGCGGCGACGCGGCGCTAAGGGAATACACCGAAAAGTTTGACGGCGTGCGGCTCGAGACGCTGGAGCTGCCAAAGGAGGCGCTGGACGCGGCGGAGCGGGAATGCGACCCCGCGCTGCTTGACGTGATGCGGCGGGCGGCGAAGAACATCCGCGCGTTCCACGAACGCCAGAAGCAACAGAGCCGCATCGACCCCGCGCCGAACGGGACGCTGATGGGCCAGCGCGTGCGCGCGCTGAAGCGTGTCGGCGTGTATGTGCCGGGCGGCACGGCCCCGCTCTCGTCCTCCATTTTGATGAACGTGCTGCCGGCGAAGATCGCGGGCGTCGGGGAGATCGTCATGGCGACGCCGCCAGGCAAAACCGGCCTGCCGGATCAAACGCTCCTCGCCGCGGCGAAGCTCGCCGGGGTGGACCGCGTGTTCCTCATCGGCGGCGCGCAGGCCGTCGCGGCGCTGGCCTACGGGACGGAGAGCGTCCCGAAGGTGGATAAGGTCGTCGGACCGGGGAACATTTTCGTCGCGACGGCGAAGCGGATGCTCTTCGGGACGATCGACATCGACATGGTGGCGGGGCCGAGCGAGATCGCCGTGATCGCCGACGGCACCGCGCGCGCGGATTTTCTCGCGGCGGATCTTTTGGGGCAGGCGGAGCACGACAAGCTCGCGTCCTCCGTGCTGCTGACGCCGAATGAAGCGCTCGCCGAATCGGTCGCCGCCGAGGTCGAGCGGCAGATGGCGGGGCTTTCGAGAAAGGAGATCCTGCGCGAATCCATCGACAAATGCGGCGCGATCCTCGTCACGGAGGACATGGACGAAGCCGTGGCGCTCGTCAACGAGCTCGCGCCGGAGCACCTCGAGGTCTGCGCGGAAAACCCGATGGAATACCTCGGAAAGCTCGACAACGCGGGCTCCGTTTTCCTCGGGCACTATACCCCCGAACCGCTCGGCGATTACTGGGCGGGGCCGAACCATGTGCTCCCGACGGGCGGCACGGCGCGGTTCTTTTCTCCACTCTCCGTGGACGACTTCATCAAGAAATCCAGTTTCATCTATTACACGAAGGACGCGCTGCTCGAGGCCGCGCCGGACGTCATCCGGTTCGCCGAGGCGGAGCGTCTCACGGCACACGCGAACGCGCTCAAGGTGCGGCAGGCGGCGGAGGAAGCGTAAATGTTCAAGCTGAATGAAAAGGCCGCGCGGCTCACGCCATACGCGCCGAACACCGAGGCGCTGCCCGTCCGGCTGGACGCGAACGAATCGTTCCTGCCCTTGCCGGACGCGCTGCGGGAGAGGATCCTGCGGGAGGCGCTTTCCGTGCCGCTGAACCGCTACCCTGACCCCGAGGCG
>CANRMW010000116.1 GCA_947631835.1 uncultured Clostridia bacterium | reverse complement strand
GCCCTCTTTGCACGCGACTGACCTACCTTTTCTGAAGAAAAAGTAGGCGAAAAGACTTTTGCGTCGCGCTTTGGCGCGGTGGTATTTGGGAGCTTTCTCCCGCGCCGAAAAGACGCGTTAATGAAATAAGCACGGCTGCGCTCGATTTTAGCGCAGGAAAAGAGGAAAAACTTTTGTGTCGCGCTTGGGCGCTGTGTGATTTGGGGGATTGCTCCCGCGACGGGCGTTTGGGCGGTTTGAAGAACCTGCTTTTGCCTCCTGCTAGCCGGTGAAGGCAAGCGAAACGGGATTTGCCTGCGTGACGGGTATTTGTAGACAAATATGCGCTGCTGCATTTGTTTGAGAAGAACCGAATATTGCGCGGTTCTTCTCGTTGAGTTGGACGCAGAGACATTTGACTGCTTTCATCCTCAGTGCGGATAAAGGGATTGAGAGGCTTGCCAAAGGAAGAAAGATATTCTCTGGCTCGGCTGGAAAGAAAGCCGAGGCAGAATTGATAGGATCTTGCGGAATGATGCAAATCATTTATCCGGTGAATCGGAGTTCCTGGGGAAGGAGCACCATGATAAGAGAAATTGAGAAAAAAGATATTCCGGAATGCGTGCAGGTTATCAGAAACAGCTTTCTAACGGTTGCAACTGAATTTGGATTTACTGCGGATAATGCGCCGCGATTTACGGCTTTTGCGATCAGTGCCGATCGACTGCATTATCAGTTGGAAATGGAACGCAGGGTCATGCTTGCCTATTGCCTTGAGAGCGGAAAAATCATCGGGTACTATTCTCTGCTCTGGCAGGACGATCATCAATGCGAACTCAATCATTTGTGTGTTCTTCCGGAGTATCGCCATGAGGGTATCGGCGCTGCTTTGCTGCACGATGCTTTTGACAGAGCCAAAAAAGAAGGATGCAGGAAAATCAACATCGGGATCGTGGAAGAGAATCGGGTTTTGCGAAAATGGTATGAGAATCAAGGCTTTCTCCATATCGGCACGAAGAAGTTTGATTTCTTTCCTTTCACCTGCGGGTATATGGAAAAGGGCTTGTGATCGCCGTTTTTGCTTGAAAAAATCGCAGAGAACATAGATGTGATCTTGGAGAGCTTGATGCAGGGAAGAGGAGAACTCGGGAAAAAAGGAAGCGTATGAATTGGAACGAGCAGGCTGAAACGATCATGATGGAGCGCTTTGGCGGCGGCAAGGACAATATCCTCTCTTTGGCGACCGTCGAGAACGGCGTTCCCTATGTGCGGTATGTCAACGCGTACTATGAGGGCGGATCGTTTTATGTGATCACGGACGCGCGCTCGAACAAAATGCGGCAGATGCGGACAAACCCCGCTGCGATTGCGGGCGACTGGTATACCGCGCACGCAATCGGCGAGAATTTGGGCTGGTTTTGCGCGGAAAAGAACCGTCCCCTTGCCGAAAAAATGAAGCGGGCGTTTTCGGGCTGGATCGACAACGGCCACAACGATTTTTCGGATCAAAACACCGTGATCCTGCGCCTGAAAATCACGGACGCAGTGCTGCTTTCACGCGGCACAAGATACGAACTTTAGAGAAAGCCGTCTTTGACAGAAGGGCGGCGGGGAAGGAGGTGCGCGGATGCTTTTGGCGGTCTTTTCCGATATTCATTCGAATCACATCGCGCTGGAAGCGGCGATGCGCGAGGCGGACCGGCGCGGGGCGGAGAAATGGATCTTCCTCGGGGATTATGTTTCGGACTGCGCGTACCCGGAGCGGACCATGGCGCGCATCTATGAGGCCCGGCGCGAGCGGGACTGCGTGTTCCTGAAAGGGAACCGCGAGGAATATATGCTGCGTTACCGGGACCGCGGCGGAGACTGGAGGTACGGGTCCACGACAGGCTCCCTGCTGTACACCTATGACCGGCTGACGAAGCGCGACCTCCGCTTTTTTGAAAGCCTGCCGATCACGGCGGTGATCGACCCGAACGGGCGGTGCCCGATCCGGATCAGCCACGGTTCCCCGTGGAAGTCGAGGGAGAATCTGCGCGCCGGAAAGGAAGCGCTTCTGCGGAGCGTTTTAGCGCGGATCCCGGAAAAGGTCGTGGTCAGCGGGCACAGCCATCATCCCTTCACCTTTGCAGAGAACGGCCAGAAATACGCGAACACGGGGAGCATTGGGGTGCCAGTTTCCGGCGTGCCCGGTGCGGAGATGCTGTTTCTTCGGGAAAACGGGGACACATGGGAATTTGAACCCGCCCGCGTTCCGTATGACGCGGAGGCGGTGATCTCGGAGATCCGGGAAAGCGGACTGAGAGAGGCCGCGTCGGTCTGGGCGGATGCGATCATCAAGGAACAGAGAGAGGCAAGAAATTACGCCATAGAGATGCTCCTGCGGGCGGAAGCGCTCGCGGGAGGCGGGAAGGTTTCGGACGAACATTTTTTGCGGGCCGCGCGGGAGCTCGGCATCGTGCAGGAGGACTGAAATGAAGCTCATCATCGCGACGCACAACGCACACAAGGTGGAGGAGTTCCGAAGGATCCTCTCGCCGCTCGGGATCGAGGTCACGACGGCGCAGATCACGGAACCCGAGGAGACGGGGAAGACCTTCGCGGAAAACGCGTACATCAAGGCAAAAGCCGCCTCGGACGAAACGGGGCTGCCGGCGGTGGCGGACGATTCCGGGCTTTCCGTGGACGCGCTGGGCGGGGAACCGGGCGTGTATTCGGCGCGGTACGCCGAGGTGGGAAAGCGCCGCGCGACGGTGCTCGCAAAGCTCGCGGACGTCCCGGAGGAGCGGCGCGGCGCGCATTTCACGAGCGCCATCTGCTGCGTCTTCCCGGACGGGACAGCCATCAACGCCGAGGGACATACATACGGAAAGATCGCGCACGAAAATCGCGGAGAGAACGGGTTCGGCTATGACCCGATCTTCGTTTCCGAAGAAGGCGCGGCGAAGGGAAAGACATTTGCGGAGGCAACGGCGCAGGAGAAGGATTCCGTCAGCCACCGGGGAAGAGCGCTCCGGGAATTTGCCGCAAAGCTCGAAGAGTATCTCAGAAATAAGGAGTAACGTGTATGCTGCACAGCAAACAACGGGCGTATCTGCGCGGACTTGCCGTGAACGAAGAGACGATCCTGATGGTCGGGAAAGGCGGGATCGAAGCGAACCTCGTGAAGCAGGCTGCGGACGCGCTTGTGAAGCGGGAACTGATCAAGGGGAAAGTGCTCGAGACCGCGCCTCTCTCCGCGCGGGAGGCGGCGGAAACGCTCGCCGAGCGGACCGAAAGCGAGGTCGTACAGGTGATCGGCTCGAAGTTCGCGCTGTATAAGCGGAACGAGGAGGAGCCGAAGATCATGCTCCCGAGGGTCAGAAAGCCGTGAGGATCGGAGTCTACGGCGGGTCGTTCAACCCGATCCACGCGGCGCATATCGCGCTGCTCGAGACCTTCGCGAAGCGGCTTTTGCTCGACCGCGTGCTGCTCGTCCCGGCGGGGATCCCGCCGCACAAGGCCGCGCCGGATCTCGCTTCGGGCGAGGATCGGCTCGCAATGTGCCGCGCGGCGGCGCGGGGCTTTTCCGTCTGCCCGATGGACGTGACGGACATGGAGCTTCGGCGGTCGGGGAAGAGCTACACCGCCGATACGCTTTCGGCGCTACGGGAGGAATATCCGAACGACGGGCTCTTTTTCCTGATGGGCGAGGACATGTTCCTGACGGTGCAGGACTGGCGGTCGCCGGAGAAGATCCTCGCGCTCGCGACGGTGTGCGCCGTCCCGCGCACGGAAGACGGTTTTGAAAGGCTTATCCGTCACAGCGAATATCTTGCGGCGCGGTTTTCGCCGTTTTCGAGCGTGATCCTGAACGCGCCGTTTCACGACGTTTCCTCCACGGAGGTCCGTGAACGCGTGAAGGCGGGGGAAGATCCGGGCGCGCTGCTGCCGCCGGGGGTAAAGGAATATATCGAGAGGAAGGGTCTGTACCTTTGAAAAAGAAAGACTGCATGAAGGCCATCAAACCGATGCTCTCCGAAAAGCGGGTGCAGCATTCAGTGAACGTCGCTGAGGAAGCAAAGAAGCTCGCGAAGAAATTCGGCGCCGATCCCGAGAAGGCGGAGATCGCCGGGCTCCTTCACGATATTTTGAAGGATACGCCCCCGGACAAACAGTTGAAAATCATTTCGGATTCTGGTATAATCATGACAGACGTGGAGCTCTCGGCGAAAAAGTTCTGGCATGCCGTGGGCGGCGCGGTCTATATCCGGGACACGCTCGGTGTGGAGGACCAGGAGATCCTCAACGCGGTGCGCTACCACACCACGGGCCGGAAGAATATGTCGATGCTCGAAAAGGTGATTTTCGTCGCGGATTTCATCTCGAAGGACCGGGACTATCCCGGGGTGGAGGCGCTGCGGCGCACCGCGCACAAGAACCTCGACAAGGCGATCGTGGAGGGTGTGGCGTTCACGCTGCGCGAGCTTCTCGACCGCGGCGAGGCGGTCGTCCCGGAGACGCTGGACACCTATAACGATGCCGTTCGGGCGCTCGCGCGCAAAAAATAAGCGTCGGGCGTACAAAATACAGATGGGAAAAGAAAGGAAACGAAGCTATGGAGCCATTGGGACTTGCTACGGCTGTCGCCGCCGTGCTGGACGCGAAAAAAGCGGAACAGCTCCGCGTCATCCGCATCACCGACATCTCCTCGCTGGCAGACTATTTCGTCATCGCCTCCGGCACGAGCAACACGCATGTGCGCGCGCTGGCGGACGAAACGGAAGAAAAGCTGCACGAGCAGGGTGTTTCGCCCCTTCGCGTGGAGGGATACCGCTCCAACTCGTGGGTCCTCCTCGACTA
Organism: uncultured Clostridia bacterium; assembly: GCA_947631835.1. Taxonomy (GTDB): domain Bacteria; phylum Bacillota; class Clostridia; order Oscillospirales; family Acutalibacteraceae; genus Hominenteromicrobium. Next base: position 1,945 of record CANRMW010000116.1, on the reverse strand, counting down.
TGAGGACGTGGTCGTACACATTTTCACCCCCGAGGCGCGGGAATTTTTTGATCTCGACCGACTCTGGGCGGACGGAGAGCCCGTCGAGCTGCAGTTTCCCGCTGCCGAATAACCCCTTAGAAAGGTCTGTTGTGACATGAACGTTTCAAAGTATGAGCCCAGCGCCATCGAGCCGAAGTGGCAGAAGCGCTGGGAGGAGAGCGGCGTCTTTCACGCGAAGAACAACGACAGCCGCCCGAAATATTACGCGCTGATCGAGTTCCCGTACCCGTCCGGGCAGGGGCTCCACGTCGGCCACCCGCGCCCGTACACCGCGCTGGATGTCGTCGCAAGAAAGCGCCGGATGCAGGGGTACAACGTCCTGTATCCGATCGGCTGGGACGCGTTCGGCCTGCCGACCGAAAACTACGCGATCAAAAACCATATCCACCCCGCAGCCGTCACGGCGCAGAATATCGAGCGCTTCAAGAAGCAGATCCAAATGCTCGGCATTTCGTTTGACTGGAGCCGGGAGATCAGCACCACTGACCCGGCGTATTACAAATGGACGCAGTGGATCTTCCTCCAGCTCTTCAAGCACGGGCTCGCGTATAAAAAAGAGATGGCCGTCAACTGGTGCACCTCCTGCAAGTGCGTACTCGCGAACGAAGAGGTCGTGAACGGCGTGTGCGAGCGCTGCGGGAGCGAGGTCGTCCACAAGGTCAAATCCCAGTGGATGCTGAAGATCACCGAGTATGCCCAGCGGCTGATCGACGATCTGGATCTGGTGGACTATCCGGAGCGCGTCAAGGCGCAGCAGAAAAACTGGATAGGGCGCTCGGAAGGCGCGGAGGTCGATTTTCAGACGACCGCCGGAGACGTTTTGACCGTCTACACGACGCGCCCCGATACGCTCTACGGCGCGACGTACATGGTCATGTCGCCGGAGCATCCGTTTATCGAGAAGTGGGCGGATCGGCTCACGAATATGGAGGCGGTCCGCGCGTACCAGGCGGAAGCCGCGAAGAAATCCGATTTCGAGCGCACCGAGGTCGCGAAGGACAAGACCGGCGTGAAGCTCGAAGGCGTCATGGCGGTGAATCCGCTGACCGGCGACGAGATCCCGATCTTCATCTCCGACTATGTCCTCGTCTCCTACGGCACCGGCGCGATCATGGCGGTCCCGGCGCACGACACGCGCGACTGGGAGTTCGCGAAGAAGTTCGGTCTGCCGATCGTGGAGGTCGTGAAGGGCGGCGACGTGGAGAAGGAAGCGTTTACCGACTGCGAGACCGGCGTCATGGTCAATTCCGGGATCCTGGACGGGCTCACCGTCGAAGAGGCGAAGGAAAAGATCAAGGAACACCTCGAAAAGACGGGCATTGGGCATCGGAAGGTCAACTACAAGCTGCGCGACTGGGTGTTTTCCCGCCAGCGCTACTGGGGCGAGCCGATCCCGATCGTGCACTGCGACAAGTGCGGCTATGTGCCGATCCCGGAGAGCGAGCTGCCGCTCGTGCTGCCGCAGGTGGAATCCTACGAGCCGACGGATAACGGCGAATCCCCGCTCGCGAAGATGACCGACTGGGTCGAGACGACCTGCCCGCACTGCGGCGGGCCTGCGCACCGCGAGACCGATACGATGCCGCAGTGGGCCGGTTCTTCCTGGTATTTCCTGCGGTATATGGACCCGGAGAACAGCGAATCGTTCGCCTCGAAGGAAGCGCTCGATTACTGGGGCCAGGTGGACTGGTACAACGGCGGCATGGAGCACACCACGCTCCACCTGCTGTACAGCCGCTTCTGGCATAAATTCCTCTATGACATCGGCGAGGTCCCGTTCCCGGAGCCGTATGCGAAGCGCACGAGCCACGGCATGATCCTCGGCGAGGACAACCAGAAGATGAGCAAGTCGCGCGGGAACGTCGTGAACCCGGACGACACCGTCCGCGATTACGGCGCGGAC
>CANRMW010000115.1 GCA_947631835.1 uncultured Clostridia bacterium | reverse complement strand
AGCATCTCGCGGGAGATGTTCAGCGAGAGGTCCTGCGAATCGACGAGGCCGCGCACGAAGCCGAAGTAATCCGGCAGCAGGTCGCCGCACTTTTCCATGATAAGCACGCCGGAGGCGTAGAGCGCGAGGCCCTTTTCAAACTCGCGGGTGTAGAAGTCATACGGCGCTTTCTGCGGGATGTAGAGCAGCGCGTTGTAGGTGGCGGTGCCCTCGGCGGAGGTGTGGATCACCTTGAGCGGGTCCTGCCAGTCGTAGAACTTTTCTTTGTAAAAGCTGTTGTATTCTTCCTCGGTGACCTCGTTCTTATTCTTGCGCCAGAGCGGGACCATGGAGTTCAGCGTCTCCACCTCGAAATAGTGCTCGTGCTCGTTCTCCTTCCCCTCGACGGGGCGGGTCTTCTCGACCTCCATTTTGATCGGGTAGCGGATGTAATCGGAATATTTCTTCACGAGCGCGCGGATGCGGTACGGATCGAGAAATTCCCCGTACTGCTCCTCCTCGGTGTCCTCCTTGATGTGCAGCGTGATGACCGTGCCGTGGCTCGTCTTTTCGCACGGGGAGACGGTGTAGCCGTCCGCGCCGGAGGATTCCCAGCAGAACGCCTCCTCGCTGCCGTAAGCCTTCGATTCGACGCGCACCTTGTCCGCCACCATAAACGCGGAATAGAAGCCGACGCCGAACTGCCCGATGATGTCCACGTCTTCCCCGGTCTCGTTCTCCTTTTTGAACTGGAGCGAGCCGCTCTTCGCGATGACGCCGAGATTGTCCTCGAGCTCCTTTTCCGTCATGCCGATGCCGTTGTCCCGGACGGTGAGGATCCGGTTCTCCTTGTCGGCGGCGAGGAAGATCTCGAAATCGTCGCGGGAAAGGCCCGTGCCGCCCTCCTGCAGGGAACGGTAATAGAGCTTGTCCATTGCGTCGGAGGCGTTGGAGATCAGCTCGCGGAGAAAGATCTCCTTATGAGTGTAAATGGAATGGATCATCAGGTCGAGCAGCCGCTTGGACTCGGCCTTAAACTGCTTTTTCGCCATGCTTTGCTTACTTCTTTCTTCTATAACGTTTCGTCCGCCGCGTTCACCCGCGCGGACAAATTCATTATACCTCGCATTTGTTACAAAATCGAGAACAAACGCCCATTTCAGCAAATTTCACCGGCATTTCCCTGAATGGGGCTTGCCAAAGCACGCCCGATGATTTATACTGATTCCGTTAAAGACAGCGTTTCCGGTCGGCTCCCCGAAAACAGAAACCCCGGCCTGACCCGAGCATCGATGGAAACGCGCTTTAGGAGGTACTTATGAAAAAAATGCTCGCCGCACTCGTCCTGCTCTGCACCGTGCTTTTCTCCGCCTGCGCGCGCTTCGTGCCTTTCGGCGGCTCTTCCCAAAACACGGAACCGAACGCGGCGGTCCCCTCCGCATCCATACAGGAGGAAACCGTCGAACCCGAACCGACCGCCGAACCCACAGCCGCGCCGACGGCCGCGCCCACAGCGGAGCCGACCGAAGCACCCGCCGAAGAGCGGCTCACCGCCGCCGACCTGCGCACGCTGCTTTTGGAGGCGACGGACTTTTACGAGCGCTGGTTCTTCGACCGCGGCCCCGTCATGGACAGCGCGTATGCCGACGACACGGAATACCCGCCGGTCGATGAAGACTGGAGGCCGATCGCTTACCCGGTGAGCGCGTCCTTCTGCAAGTCCTACGACGAGCTTTTCGAGAGGACGACCCGGCTTTTCACCGCGGCGACGGCGACGCGCCTGCTCGAGGGGATCCACGCGCACGACGAGGACGGACGTCTCTGCGTCGATAAGAGCACCGGCCTCGGCGGGATACCCGACTGCACGCTGGAAGTCCGCGCGGCGTGGACCGGCGACTACTTCGAGGTCGAGCTCGAGCGCATCTACGACTGGAACCCGGAAGCAAACGCGAGCGGGATCGTGACGGTCACGGAAGAAAACGGCCGCTGGGTCCTCGCCGGGACGACCGATGAGATCCATTATATGTTCGTCTCCGTTTTCAGCAGCGCCGAGAGCGACTGGTCGCTCGAGATGGACTGACGGGAAAACGGAGGCGCACCCGCGCGCTTTCCCCGCCGTTATCTGTGGCGCGGGATGCAGAAGAAATCCGCGACAAAGTGCCAGACGCGCACCGGCCATGTGAACGCAAATTCCCTTCCCCAGGAAAACGCGTTGACGCGCAGCCTCGCGGAATCGTTCATCCCATAGACGATCTCGAAGGCGGGGGAATCGTCGTTGAAGCTGAGCCGCCTGCCCTCGGTATCCACCGCGAGGATGCCGAGGATCAGCAGCGCGGCGAGCAGCGTGAGCAAAAAAGAGATCACAAACGGACGCACCGAAAAACGGCCGCGCATAAAACCACCTCGGGTGGAGTATGCGCGGTTTTTCTTTTTTTATGCTATTCTTCCTGCGCGGCAAGGTCGTTCAAGAGCGCGAGGAGCGTTTCCCCGAGTAACCTCCCCGAATACTTCGCCTCCGCGAGCGTGTTGACCTCCGTTCCCACCTCGATGAGCAGCGAACCGTGCGTCGCGTGGAGATTGTAATTGCGCTGCGTGAAATTCAGCGGCCGGTACAGTCCCGGGAACATCTCCTCCCCCTTTTGCTGCAGCCGCAGCGCAAGGTGCAGATTCTCCCGCCAGTCCGGGAACACCGGCTCCTCCTCCAGGTCGCAGCCCGTCAGGATCATGATCTGCGCGGCGTCTCTGCCCTCGATCTCCGTCACCGGCTTGTATCGCGTGCCGTCGTCCTCCTCGCCGAACGCGTCCCGGTGGACGTCCACGGTGATCTGGATCGTCGGGTAGAGCGCGAGGTTCCGCTGGATCGTCTCCCAGGAGCGCTGATAGCTCCCGGAAAACGCGGGCGAATCGTGGACGGTGCGGTCGTGGATCACGCCGAATCCCCCTTCTTCCATGACCCTCGCGGCCTCCGCCGCGACAGCGACGATGCTCTTCTCCGGGTCGAGATCCCGAAAGCTCTCGTCGGTGTAATACCAGTCGGCGCTGCGGAGCAGGAAGGATTCGCATGTGTGGGTGGAATAGAGCAGGACCGCCGGGGAACCGTCCCGCCGGATGTGTACGTCCGGCGCGGCGGCGAGCTCCTCCTCGAGGTCCACGCCGGAATCGGAGGTGTCCTTCACATGAAAATCCGCCACCTTTTCCCCGCCGGAGAGAAACGTCGCCGCGACGGGCGCGGTCTCCCGCTCCGGGTCTGGGGTGCAGTACGGGATCGGCTCGTGCCACGGCGGGAGGACGCCGTCGTCCGCCTCCGGCGCCTCCGGGACGGCGGACGGTTCGGCCTCTGCGCTTTGCTGCGGCGCACCGTCTTTTCGGCCGCTCTCCCCGCCCGGAAGCGCCCGCAGGAGCGTTTCCGCCCCGCCGGAAAGCGCAAAGCAAAGGCAGCCCACCGCGGCCGCGGCGCAGAGCACGCCGGAAAGGCGCACCCTCGGCAGCCGGACGGTCCGGCTTTTCATGGCCATCCCCCCTCGGATTCTTTGTCCTTCATCTATACGGCCCGGCGCGTCCGATTATGCCGGCGGCCCTTCGGCGGAGCCCGAAAAGCTTTACACTTTCGACACGAATTGACAAGCGCTTTATGATATAATGGTTATGTTTCCTCCACCCGGAGCGAAACGTTTTCCCCGCCCGCGCGGCGGGCCAGACCGACGAGACCCGAGATCGCTTATGGTCCCTTTCTCCCGGAAAGCGGACCGGAAAGGAGGCCCTATGGCACGCTCAAAATTTTCCCGCATCACCCCGAAGCTCAAAGAGCTCGCCGCGCTCTCTGAGAAGAACGACGCCATCGACCCCGTGCTCTACACGCAGTACGACGTCAAACGCGGCCTGCGCGACCTGGACGGCAAGGGCGTGCTCACGGGCCTGACGCGCGTCAGCGAGATCCGCTCCATGACGGAGGAGGGCGGGAAGCGCGTTCCCGCGAAGGGGCGGCTCTTCTACCGGGGATACGACATCGAAGACCTTGTCCGCGCGACGCCCGCGGAGCACTGCTTCGGCTTTGAACGCGTGGCGTACCTGCTGCTTTTCGGGGAGCTTCCCAACGACGAGGATATGCTCGGCTTCGTCTCCCAGCTCGCATTTTACCGGACCCTGCCCACAAATTTCGTCCGCGACATCATCATGAAAGCGCCAAGCGGCGATATGATGAACACGCTTGCCCGCAGCGTCCTGACCATGTATTCCTACGACGACGCGCCGGACGACATCTCCACGGCGAACGTCCTGCGCCAGTGCATCCAGCTCATCGCCATCTTTCCGCTGCTCTCCGTCTACGGCTACCAGGCGTACCGCCATTATCACGACGGCCACAGCCTGTACATCCACCAGCCGAAGAAAAACCTCTCCACCGCCGAGAACATCCTGCGCATCCTGCGGTCCAACAAAAAGTTCTCGCCCTTGGAGGCGAAGGTCCTCGACATCGCCCTGATGCTCCACGCGGAGCACGGGGGCGGCAACAACTCCACCTTCACGACGCACGTCGTCACGTCTTCCGGCACGGATACCTATTCCGCCGTGGCCGCCGCGCTCGGTTCCCTCAAGGGGCCGCGCCACGGCGGGGCGAACATCAAGGTGGTCCGCATGTTCGAGGACATGAAGCAGAAGCTCCGCGACTGGGAGGATGAAGACGCCATCCGGCGCTACCTCGAGAAGCTGCTCGACAAAAAGGCGTTCGACAAGGCCGGCCTCATCTACGGCATGGGGCACGCGGTATACTCCATCTCCGATCCCCGCGCCGAGATCATGGACCGCTTTGCCGCGGGGCTCTCCGCCGAAAAGGGCAGGAGCGCGGAATACGGCCTCTATATGCGCGTCGCCCGCCTCGCGCCGCAGGTCATCGCGGAAAAGCGGCGCATCTACAAAGGCGTTTCTCCGAACGTGGATTTCTATTCCGGCTTCATATACAGCATGCTCGATCTGCCCATCGAGCTCTACACGCCGATCTTCGCGTGCGCCCGCATCGCCGGGTGGAGCGCGCACCGGATGGAGGAGCTCATCAATGCGGGCAAGATCATTCGCCCGGCTTACATGGCCGTGGAGCCCGAAAAAGCCTTCCCCGCCGAACCCTGAACAAACGCATACAAAAACGGGACCCCCGATCTCTCGGAGGTCCCGCGTTTTTTCTCTTTCGGTCGGAACGTTCGGCGTCTTACCGCTTCCCGCTCACGCCCGTGGTGCTGCACGCGTTCGTACCGTTCTTGCCGCTGCTCAAGATGCAGCGGGCCGTGAACGGATACGTCGTACCGTGGTTCGTGTCCGTCAGTTTCTTCCCGGAGCCGTTTCCGGATTAAAAGATCGAGAAGAAATTCAAGACATCGGCTGCCTTCGCCCGGCTGCTCTTGGTCCCGCCGAAAGCCGACTCCGTGCTAAAGCTCTTCAGTGCGGAGAAGGAGCTCGCGCTCTTCGTGCTTCCCAGCGAGCCGAACGTATTCAGGCTGCTGGAAAAGCTCGACGATGCGAACGGGGAAGACTGATTCGTCCAAGCGCCGAGGCTCGAGCCGCCGAAGGAACTGGTGTTCCTGTTCGCCGTGCTTCCGCCGAACGCCAGAGAACCGCTGTTGCCTCCCAGCGACGAGGAGAACGAGGACTGCTGCGTCCAACCGCCCAGGCTCGAACCGCCGAAGGAACCGGTGTTCCTGTTCGCCGTGCTTCCGCCGAACGCCAGAGAACCGCTGTTGCTCCCCAGCGACGAGGAGAACGAGGACTGCTGCGTCCAACCGCCCAGGCTCGAACCGCCGAAGGAACTGGTGCTCTTGTTCGCCGTGCTTCCGCCGAACGCCAGAGAACCGCTGTTGCCTCCCAGCGACGAGGAGAACGAGGACTGCTGCGTCCAACCGCCCAGGCTCGAACCGCCGAAGGAATTGGTGCTCTTATTCGCCGTGCTTCCGCCAAACGTCAGAGAACCGCTGGTCTCCGTCTGCGTCGGCGCGGAGAAAGCGGAGGACGTCGTCCCGGACTTCGTCGCACTTGCCTGCGTCGTTTCCGTCAGCGTGCTCGCAGACTTCGCGGTGGAAACCGCGGGCTGTGCCGTCTGGAAAACAGAGGCCTGTGCCGACTGCGCGGGCGCGGGCTGCGTCGTCTGGGCGGCGGAATGCACTGTGCCGCTGCTCACCGTGCTGCCGCTGGTCGAGGAAGTAAATCCGCTCGTTCCATGCGTCTGCGCAGTAAACGACTGCGTCTGCGCAAGAGTCGTCCTCGGGATGATCTCGTTCACGATCTTGCCGCACTTGGAGCACTTGCTCGTCTTGAGGCCTTCGGCAAACGGGGTGGGCTCTCTTGTGGAGACCCACTTGAAGGTGTGACCGAGCGCTTCGAGCTCGACCTGCCTGCCCTTGCCGGTGCAGCCGGACCGCACGCAGTACTCTTCCATGAGGCCCTTGTCTTCGCAGGTGGCTTCCTTAACGGTCCGCCACGCGAACGCATGACCGAGCGCGGAGATGGCGCTCGTCGCGCCGTGCGCGCCGCAGCCGCTGCGCTGGCAGACCTGCACCATGGTGCCGTTCTGCTCGCAGGTGGCCTCTTTCGTGGTCACCCAGCTGTACAGATGCCCGAGCGCCGGGATGGACTGCGTGCTGCCTTCCTTGCCGCAAACACTGCACACCTGGACCTTCGTGCCGACGTGCTCACAGGTGGGAGCCTCGCGCTGCACCCAAGTATACTTGTGGCCGAGCGCGGGGATCGCGGTCTCGTCGTTTTCCTTCACTTTGCCGCAGTTGAGGCACACACGGTGCTTGTTGCCCGCCGTGTCGCAGG
>CANRMW010000114.1 GCA_947631835.1 uncultured Clostridia bacterium | reverse complement strand
CTGTGTTAGAGGTGCCTGTGTTTCATCCCCTTTGGTGCCTTGTAGCGCAGCGGAAAGGAATGGTCATAGAAATGAAAACGACCCGCGACGCCATGGACCTCGCCCGCCGCGCCGCCGACACCGCGCGGGAGCGCTTCGGGGAGAACCTTCTCGGTGCGTATCTCCACGGCTCGCTCGCGCTTGGCGGATTCACATGGGAGAAAAGCGATGTCGATCTGCTCTTTGTGACGGCTCGCGTCCCCGCCATGCCGGAGCGCGCCGCGTTCCTCCGCGCGGTCCTCGCGCTGGACGACGAAGCGCCGCCGAAGGGGATTGAGCTTAGCGCCGTGACGCGCGCCGCCGCGCGGGAGCCCGCCTTCCCGCCGCCCTATTTTCTGCACTATTCGCCCGCGCACCGGGAAAAGTATCGGGCCGACCTCTTCGGCACGCTCGAGACCCTTTGCGGCGCAGACCCCGACCTCTCCGCGCACTTCGCCGTGACGCGCGCGCGGGGCGTCGCGCTCTACGGGCCGCCGCCTGCGGAGATGTTCGGCGAAGTCTCCCGCGCGGATTACCTGCGCAGCGTCTGGTCCGACATTCAAAACGCGGAGGCGGAGATCCTCCGCGACCCGGCCTATGTGATCCTGAACCTCTGCCGCACCGCCGCGTATCTCGAGGACGGCGCGATCCGCTCGAAGGCGGAGGGTGGGGCGTGGGCGAGCGCGCACCTTCCGGCGTGGGGGCAACTCCTTTCCGCCGCGCGCGCCGCGTACCGAAACGAAGCGCCGTTTCCCGCCGGACGCTTCGATCTCCCCGCGTTCGCCGGGGAGATGCTCCGAAAGATCCGGTCCGCGCCGGATTTCCCCGCATAAAAAGGGCCTCCCGAGGGAGGTCCTTTCGTTTATTCATCCGTCTTCTTCCGCCGCTTCGCCGGGCAGCTCCGCGCCGAGCAGGTCCGCGAGCGTCATGCCGTCGAAAAACGCGTTCGTCTGCCGGTAATATTCCCGCCACATCGGGAGCGTCCGGCACGTCTTGGCGCGCGGGCACGGGGCCGCGCCCGGCTGCAGACACGCGACGGGCGCAAGGTCCCCCTCGGCGAGGCGCAGGACCTCCCCGACGGAAAACGCTTCCGGCGGGCCGGCCAGCCGATAGCCGCCGCCCCGGCCGTGGATGCCCTCCACGCAGCCCGCCTTCACGAGCGCGGGCATGATCTGCTCGAGATATTTCAGCGAGACGCCCTGCCGCGCCGCGACTTCCTTCATCGGGACATACCCCGCGCCGCCGTTTTCCGCGAGATCGAGCATTACGCGCAGGGCGTAGCGTCCTCTGGTCGAGATCATCCCCGCTCCTTTCCGCGGCCTGCCGCCGCCTCTCAGTTTGCCGCCGAGACCGCGTCGAAGCCGCGCCGCAGGTCGTCGAGAATGTCGTCGATGTGCTCCGTGCCGATGGAGAGCCGGATCGTGTTCGGGCGGATCCCCTGTTCGGCGAGTTCTTCCTCGGTCAACTGGCTGTGCGTCGTCGTCGCCGGGTGGATCACGAGGCTCTTCACGTCCGCAACGTTCGCGAGCAGCGAGAAGATCTCAAGGCTGTCGATGAACCTGTGCGCTTCCTTCACGCCGCCGCGGATCTCAAACGTGAAGATGGAGCCGCCGCCGTTCGGGAAATATTTTTTATAGAGCGCGTGGTCCGGGTGATCGGGCAGCGCGGGGTGGTTGACCTTCTCCACGAGCGGGTGGCCGCTCAGAAATTCCAGCACCTTCGCGGTGTTCTGCGCGTGGCGCTCCACGCGGAGCGAAAGCGTCTCGATGCCCTGCAGAAGCAGGAACGCCGCAAACGGCGAGATCGTCGCGCCGGTGTCGCGCAGCAAAATGGCCCGCACATAGGTGGCGAACGCCGCCGGGCCAGCCGCCTGCACGAAGGAAACGCCGTGGTAGCTCGGGTTCGCCTCGGCGATCGCCGGGTATTTGCCGCTCGCGGCCCAGTCGAATTTGCCCGAATCCACGAGGATCCCGCCGAGCGTCGTGCCGTGGCCGCCGAGAAACTTTGTCGCCGAATGCACCACGATGTCCGCGCCGTGCTCGATGGGCCGGATCAGATACGGCGTGCCGAAGGTGTTGTCCACGATGAGCGGCAGGCCGTGCCGGTGGGCGAGGGAGGCGAGCGCGTCGATGTCTGGGATGTCGCTGTTCGGGTTGCCGAGCGTTTCGATGTAGATGCCGCGCGTCTCGGGGCGGATCGCCGATTCCGTTTCCGCGAGGTCGTGGATGTTGACGAACGTCGCGGTGATGCCGAAGTTCGGCAGCGTGTGCGCGAGGAGGTTGTAGCTCCCGCCGTAGATCGTCTTCTGCGCGACAAAGTGGCCGCCGTTCTGCCCGAGCGCCTGGAGCGTATACGAGATGGCCGCCGCGCCGGAGGCCACAGCCAGCGCCGCGACGCCGCCCTCGAGCGCCGCCACGCGCTTTTCGAGCACGTCCTGCGTGGAGTTCGTCAGGCGGCCGTAGATGTTCCCGGCGTCGGTCAGGCCGAAGCGCGCCGCCGCGTGTTCGCAGTTGTGGAAGACATAGGAGGTCGTCGCGTAGATCGGGACGGCGCGGGCGTCGGTGGCGGGATCGGGCGTCTCCTGCCCGACATGGAGCTGCAGCGTTTCAAATTTATAATTGGACATGGTTCAAATTCCTTTCATCATCAAATTTTATCTTTGGAGCGTGTTTGGAGCGCCGGCGGGACGTTTTCCCGCCGGAAAGATCGAACGAGGTGCCGTCACATTCGCCCAAACCGGAAATTCGCCCGCACGAGGCGTTCAAAGTCGTTTTTCATTTTTGTCCCTTCCAAATCCACTATTTACCTAGTAGGTTGATAGGAGTATACCACGCCCGAACCCTTTTGTCAAGCCCCAACGCGCATTTTTCTTCGCTCCTTGCCCGCGCAAAAAAGGGACCCGGCTTCCCGCCGAGTCCCCTGCCGCGCGTTCCAACTTTTCCTGTCGCCGAATTTTCCCGCAAAACCGCCTCGGCCCCCATAAAGCGCCCCAAAGCATTTTCCCGCGCCGCATACTTCCGCTCGACCCTAAACGCGGTCCAAGGGTGTCTGCCGGGATTCAGAAACCGGTCCAGGGCTTTTCTGCGTTGCAGCCGTCCCCTTCTGTGCAGGACATTCCCGCCGTGCCGAAGGGGAAAAAACCGAACACCGGAGTTTCCCGGTTTCTCCTGCTCTGTGTCAACCCGCTCCTTGCGCAAAAGCGCCCCGGTCCCCGCAAAGGGCCCGAAGCGCTTTCTTTTCACATTTCGAGTGAGGCGCGGATCGTCTCCTCCGGCGGCCTCGGCGCGTAGCCGAACGCCCTTTTCGCCTTCTCGAAGGAAAAATGCCCGTTCGTCTGCAGGGTGTGCATGGCATAGGGCGTGAAGATCGGCGCGTCCCGCCCGAACAGGACGGCGATGCGCTCCGCGGCGGGCGCGATCCGTTTGGCCAGCCCGTGCGGGATCTCCGTTTTGAGCGGCTTTTTCCCGACGATCCGGCGCACCGTGTTCTGCAGCTCCAAAACCGAGAGGTACTGTCCGCTGAGAATATAGCACTCGCCGCTTTCGCCGCCGGTCTCGCACGCGAGGATTCCTTCGACCACGTCCCGCGAATCCACAAAATCATACCCGCCCCGGACCGCGAACGGGATCGCCCCGCTCGCCATCGCCCGGATCGTGCGGATCATGTGGTTCCGCTGCCGCAGGTCGCCCGGCCCGATGATGCCGGAGGGATGCACGATGCTGACGTTCAGTCCCCGGCGCGCGAAACCGAGCACCGTTTCGGAGGCCGCCGCCTTCGACTTCGCGTACTGCCCGTGCACGAGATCGGGCGAAAAGGACCCGACCTCCCGGATGACCTCGTGCGCCGGCCGTTCGGGGATCGCGTGCACCGAGCTCACATGGAGGACCCTGCGGATGTGCGCGTCGGCCGCCATGCGCATGACGTTCTCCGTCCCGTTCACATTCACTTTCCAGACCTGCGGGTTCTCCTTCGAGGCGACGGTGATCGTCGCGGCGCAGTGGATGAGCGTCGTCTCCCCGTACCCGGAAACGTCGAAGAATTTTTTCAGAGAAGCGGCGTCCGTGACGTCCCCCTCGCAGACCTCCACGTCCGCCGGGGCGAACTGCCTTTCCTGCGGCAGGCAGAGGATCCGAATCCGCGCGCCCCGGCCCCGCAGGGCCGGGATGAGGACCGTCCCGATGTGTCCCGTCGCGCCCGTGATCAAGTAAAGCTTTTCCATCCTGCGGTCCTCCTCCATGCTCTGTCAGGTTCCCTCGGCGCCGTCACCCTCAGTCTAACATGGAACCGCCGATCTGTCAATCCTCTTCCGCGCCCGTTTTCGGCTTCGCCGTGGGCAGCGCGCAGAGCAGGAAGGGCTCTTCCGCTTCGAAAACGTGCCACTCGCCGTCCACCTGCGTGATGACCGTGTTCCCGCTCCAGAGCTGCCATCCCTGCTCCTCGGCAAGCGGGAAGTTCGCCTCGCCGTCCTCGTCGGGGACCTCGTTGGACGGGATCTCGGTGAGGTACCCGTCCATCGTCCCGCAGGTGGGGCCGGGGTCGGGCGCTTTCCCGGTGTCGTAATAAAGCCGCCCGTCCACCCGCACGCACCGCGCGGGCCCGTACCCCGCCGGGTCGCCGTCCGTGCCCTCGGCGATGGCTTCGTCGAGCGGGAAAATGTCCGTCGCACGGATCTCGGGCGGCTGCGCCTGCGTGCGTTCCCCGCTGTACGTCACCGCGACGCGGTCGCCGGGCCGGTAATCGGAAATGTCAAATGCCTCGCCGACGTTCACGCGGAACAGCTCCGCCTCGTCGAACGCGCCGTCCGGCCCCGCCGTCAGGCGCACGCGGCCGTCGTCCGGCGCGACGAGCAGGTATCCCTCGCCGCGCTCCGTCACCGTGCCGTAGAACTGCACGCCCTTTTCGGGGTGCGGGTCCAGCTCGCCCGGGCGGATGTCGTCGATCTCAATGGATGCCGTGCTGTTCTCCACGACCGGCGCGTCCGGGTCGGCCTCGCCGGCGGCTTCGCCTGTTCCGGCGGGCGCCGTGCGCAGCGAGAAGGTCCCGCTCTCCGCGCCGCCGGTCTCGCCGCCGGCGCTGTCCGGCCCGCAGGCCGCGAGCGCCAGCGCCGCCAGAAGTGTACAAAGAACCAAAACGAGCTTTTTCATCTCTCCTTCTCCTTTCCCGAAAGGGCTCACCCGTCCGCGCCGAGGATGGCCTGGATGCCGTCCCAGCAGACGACCGCTTCCGCGTGGATCTGCATCGGGTATGTTTCTAAGATCTCGCCGTCAAAGCGGATGAGCACTGTGTCCCCGGCCTCGATCTCCGGCAGCGCCTCGACCGCCCCGGTCCCGACCCAGTACAGCTCCTCGCCGTCCTTCACCGCGAATCCCGTCTCCGTCCGTTCCAGCCGGTCCACGAGCAGCGCCGTGCCGTTCACCTCTTTGATCGTGCCCCAAAACGCGCCCGCCGCCTTTTCTTTCAGCTTCACGGATCTCGCTTGGAGCTGCGCCGGGTGCGTCTCCATGATCTCCCCGTCCGGCCGGACGGCCACCGTGTCGCCGGGGGAGAGCGCGGGCAACGCGCCGGGCGAAACGCGGACCCAGATCAGCTCCCGGTGCACCGCGCCGTCTTCGAGCGGCTGCACCGTCTCCACGAGCGCGCTCTCGCTGCGGTTGGTTTTCTGCACGTCGAGCACCGTCGCGTCGAAGCCGTCCCCGCCGCCGCAGGCCGTGAGCGCCAGCGCCGCGAGGACGGCGCACAGGGCCAAAACGAGCCTTTTCATCGATCCCGTCTCCTTTTTCCAAACCGCGTCAGGGCTTCGGATCCGCATGCGGCGGTTCCGGCTGCGCGGCGGGCGACGCATACGATGCGCGGCGCGCGCGGGATTTCCTGACCGAGCGCTTCACGATCCAGATGATGAGGAGCGCGATCACGGCGAGGATCACGAGCGCGGGCAGCGCGCGGATCAGCCAGAGCACGAAGTCCTCGGCACCGTCGCCGATGCTCTCCACCATGTCGCGGAACGCCTCACCGATCTGTTCGCCGAAGCTCGGCTCGATCGGCGTGTACCGCCGCACCTCCTCGATCCAGACGCGCACCGTCGCGTAGTCGATCCGGTCGTCGAGCGCTTCGAGCTGCGCGGTGTAGCTCTCGATCTGATACTGCACGTCGGAGAGCCGGTCCTGCAGCGCGATCAGCTCCTCGAGCGTCCCGGATTCCTCCAGCAGCGCGAGCAGCCGCTCCTCCTGCGCCTTGAGGGATTTGAGGCGCGCCGTCACATCGATGTGCTGCGTCGTCACGTCCTCGGTGCTTTCCTCGGTGCGCGTGACGCTCCCTGTCTCCCCGAGCACGGAGAGGAACGCGCTGTATTTTTCGGCCGGGATGCGCAGCGTCAGCTCCGCCGAGCGGTCGCCGTTCGGCGTGTAGAGCGACGAGCTCTCCACATAGCCGCCCGCGTCCCGCGCGCCCTTGCGCACGGCCTCGAGCGATTTTTCAAAGTCGGTCGTCTCGAGGTCCACGGAGGCGTTCCGGATAATCTTCCGGCCGTCTGCGGGCAGGTCGCCGCCGAGCAGCGTCCCCGCGCCGGAGGTTTCGCCTTCCGCGGGCTCGGGCATCTCCGCCATGTCGGCCGAAGCGCTTTCCGTGACGTAGGCGCCTTCGGCGATCTCCCCGTTCATTGCTTCCTGCGGCGCGCTCGCCGCGCCGCTTGCGTACTTGCTGCTCCCGGCGCAGCCCGCCGCGAGCAGCGTCAGCGCGAGGACGAGCGCGAACAGGATCCGGAACTTCTTTTTCATGGATAGGACCTCCTTTGGGTTTTGCTTTCACCTAAAAAGTAGGTTTTTCGCGGCGCAAGGTTACGCCGTTTCAAAAAAAGATTTTCTTTTTT
>CANRMW010000113.1 GCA_947631835.1 uncultured Clostridia bacterium | reverse complement strand
CGTGAAAAGGGGATCACGCTCTTGATCGCAAGCCATATCCTCGACGAGCTCGCGAAGGTCTCCACGCACTACGGCTTTCTCGAACGCGGCAGCCTGGTCCGCCAGGTGAGCGCCGAAACGCTGCGGGGAGAAAGCGCGAAGCGCCTTTCCGTCACCGTTTCCGATACGGGCGCGCTCGCCCGCGCGCTCGATACCCTCGGCCTGCGGTATGAGATCACCGGCAAAGGCAGCGCGGACATCTTCGGGGAGATCAGCTTTTCGCGCCTCGCGGAGGCCGCGAAAGCGGAGGGCGCGGAGATCTTCTCCGCCGAAAACCGCAGCGGGACGCTCGAAGGGTATTTCATGGACCTTCTGGGAGGTGACGGCGATGCGTGAGCTGTTCTCTGCGATGCTGTTCCGCCTCCGACGCAGCGGCATCTTCTGGGCCTGCTGCATCGCCGGCCTTTTGATCGCGGGCTGCATCGGCCTCGGAAACGGTTTTTCCGACGTCCATTCGCAGGAGATGTTCAACGAACCGCTCCGCCCGCTCAATGTGGACGTTTTCGAGATGACGCCGATCCTCGGCTTTCTCGCGGCGGTCGCCGTGCCGCTCTTTCTCGGCGCGGAGTACGGCGACGGTGTGATCCGCAACAAGCTCATCGCCGGGCACCGCCGGGAAAACGTCTACCTCGCGAACCTCTTTGTCGGCACGCTCGCGGGCTGGGCGCTGCTGCTCTGCGCGGCCCTCGGCGGGTGCGTTGCCGCGCCGCTCGCGGAGAGATGGGCGCTCTCGCTTTCCGATACGCTTTTGACGTTCCTCGGCCTCGCGCTCTCGACGGCGGTCTACGCGTCGCTCTTCACGCTCGTCTCCATGCTGCTCTCGCGCCGCGCGGCCGCCCCGGTCGTCTCACTGCTCCTCGCGCTCGGCCTGCTGTTTTTGGCAAGTTACCTCTTCAACCTGCTCGCGGAGCCGGAGACGGTCCAGTTCGCCGTCATCACGGTGGACGGCTTCACGATCCCCGCCGAGCCGCAGCCGAACCCGGACTACGTCCCGCCCGGCCTCACCCGCCGCCTGATGGAGTTTGCCGTCCGGGTGCTCCCGAGCGGGCAGGCGATCCGCGTCAATCAGGGGATCGTGCCGACGGCCTTTGAGTTTGCCGCGTCCCTCGTGCTCTACGCCGTGACGGCGGTGCTCGGCGCGGGGCTCTTTCGAAACAAAGACATCAGCTGAACCAAACGGAGGTGCCCCGGTGGAACTCTGGCTTATTGCGGCGGCCGTGCTGCTTTTCGGCGCGGCGGCGTATTTCGCGGCGAAATGCCTTGTGATGAAACGCGCCGCTCGCTCGCTCGCCGAACAGCTCGCGGAATGCGAGAGGGAGGAGACGAACGTCCTCCTCTCCGTGCCGACGCGTGACCGCGACTTCCTGCGCCTTGCGGCGGCGCTCAACCGCACGCGCCGCGCGGTCACGGAGGAGCGCCACCGCCTGCAGCAGGGGGACCGCGCGCTGAAATCCGCCGTCGCGAACGTCTCCCACGACCTGCGCACGCCGCTCGCCGCGATCGTCGGTTACCTCGAGCTGCTGCGCCGGGAGATCCTCCCCAGCGGCGCGCAGCGCTACGCCGAGATCCTTTCCGAGCGCGCGGGGGCGCTTTCCGCCCGCGTGGACGAGCTGTTCCGCTTTGCCGTCACGCTTTCCGAGGACCCGCCGCAGCCCGAAACGCTCGACCTTTGCGACGCGCTCACCGAGAGCCTCGCGGCGGGGTATGCGGCGCTTTCCGCCCGGAACATCGAGCCGAAGATCTCCCTGCCGAAGGAGCCGGTCCTTCGCCGCGCGGACCGCGCCGCGCTCGGGAGGATCTTCGAGAACCTGCTCGCGAACGCCGTCAAATACAGCCCGGGCGATCTTTCCGTCACGCTGACCGCTTCGGGCGAGGTCACCTTCGAAAACGGCGCGCTCGGCCTCACCCCCGTGCAGGCGGCGCGCCTCTTCGACCGCTTTTATACCGTGGAGGATGGCGCGGCCTCCACCGGCCTCGGGCTCTCCATCGCGCGGACGCTCGCGGAGCGGATGGGCGGGACGCTTTCGGCAAAGCTCTTTGATGGCCGCCTGCGCGTGACGCTCCGCCTCCCGTGAGCCGGCGCCGTTCCCGAAAACAAAAGAGCAGCGAAAAAAAGACCGTGCGCCCAAAAGGACGCACGGTCCGCTTATGCGTGTCTTTTCCCGGCGTTTTGAACCGGCGGGAAAGGGTCAGACGCCGAGCGCGTCGATGAACCCCCGCAGGGCCTCGGTATCTTTTCCCGTGATGAAGATCAGCGTCGCCCCGTTGCGCCAGAGCAGCGTGACCGTTTCGTTTCCCTCCGCGAAGAAGCGGCTGTATTCGCTCGAATCGATCCGCTTTTCTTCGAGCCCCGCGCCGGAAAACTGGCTCAGGAGCCGGGCGTAAAGGCTCTGCACGCCGGCCGCGTCGGGCGCGACGGTGTAGTCGATCTCCGTGCCGGTCTCCGCGTCCTGATAGATGAGCGCGATGGTGAGGGTGGTCTCGAGGAGGGGGTCCGCGAGGAGGTCCCGGAGCGGGAAGCCGGCGGCCTCGGCCTTCTCGGAAAATTCCTCCGGCGTCGGGGTCTTTCTGCCGGCGCAGGCCGTGAGCGCCGTGAGCAGCAGGAGAGCCAGCAGCAGCGCGGCGGATCTTTTCAGCGCTTTCATATCGATTCCTTCTTTCAAAAGGCGTTTATGCGTGTGTGCCGCGCTTTCGGCGGAAAACCGAACGGCACAGGAAAAGCAGCAGCAGGAGCCCGAAAAATCCCGTGCAGAACCCGGCCGTGTCGATCCAAACGTCGGGGACGGCGGCGGCCCGGCCCTCGGAGAAGAGCTGCAGCGTCTCGTCTATGACGGCGGCGAGCAGTCCCAGAAGCGGCGTTTCCAGAAGGTTTCTGCCGGAAAGCGCGCCGAATGCGCCGCGCCCGGGCGTCAGCCGCTCGGCTGCCGCGGCTTCCGCGCCGAGCAGACCGTATTCGGAAAAATGCGCGAGCTTTCGGAGCAGGAACGAGTCGATGGGAAAGCCGAGGAGACGTTCCAGAAACGCGCCGAACGAGCCGCTGAGGTTCGAGGACTCGAGCCCGCTTTGCAGGGAGTTCCACCAGATAAAGCCCAGTGTCAGGACGAAAAGCGCGAACAGACACATCCGCGCGCGCCGCTGTGTTTTTGTCATGCCGGTCTTCCCTCCACGGTCCCAAACGGTCTGAATACAACAATTTTACCACACGCCCGGGGCACGCGCAACCGGTTCGGGGGAAATTCAAAGAAAATTTGCATTTTCTCCGCGGGAAACCGAGAGCGGGAGACTTGCGGGAACCGGAGAACCGTGGTATACTGAATCATATATGGTTTGCCCGCATGGGCGTCTGGAAAAGGAGGCGGGGCGGATGAAGCGCATACTGCGCCGGACGGCGGCGGCCGTTTTGACGCTTTCGGTTTTCTTTCTCTCCGGATGCTCGGAGCTTTCCGGCCTCGACGCCCAGACGCTGATGTCCCCGCCGAGGACCACGGCGGACCGGGAAGCGGTCTACCGGCTGCTGCAGGGCGGGAGCGACGAGCCTGTCTCCCTCGTTTACCCGAAAAACGGGGATCATCGCTCGGCGGTGATCTCGCGCGACCTCAACGGCGACGGCACGGCGGAGGCCGTGGGGTTTTATGTGCCGCCGGAGGCGGCCGGCCTCGCGATGCAGGTCCTGATGAAGGACGGGGAGAGCGCGTGGCGGTCGATCGGGACCTTTTCGAGCGCGGCGAGCCAGGTGGACAAGGTCTTTTTCGGGGACCTCAACGGCGACGGCACGGAAGAGGTCGTCGTGGGATGGGGCGACCCGCAGACCTCCACGGCGGGCGCTTCCGCGTACCGGGTGACGGGCGAGAGCGCCGCGGAGCTGTTTTCCGCGCCCGTGCCGTACAGCGAGATGCTGCTGACGGATTTTGACGAGGACGGGATCAGCGAGCTGTTCGTGCTCGATGTGGCGGTCCCCGGCACGGCGGGGGAAGAGGGCGAAACGCCCGCGCCGCTCGGGAGCCTTTACCGCTTCAACGGGGAGAACCCCTATGTGGACAGCACGGTCCCGCTGGATCTTTCCGTCACGCGGTATTCCACGGTGCAGTTCGCGCGGCTGGACGGCAGCGTCCGCGCGGCGATCCTGGACGGATACAGGGCGGACGGACACATGATCACGCAGGTGATCGGCCTCGAGCTGAACGGAAAGACGCTGAACGCGCCGCTCTCGAATCTCTCCGCGGACGCCGTGAATCCCACCGACCGCGTGCCGGCCGTTTCCGTGACGTCGCGGGACATCAACGGCGACGGCGCGGTGGAGATCCCCTCTGCGGCTCCGGCGCTTTCCTGGGGCGACCCGCCGACGGATTCCACCGGCTATATCGTCACATGGAACACATACCGGGCCGGGACGGGGCAGATGGCGCCGTCCGTGCGGAGCATCATCAATTCTTCGGAAAACTATCTGGTCCGGCTCCCGGAGGACGGGGAGTCCTACGCGTGCGCCAACGACACCGTTACGCGCACGGCGACGTTCTACACGTTCACCGGGCGGAGCTCCGCTTTGAAGAACGTGTTCTCCGTGACGGTCTTCACGGAGGAAGCGTGGGAAACAAAGCGCGACGCCCTCGCGGAAAACGAGTTTTTCCTCTCCGGGGTGGCGGGCCGCGTGTATATGATGACGGTCCTCGACAGCGCGTGGCGCACGGAAGAACGCACCGCGCAGCTCCTCGCGGGGTTCTCCGTCCTGAACGAGTGAGGCGCGGCAGCGCAAACGAAAGAGAAAAGCCGCAGTGCGGCGGAAAGGCGGACCCTATGAGAAGGATCCTTGTGGCGGAGGACGAACAGAACATCCGCGAATTTGTTGTCATCAACCTGCAGCGCGCGGGATACGAAACGACCGAGGCGGGGAACGGCGAGGAGGCGATCCGCCTTTTTGAGGCCGCGAACGGCGGCTTCGACGTGGCGATCCTCGATATCATGATGCCCGGCTCGATGGACGGCCTCGCGGTGTGCCGGGAGCTGAGGCAGCGCAGCGAGACGATCGGCATCATCCTGCTGACGGCGAAGACGCAGGAGATGGATAAGGTGACCGGCCTGATGATGGGCGCGGACGATTATGTGACGAAGCCCTTCAGCCCGTCGGAGCTCGTCGCGCGGGTGGACGCGGTCCACCGGCGCGTGGCGCGCGCGAACCGCGCCCAGGAGCCGGATTTTTCGGAAGAGCTCCGTTCCGGCGGATTCACGCTGAACCTGCGGAACCGCTCGTTCACGAAGAACGGCCGGCCGATCGAGCTGACGCAGGTGGAGTTCCAGATCATGGAATATTTCATCTCGAACGCCGGCCGCGCCCTGCGCCGGGAGGACATCCTGCGTCGCGTCTGGGGGAACGGCTATGTCGGCGAGGAAAAGATCGTGGACGTGAACATCCGGCGCCTGAGGATGAAGATCGAGGACGAGCCGAGCAGCCCGAAGCACATCGTGACCGTCTGGGGCATCGGCTACCGCTGGGACAGGTGATCCGTCGCAAGATACGGCGAAAGGGGGGAAGACGCTGTGTTTCACAAGGGCATCGCGCGCCGCTGGCTCATCAACAGCCTCGGCGTGATGTTTCTGCTTTTTGCGGCGCTCATCACGGCGCTCTCCTTTGTCGTGCAGAGCTACGCGTATAACGGCATCCAGATGACGCTGCTCGGCCGCAGCGACGAGCTCCCGAACGTCCTCGCGAACGGCACGCGGACCGTCACGGAGTTCAACGCCGCCGCGAGAAGCTACGCCGAGAATTTCCCCGATAAAAATATGATGGAGGTCATGGCGGTCTCCCGCGCCGGGACGATCCTCTCGAGCTCGACAGGGTTCGCGCCGGACCAGTCCCAGACCATGCCGGACTTCGATTCGGCGCAGCACAGCGAATCCGGCACGGGATATTGGATCGGAAAGCTCGCGAGCGGAGAGAAGGTCATGGCGATCTCCCGAGCGGTGCGCGGCTCGAACGACCAGCTCCTCGGCGCGGTGCGGTATGTCGTCTCCATGGAACGCGCCGACCGGCAGATCACGGTCGTCGTGCTGTTCCTCGTGGGGATCGGCGTGCTGATCCTCGTTCTTGTCACGCTTTCCGGGATGTACTTCGTCCGCTCCATCGTCATCCCCATCCGGGAGCTGAACGAGACGGCGGCGAAGATCGCCAAGGGCGATTTCGGCGTGCGCGTCAAGAAGGACAAGGACGACGAGATCGGCGCGCTGTGCGAATCCATCAACGACATGGCGGCGGAGCTCGGCGCCTCCGAAAAAATGAAAAACGACTTCATCTCCAGCGTCTCGCACGAGCTGCGCACGCCGCTGACGGCCATCAAGGGCTGGGCGGAGACGATCCAGAGCGGCAGCGTCCGGCGGGACACCTACGAGAAAGGCATGCGCGTCATCATCCGGGAATCGGAGCGGCTCTCCGGCATGGTGGAAGAGCTGTTGGATTTTTCCCGGATGCAGAGCGGGAGGATGCAGCTCGTGATGCAGCGCGTCGATCTGCTCTCCGAGCTCGATCAGGCGGTCTATATGTTTACCGACCGCGCGCGCACCGAGCGCAAGCACCTCGTCTACAACGAGGAGGAGACCGTCCTTTCGCCCGTCCTCGGCGATGTGAACCGCCTGCGGCAGGTGTTCATCAACATCCTCGACAACGCGCTCAAATACACCGACACCGGCGGCGTCGTCCGCGTCTCTGCGAAGGAGGAGGACGGCATCATCCGCGTGGTGATTCGCGACAACGGCTGCGGCATCCCGGCGGAGCACCTCCCGAACGTCAAGAAGAAGTTCTATAAGGCGAACCAGAACGTCCGGGGCAACGGCATCGGCCTCGCCGTGGCGGACGAGAT
>CANRMW010000112.1 GCA_947631835.1 uncultured Clostridia bacterium | reverse complement strand
AAGCCTGCACAGGGCGAACGAAACGGGCTGTATCCAAAATGATTGCTTTGTCAGAGCGCTCCCGACCTATTGCCCAGCGCCGTAGGCGAGGCTTCTGGTGGAGCACCGCAGTCATCAACATTTAACGAACTAATGGTCGAGACACGTCAAAGTCTTTTGGGCGCTTTTCTTCAGAAAAGCGCGACCTTAGCGCGACCGTAAAGGGGTTCCAAGGGGCAGAGCCCCTTGGCATTAAACGTCCAAGTTCTTCACGAACTTCGCGTTCTTCTCGATAAACTCCCGGCGGGGCTCGACCTTATCGCCCATGAGCACGGAGAAGACCGCGTCGGCGGCTGCCGCGTCGGAGGGCATGACGCGCAGCATGACGCGCGTCTCGGGGTTCATCGTCGTCTCCCAGAGCTGGTCGGAGTCCATTTCGCCAAGGCCCTTGTAGCGCTGGATGTCATAGCCGGAGCCGAGTTCCGCCATGATCCGGTCGCGCTCCGGGTCGGAATAGGCGTAATAGTGGCGCTTGTTTTTCGTCACACGGTAGAGCGGCGGCTGCGCGACGTACACATGCCCCTGCTCGACGAGCGGCCGCATATAGCGGTAGAAGAACGTCAGGAGCAGCGTGCGGATATGGGAGCCGTCCACATCGGCATCGGCCATGATGATGACGCGCCCGTAGCGGAGCTTCGAGAGATCGAAATCCTCGCCGATCCCGGTGCCGAGCGCCGTGATGACCGGCATCAGCTTGTCGTTGCCGTAGACCTTGTCGAGGCGCGCCTTCTCCACGTTGAGCATCTTGCCCCAAAGCGGCAGGATCGCCTGGAATTTCCGATCGCGGCCGCCCTTTGCGGAGCCGCCTGCGGAATCGCCCTCGACGATGTAGATCTCGGTCTCCTCGGGGTTGCGCGACTGGCAGTCCGCGAGCTTTCCAGGCAACGTGGAGTTTTCCAGCGCGGTCTTCCGGCGCACCATGTCGCGCGCTTTCCGCGCGGCTTCCCGCGCCCGGCTCGCCGCCATCGCCTTGTCGAAAATCGCCCGCGCCGTCGCGGGGTTCTCCTCGAGGTAGGTCATCAGCTTCTCCGTGACCATCCGGCTGACGAGCGGCCCGACCTCCATGTTCCCGAGGCGGCCCTTCGTCTGCCCCTCGAACTGCGCCTCCTTGACCTTCACGCTGATGACACACGCGAGGCCCTCGCGCACGTCTTCGCCGGTGAGGTTCTTGTCCGCTTCCTTGAGAATATTGTATTTCCGCGCGTAATCGTTCATCACGCGGGTCAGCGCGCGCTTGAAGCCGTCCTCATGCGTGCCGCCGTCCTGCGTGTGGATATTGTTCGCAAAGGAGAGCACCAGCTCGTTGAACGAATCGGTGTACTGCATCGCGACCTCGCACGTCGAATTGTCGTCTGCCGCCGTCGCCGCGAAATAGAGGACCTCCGGGTGGATCGGTTCCTTGTTTTTGTTGAGGAACTCGACAAAGCTCGAGATCCCGCCCTCATAGTGGAACGACTCCGTGCGCACGTTCTCCGCGTCGCGCTCGTCCGTCAGAACGACGTTCACGCCCGCGTTCAGGAACGCCTGCTCACGCAGACGCACCTGCAGCGTCTCGTAGTCGTAGACCGTCGTCTCGCGGAAGATCTCCGGGTCCGCCTGAAAGCGCACCTCCGTGCCGGTCTCCTCCGGGTTTTCGAGCGGCCCGAGATCCTCGAGCTCGGTGACCGCGTCGCCGCGCTCGAAACGCTGGTGATAGAGACGCCCGTTCTGCCGGACGGAGACGTCCATCCAGACGGAGAGCGCGTTCACGACCGAAGCGCCCACGCCGTGCAGGCCGCCGGAGACCTTGTAGCTCCCGCCGCCGAACTTGCCGCCCGCGTGCAGGATCGTATAGACGACCGTCAGCGCGGGGAGGCCCGTCTGCTGCTGTACGCCGACCGGCACGCCGCGCCCGTTGTCGCGCACATAAATGATGTCTCCGGGCTGGATGCGCACATCGATCGTGTCGCAGTAGCCGGCAAGCGCCTCGTCGATCGCGTTGTCCACGATCTCATAGACAAGGTGATGCAGGCCGCGCGGACCGGTGGACCCAATGTACATGCCGGGACGCTTTCGAACCGCTTCCAGACCCTCCAAGACCTGTATTTGGTCCGAACCGTAATCGCCGTCCACATGCGTCATTTCGTTGATATCCATTCAAACGCTCCTTAAAGCTGTTTTCAGCCAGTCAATATTATATATAGTATACCACAGAGCAGGCTTTTTTTCAAGCCCTGCGGCTCAGGATTCCTCGGAAAAACGCCAAAAAAACCGCAAAAAAACGACGGCCTGCGCCGCCTTTCCACGAAAAGGGAAAGGGATCGCCGGCCGTCTGTTTTTTTCTTCAAAACGCGTGGGGGATCGCCCGCATCCTCCCTCACCTTCTGTCCCGGTAGCGCCCCGAATTGACCTCGGAAAAGCGGTCGTTCTGGCGGCGGCGCGGCGGCGGTCCGGGGCGGACTTCCTCCCTCGGCTGGACGCGCTTGATGACCGGACGCCGCAGGTACACGGTAAACAGGCTGAGCAGAAAGAATCCGACGAACGGGATGAACACATAGAGACAGGTGAACAGGCCGATGTCGTCCAAAACAAACTTATGAAAGAAATAAATGCAGATCCCCGCAAAGATCGCGACCGCCGCGAAGACATAGATGAGCGGGGAAAGATAGACATTCGAAATGCCGCCGCAGCGCGGGCATTTGTATTCGCCCTCCCGCTTGAGCCGCCATGTGCGGATCAGGTTGACGCGCTTCTTACAATAAGGACAGATCGGGACTCCGAAATACTGCATACTGCTTCTCCTCCTTCAAAGCCGGTTCATCCCGGCTGCTTTCTGTGGGTGCGGCGGGGCCCGTGCCCGCTGAGATCGGCGCGCGAACGCCGCAGCAGGGTGGAAGGCGCAGCCTGCGCCAGATAGACCCGCTCCACCGGGCCGCCCGTACAGACGACGAACGACCGGGGCAGATCGTAACAGACCTCCTCCACGCGGTCCTCCTCCTGCGCGCGGCGCAGGAAGTCCTTCGTTGCGGCGGAGCTTGTGGTATTGTCCAGATCAAAAATGCCGACGACGTCCTCCTCGCGGACAATGACGCCGAGACCGAGGTGCATATACATCGCGCTTTCGACCTTCATTCTCTTTTTTCAACGGCGGTTTCCCGGATCCGACCGTTTTCCACGCGGAACCGCTTTCCTTCCTTCATCGGCCGCACGGCCTGCGGATCGCAGCAGGTGAGAAAGACCTGCCGCCCGTCGATATGGTTGAGCAGGTAGTCCTGCCGGGAAGCGTCCAGCTCGCTCATCACATCGTCCAGAAGGATCACCGGCCGCTCGCCGGTCGCTCCGAACAGAACGTCCGCCTCCGCCAGCTTCAGCGCGAGCACGATGCTCCGCTGCTGTCCCTGCGAGCCGTAGGTCCGCGCGGAAAGGCCGTCGATGCGGATGTCGAGATCGTCTCTGTGCGGCCCGACGGACGTAAATCCCGCGCGGATATCCGTCTTTTCCGCCGCTTCCAGCGCCTCCCGAAACTGCGCCTGCAGCGCCTCTTTCGTGTCGGCGCCGTCAAACGGCGCGTATCCCAAAGAGAGCGCCTCCCTGCCCTTCGCGATGCCCGCATAGACGTCCTTCGCCTTCGGGTGCAGAAGACGGCAGAAGCCGATGCGTTCGAGCATCACATCCACGCCGAAAAGCACGAGCCGTTCGTTCCAGATCTCCAGCGTGTCAAGCAGCTCCGGGTGCCGCACCGCGTCCTTCAAAAGCGTGTTCCGCTGCAGGAGCGCGCGCGTATAGTGGGAGAGCGTGCGCGCAAAAGAGGGCTTCATCTGACAGAGCGCGCCGTCGAGAAACGCGCGCCGCCTCGCGGGGCCCTCTTTCACGAGCAGAAGATGCTCGGGAGAGAAGATTACCGCGCAGAACTTTCCGACCAGCGCGGAACCGGTTTTTTTTTCCACGCCGTTGATCGTGCTGCTCCGACGCCCGTTTTGGATGAGGAGCCGCAGCTCCTGCGCGCGCCCCTCTGAAAAAATACGCATGGAAAGCGCGGCCTCGGCGGCGTTTTTCCCGTCCTCCAGCCTCGGCAATTCCGCGTCCTTCGTACCGCGGAACGAATGTCCGCCGGTGAAGAGCCACGCCGCTTCGAGCAGGTTTGTCTTTCCCTGCGCGTTTTCCCCGTAGATCACATTGACGCCGGGCGCCGGCTCGATTGCGTCTTCCGCGAGGTTTCGAAAATTCCGAAACGCCAGCCGTTCGACGGTCATGCGTTCTTCTCCGGAAGAGATGCGCGCACGGTCCAGCTTCTTCCCTTGTAGGAAGCATCGTCGCCGTCCCGCATTTTCTTTCCGCGCATCGTACAGACCTCGCCGTTTACCGTGACTTCGCCGTTTTGAATGGCAAATTTCGCCTGCCCGCCGGTATCGACCGCGCCGCCGAGCTTCAAAAGATGGTCCAGCCGGATAAATTCGGTCGTGATCTCAATGATCTCCTCCATAGTTTTCCACCCGTTCTCCAAAAAATGCGGAAAATTAGCCTTCCGTTCTCAGCCGCACGGGAAGCACGAGGAACGAGAAGCTGTCCCCTTCCTTCGGCCGGATCAGCATCGGGCTGATCGGTCCGCCGAGCAGCATGCGGATCTCGTCCACTTCGGCGCTGCGCAGCGCGTCCAGCAGGTATTTGTTGTTGAAGCCGATCTCGAGCGCCGCGCCGTCCACCTCGGCGTCGAGCTGATCGCTGGCGCGGCCCATGGTCGTCGTGCAGAGCAGCCGGATCGTCCCCTCGCCGAACATGCAGCGGACCGGAGACTTCAGGCGGTCGGTGATGAGCAGGGAGACGCGCTCCACGCTGTCCATCAGCTGCCGCGTGGAGACCGTCACGTTCGTCTTCGATTCCTTTGGCAGGGCGCTGCGATAATCGAGAAATTCCCCTTCGAGAAGCGTGGAGAGCACGGTATAATTTTCGATCTGAAACAGGATGTGCCGCCGGGACGGGCAGATCTCCACCGGAGAGTCGTCGTCGTTCAAAAGGCGGAGCACTTCGCCGAGCGTCTTTCCGGGGACGACAAAATCCAGCTCTCCCTCATACTGGATCGGTTCCCTGCGCAACGCGAGCCGATATCCGTCCACGGAAACGACGTCGAGCTTCCCGTCCTCAATGCGGAACAGGCTTCCCTGGTGGATGGGCTTCGCGGTCGAATCCGCGACGGCGAACAACGTCTGACGGATCATGCTCTTCAGGACGTTCGCGGGCAGCGTGAGCCTGTCCGCGTCGGTGACCTTCGGCAGCTCCGGGAACTCCTCCGGGTTCATGCCGATGATCGTGAAGCTGCTCACACCGGAATTGATCGTCGCGGTGAAGCGCTGATCCGTCTCCACGGTGATGTTTTCGTCTGGCGATTTCCGCACGATCTCGGAAAACAGTCGCGCGGTCAGGATAATGGCGCCGTTTTCCTGCACGAACGCCGGGATATTGGTCTGCATCCCGATCTCCAGATCGTATGCAGAGAGCATGAGATGGTCTTCCTCCGCCTTGATGAGGATCCCTTCCAGCGAGGGGACCGAGGTCTTTGTGGATACCGCGCGGAGCAGGTTCGTGACCGCTTCCGTGAGGGTCTTTTTTTCTACCGTAAACAGCATTTTCTTTCTTCCTTTCTCCCGTTCTCTTTTTCTGTCCCGCGCCGTTTTAAGCGGGACGCGTTCCGATGGCGGGCCCGAACTCCTCTCCGTCGAAAAGAAGATCTTTCTCTCTCTGTTCTCTTATACTTTCGCAGTCGTAGTAGGGGCTGTGAAAAAGTTGGAAAACGGAAAAAGTGCGGAGCCACCCGTGTTTTTTCAAAAAAAGTTTTTCCGAAACCGGTGTGCAAATTTTGTGAAGGCGGTGGAGAGAAAAATTTTCCTTCACAGGGAGGTGAAAACATTTCTGTGGAATGTTGAGAAGATGTGGAGTATTTTGGCTCACCGGTCGCGGATGTTCTTGACGATGTCGGATACCGTGGCGCGCAGGACGGAGTCACGTTGCATCTTTTCTTCCACCTGCTGGAGCGCATAGACGACGGTGGAGTGGTCGCGGCCCCCAAACGCCTGCCCAATGTCTACCATGGAGAGCTCAGTGATCTCGCGGACGACGTACATCGAGATCTGCCGGGCAAGGGAGACGTTCGCGCTGCGCTTCGCGGAGCGGATGTCCTGCGGGGAGACGCCATAGGTGCGGCCGACCTCTTCGATGATCTTGTCCACGGTGACAGGCGTGGGCTGATCGTTCGTCACGATGTCGCTGATGGCCCGCTGCGCGGTGGAGTAGGTGGGCGTCAGGCCGTCCACGAGCTGGATGGCCTTCAGCTTTTTTACGGTCCCCTCCAGCTGCCGTATGTTGCTTTTCAGCCGCATGCCGATAAACTCGCAGACCGAGTCCGGCAGCGTCAGGCCGATGAGCTCCGCCTTTCTCCGGACGATGGCGACGCGCGTCTCGAAATCGGGCGGCTGGATGTCAGCGGTGAGGCCCCATTCGAAGCGCGTCTTGAGCCGGTCCTCGAGCGTTGCGATGTCCTTCGGCGGCCGGTCGCTCGTCAGAACGATCTGCTTTTTGGCCTCGTAAAGCGTGTTGAACGTGTGGAAAAACTCCTCCTGCGTCGATTCCTTGCCCGCAATGAACTGGATGTCGTCGATGAGCAGCGCGTCCGCTTTGCGGTATTTTTCCCGAAATCCCGCCGTCGAGCCGATGCGGATCGCCTCGATCAGCTCGTTCGCGAACTGGTCTCCCTTCACATAGATCACGTTCATGTCCGGAAAGTTGTCCTTGAGCTCCTTGCCGATCGCGTTCAGCAGATGCGTTTTCCCAAGGCCGGAGTTCCCATAGATAAAGAGCGGATTGTAATTCTTCGCCGGCTCCTTCGCCACATAGCGGCAGGCCGCATACGCAAATTTGTTGGA
>CANRMW010000111.1 GCA_947631835.1 uncultured Clostridia bacterium | reverse complement strand
GTCGTGCCCGCGCCCTTGCGGAGGATCAGCCGATCCACATTGACCTCGGCGACCACGGACTCACCCGGCTTCGGCGTCGCGCCCACAGGGATCGTCGGCGCGGGCGTCGGGACCGGCGTCGTCGTCGGAACCGATGTCGAACCGGAAGAGCTGTACGAAACAATATCCAG
Source organism: uncultured Clostridia bacterium (assembly GCA_947631835.1). Taxonomy (GTDB): domain Bacteria; phylum Bacillota; class Clostridia; order Oscillospirales; family Acutalibacteraceae; genus Hominenteromicrobium. The sequence continues at coordinate 6,986 of CANRMW010000111.1, read as the reverse complement.
ATAGATCGAGTAGATATAGCCCGTCTTGACCGTCGAACCGACGGAGAAGCGCACGCCGTACCAAGCGCTGTCGCTCATATCCGTCACGGAGACAGACGTCCCCCCCCCGATCACATCCACCACGGAGGTATTGGTCCCCTTGCCGCTGCGCACATTCACCGTGACCGTCGTCACGGCTTTCGCGACCTCGCCGGAAGAAGACCCGGCCGGCGCGGAAGTGGGATTCGGCGCAACGGTCGAACCGGAACTGGATTGGACAAAAACGGTGTCCCTATACACATAGCCCCGATTGCCGCCGGAAAGCTCCACGCCGACAAACTCGGAACCGTCGTAATCGAAAACGGAAAGCTGCACGCGCGCCCCGATCACGCCGAGCTGCATAGACGCGGCATCCTTGCCCTTATAGAGCGTTGCAGAGGTGACCGTATACGCCGTCACACCCGGAAGCAGAGGTGCGTCGAGATTCGCATACGCGGACGGAGTGGAAGCAAGATTCAAATATTCGGAATAGATATACCCTGTCTTCCCGTCCGACAGACGGACCCCGTACCAATTCGGATCGCTCGTGTCCGTGACCGTCAAAGTCGTACCGGACGGTACGACCATAGAAGAGGCGGTGTCCGTACCCCTTCCCGCACGGAGATTCACATAAGCCGTGGTCGTCGCGGAGATCTCTTCTGCCGAAGCACCGATCGGAAAAGCGCCGACCAGCAGCATCAGCACGAGGAGCAGGGAGAGGAATCTCTTCCGAAATGTTCGTGACTTCATTTGCATAAGACCTACTTCCTTTCTGTAAGGTTGTTTTACTTTACAGTATTTCAGCTTCCGTTTTCATTCAAAAAAGCCGAGAAACCGACGTTTTTTGTGCCGGTGACAACCTCTTCCCCTTTCCTGCTCCGCCCAAAAAGGCATATACAGAGGGTTTCTCAAATCACATTGTAGCATAAAGGTTACAAAATTGCAATCTTTTTTTCGTTTTCTTGTAAAAAATACAGTATTTGGTACCTTATTTTCTTTTCCTGCCAACATATAGTATGAGAAAACCGTCCTTTTGGACGGAATCCTTCCTTTTTCTGCCGAACCCTGTACCCGCTCGGGAGTTCCGCTGTTATTGTGAGTGCGAAATCCCTTGCTTCACGCCGCTCCTGTCAAGCATTTCCCCTGTTTTGACCGAAACAGATAAAGCACATGCCCTTTGGAACATTTACAGCAAAATTATGTTATCCTCTGTGTACCCTAAAGGATATCTATTTCCTTTCCATCAGCCTTTCTCTGTAAAGCAAACCGCCCGATGCGTTCTCTCCCCTTCTTTCGGAAAGCCAAGTGGTTCTGTTTTGACTTTTTGTGCGCCGAAAACGGACGGCTTCCGGTAAGCTCAAACTGCCAAGGATCTCCTCGTTTGCATCGCCCGCAGACAGCCGAAGGGCGTTCGAAAATGCACTCCGTTTTATCCTCTGGGGGTCCGCTATTCCCCCCGGAGAAGTGATTGTACACCATCCGCCAGTCTTTCCTCGATAAATGGAAAAGACAAAAACTGCCGTGTCCCAAAACAGGAACACGGCAGCGCTGTCCGGTCCAATGCGAAGTCCTTACAGCTTCTCCACGATCTCCTTTGTGTCGCGGGCGATCACAAGCTCTTCGTTGGTCGGGATCACATAAACGGCGACCTTGCTGTCCTCGGCGGAGATCTTCTTCTCCACGCCATGGACGCCCTTATTGGCCGCGCTGTCGAACTTCAGCCCAAGGTAGTCCATATTCGTGCAAATGCGCTCACGGAGCGTGTCTTGGTTCTCTCCAAGGCCGGCCGTAAAGACGATGGCGTCCACGCCGTTCAGCGCGGCGGCGTACTGCCCGATGAACTTCTGGATCTGGTAAACGAGCATCTCATGCGCGAGGATCGCGCGCGGATTGCCTTCCTGCTCCGCCTTCGTCACATCGCGGTCATCGCTCGAAACGCCGGAAATGCCGAGAAGACCGGATTTCTTGTTGAAGAGGTCGGAAAGCTCAGACGGGGTGAGATTCTCCTGCTCCGCAATAAACGTAACGACCGAAGGATCGAGCGTGCCCGTGCGGGTGCCCATCATAAAGCCGTCGAGCGGCGTGAGCCCCATGCTGGTGTCGATGACCTTGCCGTTTTTGATCGCGGTGATCGAGGAACCGTTTCCGATGTGGCAGGTGATGACTTTCATGTCCTTGAGGTCCTTGCCCATCAGCTCTGCGAGACGGTGGCTGACATAGCGGTGGGACGTGCCGTGGAACCCGTAGCGGCGGATCTTATATTTCTCATAATACTCGTAGGGAACGGCAAACATATACGCCTTCGGCGGCATGGTCGCATGGAAAGCGGTGTCGAACACGACGACCTCCGGCACATCCTTGCCGAACACCTCGATGCAGGCGCGAATGCCCTGCACATGGGCGCTGTTGTGGAGCGGCGCGAGCGGGATCAGGCTCTCGATGCCCTCGATGACCTTGTCGTCCACGAGGACGGATTCGCTGAACAGCGCGCCGCCCTGAACGATCCGGTGCCCGATGGCGGAAACTTCGCTCAGGTTCTTGATGACGCCGACTTCGCTGTCCAGAAGCGCGTTCTTGACCTGCTGGAACGCTTCGGTGTGGTTTTTCATTTCCACCTCAAGATGACGCTCCCGGCCGTCTGCGGTCTTGTGACCGAAGATGCCCATCGGAAGACCGATCTTCTCACAGTTGCCCTTCGCAAGCATCTGCTCGTTGTCCATGTCGATGAGCTGATACTTCAGCGAGGAGCTGCCGGCATTGATGACTAGAATTTTCATGATGAACCCCCTAAAACTTCGAAAACGGCAGCCGGACACAGAAAAAAATCAACGCGCGGCTTGCCAGATTCTCCAAGATGCGGTATGATATATACCAGTATAATACAAATCTCCGAAAAAAGCAAGGAGTTTCAAGAAAAATGGCTCTGAAAACGCAAATTTCCGGCGTGATCTGCGAGCTCGATCCCCCGCATAACGGCCATCGGTTCCTTTTTTCCAAAGCAAAAAAAGCCGGCGCCCTCCTTGTCGCCGTGATGAGCGGGAATTTCGTCCAGCGCGGCGCCGCCGCCTCTCTCGACAAATGGAACCGCGCCCGCATCGCTCTTTCCATGGGCGCGGATCTCGTTGTGGAGCTCCCCGTGCCGTGGGCTGTCTCTTCGGCGGAGCGTTTTGCCCTCGGCGGCGTCGCGCTGCTGCGGTCGCTCCACGCGGATACGCTCGTCTTCGGCAGCGAATGCGGCGACGCGGAACTGCTTCAAAGGATTGCGGACGTCCTGCTCTCCCCCGCGTTTTCGGAAACGGTCCGCCCGCTCCTTCGCGACGGGCTCCCGTTTGCCGCGGCACGGGAGGCCGCAGTCGGGCGGCTCATGGGAGACGAATGCGCCGCCGCGCTCCGCGAGCCGAACAACATTCTCGGCATCGAATACTGCAAGGCGGACCGGACGCTCGGGGCAGGGCTTCGCGTGGAAACGGTCCGGCGAACGGGCTCCACACATGACGCGCCGCAGCCGGCCGGCGTCTTCGCCTCCGCCTCCTATCTTCGCGCGGAAAGCGCGGCGGGAAGGCCGATCTCGGCGTTTGTGCCGGAGGAGACCGACCGGACCGTCGCAAAGGAAAGAGACGCGGGACATTATCCGGCGTCTCTCCGATATCTGGACCGCGCGGTCCTCGCGCACCTGCTCTCCGCCGGCCCGGAAGAGCTGCGAAACGTCCCGGACGTCGCAGAGGGACTGGAACACCGGATTTTAAGTGAAGCCAGGACCGCGGAAAGCGTCTCCACACTCTGCGACGCGGTAAAAACAAAGCGGTACAGCCATGCCCGCATCCGGCGGATCGTCCTCGCGTCGTTTTTGGGCATCACGAACGACCTTCCCCCGCTCCCGCCGTACCTTCATGTCCTCGGAATGTCCGACGACGGCGCGGCGCTTCTGCAAAACGCCGCCCTCCCGACCGTGACCCGTGCGGCGGACGCGAAAGCGCTCGACAGCCGCGCAAGCCATGTGCTCGCGCTCGAGGCGCGCGCGGACGACCTTTACTCGCTCTGTACCGAGACGCGCCGCCCTGCGGGCATGACCTTCACGGAAAAGCTCGTTCGCTTCCCCGAAACGGATTGACGGAACAGCGCATCCCGAAGCGCGCGGAACAAAGCATCGCCTCCCTCGATGCAAATCCGGATATGCTATTTCCCGAAGGTGACGCCCAGCATCCGCTCGCTGTACTCGTGCTCCACAAGGTAGACGATGTGGCCGAGGTTCCCTCCCCCGGCAAAACGCGTGTAATCGAAGAAGTTTTCCGTGTGCGGCAGCCAGAGCAGTTCGTTCTCCTCGCCGTACACTTCGACGGGCCGTTTCAGCCGGCCGAACCAGATTTCCACGATGCCGTCCTCATAATCGTAGGAAAAATCCCCGAAATGGCGCAGCTCGATATCCGCCCGGGTGATCCCCGTTTCCTCGAAGAGTTCCCGATAGGATCCATCCTCGCTGCTTTCGCCCGGCTCCCGTTTCCCGCCGACAAAGTTATAAAGGCCCTGATACGGCGGCTTTCTCCGCTTGCAGCAGAGCAGATTCTCGCACGGCGGGTCGTACACGCCGATGATGTTGTACCGCGTCACGGATGATCTCCTCCAAATACATTGCCGGACAGTGCCCATTCGCACCGCCCGGCAAGTTTTATTTCCGTTATTTTACTTCGACCGTCCAGCCGAGCTCGTCCTTGATCTTGCCCGTCTGGATCCCGGTGACCGTGTCATAGAGCTTCTGGCTGACCGGCCCGATGCCGCCGCCGGCGATCGTCATGACCTCATTCTCATAGCGCAGCGCGCCGACCGGGGAAATGACCGCCGCCGTACCGCTGCCCCAGCACTCTTCGAGCGCGCCGGTACGCGCCGCGTCAACAAGCTCATCGACGGAGATCCGGCGCTCCTCCACTTCCATGCCCCAGTGCTTGCACAGGTCGATGCAGGAGGCGCGGGTGACGCCCGGGAGGATGGAGCCGGTCAGCATCGGGGTGACCACCTTCCCGTTGATCTTGAAGAAGATGTTCATCGCGCCCACTTCTTCGATGTACTTGCGCTCCACGCCGTCCAGCCAGAGCACCTGCGAATAGCCTTCGTCGTGCGCCTTCACCTGCGCCGCAAGGCTCGCCACATAGTTGCCGCCGGTCTTCGCCTCGCCGATGCCGCCGCGCACCGCGCGCACATAGTCGTCCTCGATCCAGATCTTCACGGGGTCAAGGCCGCTCTCATAATACGCGCCCGAGGGAGAGAGGATGATGATGAACTTATAGGTATTCGACGGACGGACGCCGAGGAACGGGTCGGTCGCGATGATGAACGGGCGGATATAGAGGGACGTGCCCGGCGCGGTCGGGATCCAGTCCCGGTCCACGGAAACGATGGTCTTCAGCGCGTTCAGGAAGTCGTCCTCCGGCACAGGCGGGATGCAGAGCCGGCGGTTCGAATTGTTCGCGCGCTCGATGTTCTTGTTCGGGCGGAACAGAAGGATCCGGCCGTCCTCGGTCTTATAAGCCTTGAGACCCTCGAACATCTCCTGTCCGTAATGGAACACCATGGCGGAGGGCTCCAGCGTGATGCTCTGATACGGGATGACTGCGGGATCATGCCAGCCCTTCTCGGTATCGTATTCCATAAGGTACATGTGATCGGTAAAGATCTTTCCGAACCCCAGCTTGGACTCATCTGCGGGTTTGGCCTTCGGCGCGGTAGTGCGCTCGATCCTGATTTCCTGCATAACGGCTACACTTCTTTCAAAAACGGCAGAGACCCGCCGCACATATTTTTCTCATTATACCACAGAAAGACGGCTTTTGCAAGTTTTGCACCGTGGAATTGCAGGGAACAATTCCACGAAGTTCTTTCACTCCGCCTTGCAGATTTTATGCCCTGCTACCAGATATTCACGCGCAGTCCTTTTGGAAAGCGGTTCTTCAGGACCCCGTCCGTCACCTTCCCGAATCCCGCCGTCACGCCTTCGATTGCAGCGGCGCAGTACCCTCGCTGCATATTTTCGCCCTCGATCTCCTCGCCCCGCAGGAACGCGGCCGTCCTCGGGTCATCAAACGGAAGGGAGAGGACGTTCCGGATCTCCGCCGGCCGGTGCGCCATGAAGATCCCGTGCAGCGGTTCCAGCCTATTCTTCTTCACCTCGGCAAACTCCACCCCGGCGCGCACGATCCGCAGGCCGGAGAGGTCGGGAAGCGTTTCGGGGAGCATGAGCAGCTTTTCCCCGACCTGTGCAAATTCCCCCGGCGCGTCCGAAAACAGCTCGCCGTAAAGTGCGCGGGCATCAGCGAGAAGCGATCTGTCCGCCGTGCCCCGGAAGGAGGCCGGAGCCGTTCCGGGCGCGTCACCTTTTCTGCGCATCCGCGCGGCGAAATGCCCTTCCCCGCCGTCCATCGGGAACACACGCACGGCGTCCATGCCGAACGCGTGCCGCCCGAAGGCGGCATTCGGCTTTTCGAGGGAGAAATCCGGGTTTTCTTTCAGGAACCGCGCAACGACTCCCTCGTTTTCTTCAAGGGAAAAGGTGCAGGTCGAATAGACCAGCACGCCGCCCGGCCGAACACACGCGGCAGCGCTTTGAAGGATGGCGCTCTGACGCGCCGCGCAGGAAAGCACATGCGCCTCGCTCCAGGCGCGCACGGCCTCCGCATCGCGCCGGAACATTCCCTCTCCGGAGCACGGCGCATCCACGAGGACGCGGTCAAAAAAATCGGAAAAGCGCGCCGCGAGCTTTTCCGAATCCACACAGGAAACGACCGCGTTCCGCACGCCCATGCGTTCCAAATTGGAGGCCAGCACTGACGCTCTCCCCGGCACGATCTCGTTTGCCCAGAGCAGGCCGCTGTCCCCGGTCAGCGCGGCGATCTGCGTGGATTTTCCGCCCGGCGCGGCGCAGAGGTCCAGCACGCGTTCCCCCGGCTGGGGATCAAGGAGCGTCACGGCACAACTTG
>CANRMW010000110.1 GCA_947631835.1 uncultured Clostridia bacterium | reverse complement strand
GACCAGCCGGTACTCGGAGCGGGAGGTCATCATGCGGTAGGGGTCGTTCACGCCCTTCGTGATGAGGTCGTCGATCAGCGTGCCGATGTAGGACCCGGCGCGGTCGAGCAGCAGCGGCTCGCGCCCGAGGACCTTCAGCGCGGCGTTTGCGCCCGCGACAAATCCCTGCGCGGCGGCCTCCTCGTAGCCGGAGCTGCCGTTGAACTGCCCCGCGCCGTAAAGCCCGGGCAGGTCGCGGAACTCCAGCGCGGCGGTCAGCTGCAGCGGGTCGCAGCAGTCGTATTCGATGGCGTAGGCGCTGCGCTCGAGCTCAACGTGCTCGAGGCCGGAGATCGTCCGGTAAAACGCGATCTGCACGTCCTCCGGAAGAGACGAGCTCATGCCCTGCAGGTACATCTCCTCGGTGTTTGCGCCGCACGGCTCGATGAAGAGCTGGTGGCGCGGCTTTTCCGAAAAGCGCACGACTTTGTCTTCGATGCTCGGGCAGTAGCGCGGCCCGATGCCCTCGATCTTCCCGCCGAAAAGCGGCGAGCGGTGGAGATTTTCCATAATGACGCGCTTCGTCTCTCCGTTCGTCCAGCTCACCCAGCAGACCGCCGTATTTTCCGGCGGGGTCTCGGTCTCGAACGAGAATGGCGTCACGGGGTCGTCCCCGCGCTGGACTTCGAGCCCTTCGAGCGCGAGCGAGCTCTTGAGCACGCGCGCCGGGGTGCCGGTCTTGAAGCGCCGCAGGGAGATGCCGAGCTCGAGCAGCGAGGCGGTCAGCTCCTTCGCGGGGAACATGCCGTCCGGCCCACCGTCGTAGGACACCTCGCCGACAAAGATCCTCCCGCCGAGGAACGTCCCCGTCGCGAGGACAACGGCGGCGCAGTCGTAGACCGCGCCCAGCCGCGTTTCGAGCGCCCAGCGCGCGCCGCACCGCCGGATCGCCGTGATCTCCGCCTGCTTCAAAAGGAGGTTCGGGCAGGTCTCGAGCTTTTGCTTCATGAGTTCCGCGTACCGCCTCCGGTCGATCTGCGCGCGCAGCGCGTGGACCGCCGGGCCCTTGCCCCGGTTGAGCATCCGGCTCTGCAGGGTGCACGCGTCCGCGGTCTTGCCCATCTCGCCGCCGAGCGCGTCCAGCTCCCGGACGAGATGCCCCTTCGCCGTGCCCCCGATGCTCGGGTTGCACGGGCAGTTCCCCACCGCGTCGAGATTGATCGTGAACACGGCCGTGCGGCAGCCGAGCCGCGCCGCCGCGAGCCCCGCTTCGATCCCCGCGTGCCCCGCGCCGATCACGGCCACATCCAGTTTTCCTGCCTGATAACTCAATTTCATTGACTCCTTTCCTACCTTTTCTGGAAGAAAAGGTAGGCCAAAAGACTTTTGCGTCGCGTTGGTCGCGTGTGCGTAAACGCACGACGCTTCGTTTGTGTGTTTGGTGGGCTTTGCTCCCGCGCCGGAAGTTGGGTTGGTGCGATGGGCCTGCTTCCGTTCCCCGCAAGCCTGCGCAGGGCAAACGAAAGCGGCTTTGCCGCCGCTCCGCGCACTTCGTTAGTGCTTTTGGTAGGCTTTGCTCCCGCGCCGAAAGCACAGTTGGTATGGTGAATTGGCTCCCGTTCCCCGCAAGCCAGCGTAGAGCAAACGAAACGGGCTTTGCCCGCGCGTTGGTCGCGGCGGTAAACCGCCGCTGCGTTTGTGTGTTTGGTGGGCTTTACTCCCGCGCATACTTTTCTTGAAAGAAAAGTACGCAAAAGCGGCCAAAGGCCGTTTCGTCGCGCTGGTCGTGCGCTCCGCGCACTTCGTTAGTGCTTTTGGTAGGCTTTGCTCCCGCGCCGAAAGCACTGTTGGTATGGTGGATTTGCATCCGCCTTCCGCAGGCCAGCGTAGGGCGAACGAAACGGGCTGTGCCCGCGCCGTGAAACGGCGATGCGCGTCGCAAAAGTCTTTTGGGCGCTTTTCTTCAGAAAAGCGCGACCTGAAAGGGGTCCAAAGGGGCAAAGCCACTTTGGCTCGCCCTTCACTTTCCGACGCAGAATTTGGAGAAGACCTCATCGACGACGGTATCGGCGACGCGCTCTCCGGTGAGTTCGAGCAGCGACGAGACGGCGGCCTCGAGGGAGACGGTCACCGCGTCAAACGTGAGGCCGGAAAGGAGCGCCTCTTCCGCCTCCCTGAGGGACGCGAGCGCGGCCTCGACGTCGCGGCGCTGGCGCTCCGTGTAGAGGACGCCGGCGTTCGGGTCGAGGCGGGACGCGCCGAGCACGTCCTTCACCGCCTGCTCGAGCGCTTCGAGTCCCGCGCCGCTGGCCGCGGAGAGGGAGACGACCGGCTTTCCCGACGCGCAGAGCGGCGCGGGATCCAGCGCCTCGGGCAGGTCGTTCTTGTTGACGATCAGCACGGCGGGCGTCTTTTCGAGCGCTTCGAGCAGGCGAAGGTCGTCTTCCCCAAGCGGGAACGCGCCGTCAAAGACCGCGAGGACGAGCTGCGCCTCTTCGATGCGGCGCTTCGCCGCCGCCACGCCGACCCGCTCCACCGCGTCGTCGGTCTCCCTGAGACCCGCCGTGTCCGCGAGGCGCAGAGGGATCCCCGCAAAGCGGACCGTTTCCTCCACGATGTCGCGCGTCGTGCCGGGGATCGCCGTGACGATCGAGCGCTCCTCTCCGGCGAGAAGGTTCATCAGCGTGGATTTTCCGGCGTTCGGCCGCCCCGCGATGACGGTCCGCACGCCCTCCCGGTAGATCTTCCCGGCGGAAAAATTTTGCAGCAGCGCTTCGAGCGCCCTTTCCCCTTCCGCGATCCGGGTGCGCAGAAACGTCCCGTCCACCTGCGGGACGTCGTCGTCCGGGTAATCCGCCCAGGCGGCGAGGTGCGCGCAGCAGTCCACGAGGCTTTCGCGGATCTTGAAAATGCGCCGGGAAAGCGCGCCGTCCTGTCCCGCGCGCGCGGCGTTCGCGGCCTCCCGGCCGCTCGCAGAGATCATCTCCATGACGGATTCGGCCTCGGCGAGGTCCATCTTGCCGTTCAGGAAAGCCCGGCGCGTAAATTCCCCGGGGCCGGCGGGCTCCGCCCCCGCCGCGAGGACCGCCGCGAGGACCGTCTGCAGCACGAACAGCCCGCCGTGGCAGGAGAGCTCGACCACGTTTTCGCCGGTGAAGCTCTTCGGCGCGCGGAAGACGGTAGCGACGCACTGGTCCAGCCGCGCGCCCGTTCGATCGTAAACATGACCAAAGCGGCAGGTATATCCTGCCGCTTCCGATAGGCTTTCGCCCGATATGGCCCGAAATACCCGGTCGCCGATCAAAAAGGCGTCCGGCCCGGAAATGCGGATGACGCCGATGCCTCCCGGCGCGTTCGCCGTGGAGATGGCGCAGACGGTGGTGTTTGCCATGATCCTCCAAAAAACATCCGGTCTCCCGGTCATACATCCCGCCGCAAGGACGGTCAGTTTTTCTTTTCGATGCGCCCATAGGGCGTGGAGACATTGTCCAGCACGCGAGGCTTCGGCGGCGCCGCAGGCGTCTGCGGGCGGTTCACCGGGCGCGGAGGCGGCGGGTTGCCGCCGTCACGGCGCGGAGGACGGTTGGCGGGCGCGCCGCCGCGCTCGCCGCGATAGCCGCCGGGCCTGCGGTCATTGCCGCGCCGGTCGCCGCCGGGCTTGCGGTCCCCGCGATAGCCGCCCTTGCGCTCGGGCTTCGGCTGCGGACGCGGCCCGTCCACCGGCCCGATGACGACATGGCGGGAAAGGTCCTCGCCCTCGCTCCACGATTTCGCGCCCTCCACCGTCTGCACGGCGGTGTGGATGATGCGGCGCTCGTATGGATTCATCGGTTCGAGCGGCAGATTGCGGCCGGTACGCACGGCGCGCGCGGCCATCTTCTTGCCGAGATTTTCCAGCGTTTCCTGGCGCTTTTCGCGGTAGTTCCCCACGTCCAGCGTGATGCGGTAATAGGATTCTTCCACATGGTTCGCCACAAGGGACGTCAAATACTGGAGCGCGTCCAGCGTATCCCCGCGGTGGCCGATGATAAACCCGACGCCCTCTCCCGAAAGAACGAGCTCGGCTGTCGTCTCGTTTTCCTTCGCCTCGATCTGAACGTCCGTGAGGCCCATCGCATGCAGCACCTTCGTCAGATATTCCGTCGCGACGCTCACTGGCGTCTCCCGCAGGAACGCGCGCACCTTCGCCGGGCTTCCCCCGAACAGGCCAAAGACCTTTTTTTCCGGCAGTTCGAGGATCTCAAATTCCGCGTCTACCGGATCGACGCCGAGCTGCGCACACGCGTTTCGGTGCGCTTCTTCCACAGTGGCGCCAGTTGCGATTGCTTCCTTGAGCATTTTCCTTCTTCCTTTCCGTTTGAAACTGAAAAACTCCTCTGAATATCGTTATCCCGTTATGTAGTCGTCGTAGTGGGGATAATCTGCGGGATCATTTGCCGGCGCCCATATAGTCGCTGGCGCTGCCTTTGTTTTTGCCGCCCGTCTTTTTCGCGGCGTTTTTCTTGGTCGCCTGCTTCTGGGTCGCCTCGCGGTTCTTTCTGGCCTCGTTCTTGGCCTCAATCTTATCGGCGATCTGCTTCTGCATATCCGCGGGGAGCGGCACGGCCTGCGCGTCCTGCAGGAGGAGCGAGGCGTAGCGGCTGCCGTCGGACTGCGCGGCGAGCTTCTGGGGTGAAAACATCTTGCTCTGCAGCACGGACTGCCCGATGCCGACGATCGCGGAGACCGTCCAGTAGAAGCCGACGGCGCCCGGCATGATGTAGGCCCAGTATGCGGAAAGCAGCGGCATGCCGTACTGCATGACCTTCATGCAGCCGGTGTTGCCGCCCTGCACGGGGTTCATCTTCTGCATGATGAACGACTGCGCCCAGTAGGAAAGCAGAGACAGGACCGGGATCAGCCACATCATGCTCAAAAAGGAGCTGGCGTTCGGCGTGGCGAGCAGATCGAGCCCGAGGAAGTGGAAGCCCTTCTGGAAAAACTCGATCTTCTCCATGTCCTCCGGCGTGAACATCGTGAGGTAGGGCTTGAGGCCGGCGAAATTCTGGATGACCTGCATCTCGACGTAGCTGCCCGCCGTATTGCTCACCATGCCCGGCAGCCGGGAGACGAAGTCCGTCGCCTGCGCGATGCGGTCCGCCGCGATGTGCAGCGTGTTCGTCAGCGGGAAAATGACGGAATAGTAGATACCAAACATGATCGGGAAGGGCAGGAGCGTCATCAGGCAGCCGCCGCCGGGGTTGACGCCTTCCTTCTGGTAGAGCTTCGAAAGCTCTTCGCTGTACTTCTGGCGGTCGTTGGCGTAGATCTTCTGCAGCTCGGCCTGCTTGCCGGAAAGTCTGGACTGGGCGGCCATGCTTTTCTGGGACTTGAGGTTGAACGGGAACATCAGCGCGCGCGTGATCAGCGTGAAGAAGATGATCGCGACGCCATAGTTCCGAAAAATGTGGTAGAGAAACCAGAGCAGATAGCCGAGGATCCCGCCGAAGAAATTGAAAATCTGAACCATTCGTTTGTCAATCCTTTATCGTCTTTTCTCCGGGACGGGATCGTACCCGCCCTTCGAAAAGGGGTTGCAGCGCAGGATGCGCCAAAGCGTGAGCAGTCCGCCGCGCAGCGCGCCGAAGCGCTCCACGGCCTCAATGCCGTAAGCGGAACAGGTCGGGATAAACTTGCAGCTCCCGCGCATGCCGGCGGGCTTCGCTTTCTGATAAAACCGGAACAGCGCGATCAAAAGGCGCTTCGGCGCGAACCGGCTCATCGTTCCACTTCCTCCCGAAGCACGGAAAGGGCGCGCATGGCGTCCGTCATTTCGGAAAGGACGGTGCCGCATTTCACATGCGGCGTTTTGCCTCTGGATACCAGCACAAAATCATATCCGAAGCGCAGGCGCGGCCAAAGCGTCCGCACGCTCTCCCGCAGCAGCCGGCGCGCGCGGTTGCGCTCGACGGCGGAGCCGATCTTCTTCGTCGCCGTGATGCCGACGCGCACGTCCTTCCCCGGCCGCCGCAGCGCATAGACCACGACCGCCGGACGCACCGCGCTTTTGCCCTTCGCATAGACGCGGCGAAACTCGTAATTTTCCGTCAGCGATATGACTTTATCCATCGTCCAGCGCCTTTTCCAAAACACATAAACAAAGAAAGGCCACGCCACGGTGACCTCCCCAGAGAGCAGTATCAATAGGTCAGGCGAGCTCTGCCCTTCGCTCTGCGGCGGGCCAAAACCTTGCGCCCGTTCCGCGTCGCCATTCTCTTGCGGAAGCCATGCTCCTTTTTGCGGTGCAGCTTCTTCGGCTGATACGTTCTGAACATCTCGATATTCCCCCTTTTGCACGGTATGTCCATGCGCGGGAAAGACCCGCGCCATGAGATTCAATACTTCATGTCATAATGACACTTCGTAATTATAACGTATCCGCCGCCGAAATGTCAAGGGTTTTCCGCCTTTTTCGCAAATTTTTTCTCGGAAAATTTTTTCTTTCCATATCCTGCGGTGTGGTTTTTTCCGCACGCAAAATCTGGGTGTGAAAGGGAACGGGCGAAGAGGAAAAAGCCCGGATCTTCGGGAGCGAAACCCTTTTTTTCTTCCTTTTTCTTCATCAAAAAGAAGTCTGGACAAGCGGGGGCAAAAATGGTATAATGAAACGGGTATAGCCTGCTCGTGACGCGGCGGAAAAGCAAGAGCCGCCGCAGTCTTTTCGGCGGCCCGGCCGGTTTGTGGGAACGGGATCCGCACGGCCGAAACAGAGCGGGGCATGATCCGAACGAAGCAGGAGGGAAAAACGGGAAATGGAATCTTTTTTGGAAGCATGGAGCCTGATCTCGGACAGTCTCCGGTCCCAGATCACCGAAGTCAGCTACGATACCTGGTTCAGCAAGCTGAAACCGGTGGCGCTGGATTTTGAGGAGGGCGTCGCCATCATCCAGGCGCCCAACGAATTTCACAAATCGACGCTGGAACGCGGCTTTCATAAATATCTGAATAACGCCATTCAAAGCGTTTTCGGCCCGGAGATCACCTTCCGCCTCGTCACGCCCAACGAGCGCCCGGAACGCAAGAAGGCGGCGCAAACGGAAGAATACGACTACACCTTCGACACGTTCATCGAGGGGAGCTCCAACAAATTTGCGTATGCGGCCTGCCGCTATGTGGCGAAGGAGCCGGCGAAGAATTACAATCCGCTCTTTATCTA
>CANRMW010000109.1 GCA_947631835.1 uncultured Clostridia bacterium | reverse complement strand
CGTGACGCTGGACACGGTCTTCACAAAGAAATTCAGCGCGGGTCTTTTCGGCGGCGAGGGCTTTATTTTGCAGCGCCTCGGGGGAGAGGGGATCGCGTTCCTCGAGATCGACGGCAATCTGATCGACAAGACGCTCGCGCCCGGGGAGGTCCTTCTGGTCGATACCGGGAACGTGGTCGCGTTTGAGCCGACGGTGGCGTATGAGGTGGAGACTGTAAAGGGCGGCATGAACGTTTTTTTCGGCGGCGAGGGTCTGTTCCTGACGCGCCTCACCGGGCCGGGCCGGGTCATTTTGCAGACGCAGAACTTCGCGGAGTTCTGCGGGCGCGTCCGGCAGTACATCCCGACGCAGAGCAGCGATTGAGAATAAAGCAGCGGGCGGGGAGCCGTTTGGCTCTCCGCCCGCTTTGTGCGTTTTCGGGTTTATTCGGTACAGTGCGGGAGTTCCACATAGTGCCCGCCGACGAGCAGCGCCAGCTCGCCGTTTTCGAGAAGATCCTTCGGGAGGTAGAACCCGACGGTCACGTCGCGCGTGTCGCGGCGGTTCATCGCAAAGTGGTAGTAATTCGAGAGGCCGTTTCCGTGCGCCGAGAAGTAATAGAGGTCGGTGAAGAAGGCGTCCCGCGCGCTGACGACGTCCGCGAGCTCCGTGATCCAGTAGACCGAGGCGGTGCCGTCGTTTCCTTCATAGAGCGCGGCCTCCTCCTGCAGCTCGTCGTCGAGCGAGGCAAATGGGCCTTCGGTCCCCTCGTTTTCGAGGTGCAGGTCAAAGGTGACGAAGCGGTAATTTTCCTTCGGCTCGCCTTGCTCCCACGGGAGCGACAGGCCGCTGAGGTCGCCGTCGTCTATGCCCGCTTCGGTGTGGTCCGCCCAGACCTGCAGATTCGAGCAGGTGATCTCCAAGCGCCCGCCGTCCTCGACAGGCGCGGCGCTGCGCTCTGAGGCGGCGACCGTCGTGCCGAAGGGCTCGGTCTTATACGGCAGCTTGCTCGGCGGGAGCGTCGGCATCGGCGGGTCGTAGACGGTCTCCTCGCTCGCGTAGTCTGCCCAGAGCGCGTCGAGGTCGTCCGGCTCGATGTAGCCGCCCTTGATCGGCACGGTCACGGAATCGATCACCGTGGCGTCGATCTTTTTCACGAGAGAGAAGGTGAGGGAGCGGACGTCCTTCAAAAGCGGGTCGAAGTAGCACGCGCCGTCCTCTCCATAGCCCCGGAAGGGGAGTTCTTCCCCCTTGTCGTCGGTGACGGTCAGCACCGCGCCGTCGAGCCCGCCTTCGAGCTGATCGATGTCCGCGCGCGTCGAGGCCGGCGTGACGGAGACGCTGCGCACCGTGCAGACGCCGCCGAGCGCGGCGTTCACTTCATAGACCTGCTGCTCGGCGGAAAGGGCGATCTCGGCGGTGATCTCCGGGAGCGTGCCGGGCATCCGGAAGGACTTCGCCTCATAAGCGCCTTTCGCCGTGTTCAGGATCCGGTAAAACGGATCGATGGCTTTCACCGATTCCGGCGTGACGGTGAGCGTGAAGCGCTCGCCGGGTGCGGCGGCGGTCACGTCCGCCGTCAGCGCGCCGAGGAAGGTGTCGCCCTCGGCGCGGAGCATTTCGACCGTGCCGGAGGGCACCGCCGAAACGGGCGTCCCGTCCGCCGCGAGGCGGACCTCGACCGAGAGTGCACGCGCGCCGGGATCGATGCCGGGAACGGTCGCGGAGAGCGTCATCGCGGCGAAGGTGCCGTCGTAGTACGCGTCGCGGACCGTGAACACGCCGTCGGAAGATTCCGTCGGGACCATGTGTTCCGTGACGCCCGGGCCGACGGCGGTGTTCCACGGGCTGTGCCCGCGCAGGAATGTGACGATGTTCGAGAGCACGGGGATGTTTTCCGCGAACACGGGATTCGCGACCCCGACCCCGACGAACAGCAGAAACACGGCGGCGCAGGCGGCGGCGGTCTTCAGGACCGCGCGGAATGCCGGGCGGCTCCCGCGTTTTTTCACCGAGATTTTTTCCGTGAGGCGGTCGAGCTCGGCCTCGGAAAGCGCCGAGGCGCGGACGGGCTCGATCTCCCCGAGCGCCGTGAGCAGTTTTTTATTCATGACAAGACTCTCCTTCCTTCAGAACGGATTCTTTGAGCTTTTTTCTCCCGCGCGAGAGGCGGACGTTCACGTCGTTTTCCGTGCGGCCCGTGGCGGCGGCGATCTCCGCCGAGGTCTCCAGATAAAAGTATTTTCGAAGAAAGATCTCGCGGTCGGCGGGGAGAAGCGCGTCGAGGATCTCCGCGCCCTGCCGTTCGTCCGGGGCGGCAAGGACCTCGGCGAGCTCGTCGGTCAGCGGCACCGTGCGGCTGCGGAGCAGCTTTCGCAGCCGGTCGATGGCTGCGTTTCGCGCCGTGACGAGCAGCCACGGGCGAAGGGGCGTGTTTTTGAGCTTTCTTCGGTGCAGCCACAGACGGAAAAACACGTCCGCGGCGATCTCTTCCGCGTCCTCGGGGCAGTCGTACAGCACCCGGTCCACGACGCGCTTCACCGCGCCGCCGTAGAGCTCCAGCGCCGCCGCGAGCCCGGCGTCGCCGTCTCGGCGCAGCAGCCGGAGCAGCGTTTTGTCGTCCATGATCCCACCTCCTTTTTCAGTTTGGAACGCGTTCACCCAAATAGACGAAAAACCGTCCGAAAACCTTACACGGGAAAAAAGGGGCCGAATCCTTTTTGAGGGCCTGCCGTTTTCGTGCGGGCGCGAAACGGTCCTTGGAAAAAAAGGCGGCCCCGCCACGCACGGTTCTCATTATATAGGAAGAATCGGAAAGCCGTCAAGCGGGACGCGCGCGCTAAAACGCTTGCGCTTTGGGAAGTTTTATGATAAACTGAAAAAAGAAACGGCGCGTTTTGCGCGGGGAGGATCGGGACAATGGCGGGATTTCGACTGGTGGCGCCGTGCCTTTTGGGGCTCGAGGGGCTTGTGGCCGAGGAGCTGCGGGACATGGGCGCGCAGGAGGTCGCGGCGGAGAACGGGCGCGTCTCGTGCGCGTACTCGCCGGAGATGACCGCGCGGGCCAACATCCGCTCCCGATATGCGGAACGCGTGCTCGTGGAACTCGGGCATTTTGAGGCGAAGAGCTTCGAGGCGCTGTTCCAAGGCGTGAAGGCGCTGCCGTGGACGGCGTTCCTTTCCCGGAACGACGCGTTTCCGGTGCGCGGGCGGTGCCTTTCGAGCGCGCTGATGAGCGTGCCGGACTGCCAGAGCATCGTGAAAAAAGCCGTCGTGGAAGCGATGCGCCAGCGCTGGGACATGGAGCGCTTCCCCGAGGACGGCCCGAAGTATCAGATCCAGTTCCTCCTCATGAGGGACACGGTCAGCGTGATGCTGGACGCCTCGGGCGCGGCGCTGCACAAGCGCGGCTACCGGAAAAATTCCACCGAGGCGCCGATCAAGGAGACGCTCGCGGCGGCGATGGCAAAGCTCGCGCGCGTGCGGCCGGACGGCACGGTGTTCGACCCCTTCTGCGGGTCCGGCACGATGCTGATCGAGGCGGCGATGCTCGCGATGCACGTCGCGCCGGGCGTGCGGCGGCACTTCGCCGCGGAGCAGTGGCGGCAGATCCCCGGCGGCGTCTGGGAGGCGGAGCGCGCCGCCGCGAGAGCGCTGGAAAACCGGGAGAGCGGCTTTCGGGCATTCGGGGCGGACATCGACCCGGAAGCGGTGGAGCTCGCGCGCGAGAACATCCGGAAAGCGGGCCTTTCGAAATGGATCGAGGTCGAAACGCGCGACGTGCGGGATTTCCAAAGCGACGCGCCCTACGGCTGCGTGCTGACGAACCCGCCCTACGGGGAGCGCCTGCTCGACCGCGAGACCGCCGCCGAGCTGTACCGGGTCCTCGGGCGGGTGGTCCCGAAGCGGCGCGGCTGGAGCTGCACGGTCATCAGCCCGGAGGAGCGGTTCGAATCGATTTTCGGGCAGAAAGCGGATAAGAAGCGGAAGCTCTACAACGGGATGATCCGCTGCGATGTATACCAGTATTTCCGCTGGGCGGAACATTCGGGAAACGGAGGGAAGCGCGGTGTATGACCTTTATATCATGAACCCGAGCGCTGGAAAAAACGGCGCGGAGGGGTTTGCCGAGCGCGTGCAGGCGTATCACGCGGCGCACGGGGGCCGGTATGCGCTGAGAATGACGGAGTACCCCGGGCACGCCACGGCGCTCGCGAAGGCGGCCGCCGAGCGCGGGGAGGCGGTGCGCCTCTGGGCGGTGGGCGGCGACGGCACGCTTTCCGAGGTCTGCGAGGGCGCGGCCGGAAGGGAGAACGCCGCCGTCGGCGTGTTCCCGTATGGCTCGGGGAACGATTTTGTGCGCAGCTTCGGCGGGCGCGGGCCGTTCCTTGATTTTGCCCGGCAGCACGGTGCGCGGGAGATGAAGGTCGATATGATCCGAACGGACCGGGGCCTCGCGGTGGACATCTGCTCCTTGGGATTCGACGCGAAGGTCGCCGAAAAAATGACGCGATACAAGAGCATCCCGGGCGTATCCGGCTCGCTCGCGTATATCCTCTCTCTGACCTTCAGCCTGTTCGGGCGCATTTCCGACGAGCTGACGGTTGAGCTCGTGAACGAAAAGGGGGAGACCGAGCGATTCTCCGGGGACTACGTCTTCGCGCTCGCGGGGAACGGAAGATGGTACGGCGGGGGCTTCTGCGGCTCGCCGGCGTCCCTTCTCGACGACGGGCTGCTCGATTTCGTGCTGATCGAAAAACCGCCGCTCCGGAAGATCCCGCGGCTCATCGCCCTATACAAAGCGGGAAAGCATCTTTCGGACCCGCGCTTTGCGCCGTACCTCACCTATCGCCGGGGGACGCGGATCGAGATGCGCGGGAAGGGGAGCCTTGTCAGCAATATGGACGGCAACTGCGTGCGCGTGGACGGCGCGGAACGGTTCGAGATCCTGCCCGCCGCGCTGCGCTTTCTCGTCCCCGAGGGGGCGGAGTTCGGAAAGGAGAACGGCGCTTGAGTTTTTTTCAAAAGGGAGCGGTCATTGAGACGGAGCGGCTGACGCTCCGCCGCTGGACCATGCGGGACATGGCCGGCTTTCTGCGGTTTGCCGCAGATCCCGCCGTGATGCTCTCGGCGGGGGCGGTCCCGGTGCTCACGGAGGAGCAGGCGCGGGGAGAGCTGCGCCGTGCGGCGGACGATCCTTACGTCTTCGCGATCGTCCGCAAGTCGGACGGCGAGATCGTCGGGAAGATCAAATTCCAGGGCGATTACCGCCGTTACCGGACCCACAGCGTTTCCATCGGCTATGAGCTGGCCCGCGCCTACTGGGGGAACGGGTACATGACGGAGGCGGTCCGGGCCATGGTGCGCTACGCGTTCGAGACGCTGCGCGTCGATGTGGTGGCCGTGAGCCATTTTCTCGGGAACGAACGGTCGCGCCGGGTGATCGAGCGGGCGGGGTTTTATTTTGAGGGCATCATGCCCTGCGCGTTCTCGCGCGCGGACGGCGAAGTGATGGACGACGTGTGCTATTCCATCTTGCGTTCGGAATACGAGAGCGGGAAGATGTCCCCGGTCCGCCGTTTGTAAGGAGCGGCAAAATAATTCTTCTCTTTTCGTGGATTTTCTGCAATTTGCACTTGTCAACGGAAAAGCGCGGTGTTACAATAGAGAAGGGACAGCATTTTGTGTTCAAACGGCCCTGCCAGTGCGCCGGCGGGCCGATTTTCGGGAAGCTCCCGCCTTCGGCCGGAGATTCCCTATTTCGATTGAAAGGAAAGATGACCATGGATTTATCCTTTCCGAAGCGCCCGTTCCGCACGCACGGCGGCGCGCATGTGCCGCACCGCAAGAACACGGCGGGGATGGAGTCGCGCTTTATGCCGCCGCCCGCGACGGTGACGCTTGCGATGACGCAGCACATCGGCGCGCCGTGCACGCCCCTTGTGAAAAAGGGCGACAAGGTCTTCGTCGGCACGAAGATCGCCGACAGCCCCGCCTACGTCTCCGCGCCGATCCACTCCTCGGTCTCCGGCACGGTGAAGGACCTCATCAAGATCCTCATGCCCGGCGGGCAGTACGCCGACGCGGTCGTGATCGAATCCGACGGGCTGATGGAGAAGGATCCGTCGATCCGGCCGCCGGAGGAGATCAAGACGAAGGAACAGCTCGTGCAGGCCGCGCATGATTCCGGCCTCGTGGGGCTGGGCGGCGCGGGCTTCCCCGCGCATGTGAAGCTGAATATTCCCGAGGGGAAGAACATCGACACGCTGATCGTGAACGTCGCGGAATGCGAGCCGTACCTCACCGCCGACCACCGGGAGGCGCTTGAAAACGGCGAAAACATCCTCCACGGGATCTACAAGATCAAGGAAATTCTTGATGTCCACCGCGTGCTCATCGCCATCGAGGACAACAAGCCCGACGCGATCAAAAAGCTCCGCGAGATCGCCGACAACCCCGAGCTCGACCCGAACGACGAGGTGCGGATTCTGCCCCTGCGGGCAAGCTATCCGCAGGGCGCAGAGAAGGTGCTCGTGCAGGCGTGCACCGGGCGGTGCGTGCCGGCGGGCGGGCTCCCGGCGGACGTGGGCTGCCTCGTGATGAACATCGCCTCTGTGTCGTTCCTCGCGAGCTACATGAAAAACGGGATGCCGCTCACGATGAAGCGCGTCACCGTGGACGGCAGCGCCGTGAAGGAGCCGCAGAACGTGATCGTGCCCGTCGGCACGAAGATCTCCGACCTGATCGAGTTTTGCGGCGGCCTCAAGGAGGAACCGCACAAGATCATCATGGGCGGGCCGATGATGGGCGTCGCCGTTCCGGATATGGAGGTCCCGGTCCTCAAGCAGAACAACGGCATTTTGGTGTTCGGCGAAAAGGACGCGAAGCTGATGGAGCCGACGGACTGCATCCGCTGCGGGCGCTGCGTCGCCGCGTGCCCGATGCACCTCGTTCCCTCCAAGCTCGAAAAATACGCGCTGCGGCGCGACACCGACGCGCTTGAGGCGCTGGACATCGCCTCCTGCATGGAGTGCGGCTGCTGCGCGTTCACCTGCCCGGCGGGCCGGCGCATCGTGCAGGCGATCCGCCTGGGCAAGGCGGATGTGCGCAAGGCCGCGGCTGCAAAGAAAGCCGCCGCCGAAAAAGCGGAGAAGGAGGAAAAAGGTTGAAACAATACAATTTGAGTACCATACCGAAAAAGGGCGCACAAAAACAAGCCCTCAAGAGATAGGGCTTT
>CANRMW010000108.1 GCA_947631835.1 uncultured Clostridia bacterium | reverse complement strand
GCGCGACGCAAAAGTTCTTTTGCTACTTTTCTTTCAAGAAAAGTAGAAGAAAAAGAGAGGAACTTGAACTTATGGCGAATTTAAATGAGACGGTGTCGGCGGAGCGCGTGCACATCGGGTTTTTCGGGATGCGCAACGCGGGGAAGTCGAGCCTTGTAAACGCCGTGACCGGGCAGGAGTTGGCGGTCGTGTCCGAGGTGAAGGGCACGACGACGGACCCGGTGAAAAAGGCGATGGAGCTGCTCCCGCTCGGGCCGGTCGTCATCATCGACACGCCGGGCCTCGACGACGAGGGGGCGCTCGGGGAAAAGCGCGTGCAGAAGGCGCGGCAGATCCTCGCGCAGACGGACATCGCCGTGCTCGTCGTGGACGGCACGGTGGGCCTCGCGGCGGAGGACGAATCGCTCGTCGCGCTGTTCCGGGAGCGGAACCTGCCCTACATCGTCGCGATGAATAAGAGCGACCTGCTCGCGGAGAAGGCCCCCGCCGACGGGCACACGCTCTTCGTCAGCGCGAAGACCGGCGAAGGCGTGAACGAACTCAAGGAAAAGCTCGGCGCGTTCGCGAAGGGCACGGGGAGCGAAAAGCGCATCGTCGCGGACCTGCTCTCGCCCGGCGACCTCGCCGTGCTGGTGATCCCTGTGGACGAGGCCGCGCCGAAGGGGCGGCTGATCCTGCCGCAGCAGCAGACCATGCGCGAGATCCTCGACTTCCATGGCAGCTTCATCACCTGCCAGCACACGGAGCTGAAAGAGACGCTTCGGATGCTCGCGGTGAAGCCGAAGCTCGTCATCACGGACTCGCAGGCGTTCGGGAAGGTCGCGGCGGATACGCCCGAGGACGTGCTGCTCACCTCGTTCTCGATTCTTTTCGCGCGCTACAAGGGCGACCTGCCGACGCTCGTGGAGGGCGCGGCGGCGCTCTCGAAGCTGAAAGACGGCGACCGCGTGCTCATCTCCGAGGGCTGCACGCACCACCGCCAGTGCAACGACATCGGCACGGTGAAGCTCCCGGGATGGATCGAGAAGTTTTCCGGCGCGAAGCCCGAATACGTCTTCACCTCCGGCGGAGAGTTCCCCGAGGACCTCTCCGGCGTGAAGCTCGTCGTGCACTGCGGCGGCTGTATGCTGAACGAAAAGGAGATGCAGCACCGCATCCGCACGGCGGTGAACGCCGGCGTGCCGATCGTCAACTACGGCATCGCCATCGCGCAGATGCACGGGATCCTCGCGCGGAGCCTCGAGCCCTTCCCGAACATCCGGAAAATGCTCGCAGAATAAGTGGTCCCGCGAAAGGAAAACCCTTGACAAATCCGCGAAGTCCCTGTATAATTTTATATCAACGGACCGAAAAGAGGCGGCCGCGCCGCTTCTTTTGAAAATCACCCGCGCTGAGGGAGGCTTCTCCCCGCGTGCGGTGGTTTTCGTCGTTCTTTGCAAAAAATCCGGGAGAGAAAGGGGGATCCGATATGTTGAACGAGCAGCGCCTTGTCGAGCTGTTCTGCCGCCTCGTGCGCATCGACAGCCCGTCGTTCGGCGAGCGGGAGATGTGCGCCGCGCTGAAAGAGATCGTCGGGTCCCTCGGCCTTGCCGCCGTGGAGGACGGGGCCGCCAAGGCCCTTTCCGGCTCGGCGGGGAACCTTCTCGTGAAGATCCCCGGCACGCTCGACCTGCCCCCGCTGCTCCTTTGCGCGCACATGGACACCGTGGAGCCCGCGAAGGGAAAGCGTCCCGTGCTGCACCCGGACCGCCGGATCACCTCGGCGGGCGACACCGTTCTCGGCGCGGACGACTGCGCCGGGCTCACGGCGATCCTGGAAGCCGCGACCGCCCTGCTCGAGGACGGTTCGCCTCACCGCCCGCTGGAACTGCTCTTCACCGCGGCGGAGGAGCCTTACTGCGCCGGTTCGGCGGTGCTGGATCACAGCGCGGTCGAATCGAAGGAGGCGTTCGTCTTCGACCTCGAGGGCGAGGTCGGCCTCGCGGCGAACCGCGCCCCGACGATCCTCTCCTTCACGGCCGAGATCGAGGGCCGCGCCGCGCACGCGGGCTTCGCGCCCGAAAGCGGCGTCCACGCCGTGCGCATCGCCGCCGAAGTCATCTCGAAGATGCGCCTCGGCCGCAGCGAAGACGGGCGGACCACCGTGAACGTCGGGACGGTCTCCGGCGGGACGGCAAACAACATCGTCCCGGATCGCTGCGTCTTCACCGGCGAGATCCGCAGCTTCTCCGACGAAGCGGCGGAGAACGAACTCGAACAGATCCGATCTCTCCTCGCGCGGACCGCCTCGCTCTTCGGGGGACGCGCCGTGCTCCATAGCAAAAAGCATGTGAAAGCGTACTGTACCCGGCCGGACAGCCCGGCGGTACAGCATTTCTTCCGCGCCGCTGCCGAGGCCGGGCTTTCGCCCCGGCTCACCGAGACCTTCGGAGGCAGCGACATGAACCAACTGGCGCAGCGCGGCATCTCCGGGCTGGTGGTCGCGACCGCGATGCGAAACGTCCATTCCGTTTCGGAAAACACCGGCATCGACGCGCTCATGGCCGCGGCGCGCCTCGCGCTTTCCCTCATGCTGCTTAAGGAGTGATCTCATTGCTGAATCCATTGCACTATCAGATGTCCGAATACGACTGCGGACCGACCTGCCTCCTCAACGCCGTCAGCTTCCTGTTTGACCGCGAAGAGCTCCCGCCGGACCTGCTCCGGAACATCTTCCTCTATACGCTCGACCTGCCCAGCCCGGATGGCATCCCCGGCAAGGGCGGCACCTCCCATGCCTCGATGCGCTTCCTCTCCCGCTGGTTCACCGATTTCGGCAAGGCCGGCCGCCTGCCCATCTCCTCGAAATACATCGAGGGCGACGACGTGTTCATCGGCGCGGGCAGCAAGATCAACGAGGCGCTGCACAGCGGCGGCATCGCCGTGGTGCGCCTCTGGTTCGATGTGGCGCACTATGTGCTGCTCACCGGCGTGCGCGAGAACGGCGACATCGAGATGTTCGATCCCTACTACTGCAGCGAGCCCTTCGACTTCGCGCCGGAGATCGAGATCGTCCTCGACCGGCCGACGGAGTACAACCGCGTCGTCCCGCCGAGCTGCTTCAACCGCGTGGAGGACGCGATCTACGCGCTCGGGAAGCCCGAGGAACGCATGGCCATGCTGATCTTCCGCGGCGTCGCCGAGGAAGCGGCCGCCGACCCCGAATCCCTCGGCGCCGCCGGCGCGTGACGGAACGAACGATCCAAGAGAAAAAGCCCCCGATCGGGGGCTTTTTTCGTTCAGGCTTTCGGTTTCACCGGGATCCAGATCTCGCACCGGTAGTCGGGCGCGCTCATGTCGCCGGGCAGATAATTCTCCACCGTCATGGGAACGTCCGGGACCCAATCCGGGTTCCCGGGGAGCCATTCGGCGAAGATCGCGGTGTTCACGGTCTGGAGCGCGCCGGGCAGCGGGCCCGTCGCCGTGAAGACCGCCCAGGTGTGCGCCGCGACCTCCAGCACCTTCTGCCCTTCCGGGATCGCCCCGCCGATGTAGGGCCGGGCAGCCCAATAGGCGAAGTCCTCCGTGCCGTTGTCGTCTACGCACACCGCGACCGTGCCCAGCGGCGCGACGGCGGGTTCCGTCTTTGCGCGGCGCTGCAGCTCGTCGTACCACGCCGGGATGTCCCGGTAGCCGGTCTCGTTCGAAAAGCGGCGGGAAATGCCGACTACCTTGAAAGCGTCCATGTTTTCGATGCGTACATCCATGTTCGTGCCTCCCTGCACTTGCTCTGTGATTTTCAGCGGGAGAAACGGCCGCGGGATGCGCCGCGCGCGCCGGACCTCGGCGGGTGAAACGCCGAACTGCCGCCGGAACGCCTTCGTGAAGCTCTCCGGGCTGTCGTAGCCCGCGTCGAGCGCGACGTCCAGCACGCGGGCGGGCGTTCTCACCAACTCCAGCGCCGCAAGGTACAGCCGCCGTCCCCGAATGTACTCGCCCACGCTGTACCCCGAGATCGCGGCAAATTCCCGCGAAAAGTAAAACGGCGAAAGGTACACCGCCCGCGCCGCGTCCGACGCGGTAATGTCTTCCCTCAGATGCGCTTCGATGAAGTCCACCGCGCGCCGCACCATTTCCAGCCGGTCCACCGTCCGTCCTCCCTTTCTGCTCTCCGGAAGAATCCTTCTGCGACCAGTATACCACAGTCCCGCGCCTTAGTCCTGTCCGTTTTTGCGGTCAAGTGCAAAGCCCGCGCCGAGGGGCTTTGCCCCCTTCGACTCCCGTAAGATCGAGCCGAGGGGCCCTGCCCCCTCGACCCCCGTAAGGTCGAGCCTTTCTGAAGAAAGGCTCGCGAAAGACTTTTGCGTCGCGCATCGCCGTTTACACGGCGACAGGCTCGGTTCGGTCGGGAAACCGATTGGCCCGCAACGAAACGAGCGCGTTTAGGGCAGCGACATTTGCCCTGCGCTGGCTTACAGAGAGCGGAGTAAATTCACCACACCAACCCTGATTCTGGCGCGGGAGAAAAACCTCCTGAAAGCACCGGCGAAGTTCGCGGAGCGAACGACCAACGCGACGAAACGGGCACCTGCGGTGCGGCGACGTTCGCCCTGCGTCGGCGCGCAGAGAACGGGAGCAAGTTTATCAAATGAACCTTGTTTGTGGCGCGGGCAAAGCCCGTTTCGTTTGCCCTGTGCTGGTCTGCCGAGGACGGAAGCGGTTTCACCATACAGACCCGGCCCCCGACGCGGGGGAGCGTTTCCCAGACGCACCGGCGAAGCGGCGGCTTACCGCCGCGACCAGCGTGAAGTGACGGCCTTTGGCCGCGCGACGAAACGGCCTCTGGCCGTTTGCTCTTGCATTTTCTTCCCGGCTGTGATAGAATGAAAGCGGCGGGATGCGCATCCCGCCGGCAACCGCAAGTTGGAGCTTTTTTCTGAAAAGGAGGTCAAAAAATGACGAATGTTCTGTCCTATGTTCTGCTCACCGCGATCGGCCTCGCCGCAGTCGCCTGCATCGTATACGGCGTGGTCCGGCGCGTCACGGCGGATTCCGCACGCCGCAGCCAGACGGTCCCCGCCGTTTTCCTCGGGCAGCGCTCGATGATCGGCCAGACGGAAGTCGTCGATCGGCAGCGCGTCGCATCCGGCAACACGCGCGTCGCGTCCGAGCATTTCTCCCTCTCTTTCCTGAACGAGGAGACCGGGAAGGAACTGCGCTTTTCCCTGCCCCATGCACCGGAGCATCTCTGGAACGCGGAGCAGCGCGGGAAACTGACGTACAGCGGCCAGCGGTTCATCTCCTTCGACCCAAACGCGTAAACGCGCAGAACGACAATTCGACCTCCGGCGGGATCCCGTCGGAGGTCTTTTTCTGCCCGCTCCCGCAAAAGGGCAGCGGGCAGCGTATATTTGAATTTAAAGATATTTCTTAAACCCCTTGACCTCGCTGTATCCGATCGCGCCGTAAAACGCGTGCGCGCCTTGCCGCTGCAGGCCGGAAACGAGGATGCAGTAGTGGCAGTCCTTTTCGCGGCCCCAATCTTCGATGGCCTCGAACATCGCGCGGCCCACGCCGAGACGCCGCGCGCTTTCCTCCACCACGACGTTCTCCACGAGCAGGATCGGCCGGCAGTCGCCGCAGATGTCCTCGAAGACCACGCCAATCAGGCTCCCGAGGAGCGCGCCGGTCTCCGTATCCTCGGCGACGAGCAGGTAGTTGTCGTCGTTTCGGGCGATCTTCTCCATCTTTTCCGCCATTTTCGCGGGATCGGCGAGGCCCTCCGAAAGCTGCGCGAGCAGCGGGTTCAGCTTTGGGATGTCCTCCAAAACGGCCCTGCGGCAGACGAGCTTCACTGCGCATCCTCCTTTTTCTCCAAAAACAGCGGCTTTTTGACGATGGTCCCGCCGTGGCGGGGGTATTCCTTCGGGGTAAAGCGCGTCTTTTGGAACACGGCAATGTTCCGCGCGCTCGATTCTTTGTCCGGGAGCGTGAAGGTCTCCACGCGGCGGAGGTTGCAGCCGAGCGTCTCGAGCGCCTTTTCCGCCGCTTCCAGCTCCTCCGAAAGGCCCGGGCCCTTCATCGGGGCGAAGACGCCCTTCATCTTGACGAGCGGCACGCAGTATTCCGCGAGTATGTTGAGGTTCGCCACGGCGCGCGCCGTCACCACATCGAAACGCTCGCGCAGCTTCGAGTCGCGTCCGGCTTCCTCCGCGCGCTTGTGCAGGAGCGTCACCCCGGAAAGGCGGAGCGCGTCGCAGACCTCCCGCAGGAAGACGAGCCGCTTATTCGTGGAATCGAGCAGCGTGACTTCGAGGTCCGGCCGCAGGATCTTCACGGGCAGGCCGGGAAAGCCCGCGCCGGTGCCGACGTCGCAGAGCTTCGCGCCGGGCTTCAATTCGACGGCCCGCAGCAGCGTGAGGCTGTCCGCGAAGTGTTTGACGGCGGCCTCCTCGGGGTCGGTGACGGCGGTGAGGTTCACCTCCTCGTTTCGCTTTAAGAGCAGTTCGAGGTAAACCTCAAACTGCGCGGCCTGCGCGGGCGTGAGCTTCACGCCGACGGCCTTCGCCTTTTCCGCAAACAAATTCCGCATATCCATGTTACGGGCGGTCCTCCTTCCCGTGCGCGGCGAGCCAGATGAGCAGCACCGAGATGTCCGCCGGGGACACGCCGGAGATGCGGCCCGCCTGCCCGATGTTTTCCGGCCGGACGAGGCCGAGCTTTTCCCGCGCCTCGAGCCGGAGATTTTCGATCTTTCCGTAATCTATGCCCGCCGGGATCTTTTTCTGCTCGAGGCGGCGCGCTTCGGCGATGTCCTGCTCCTGCCGCCGGATGTAGCCCTCGTATTTGAGGGCGATCTCCACGGCCTCGAAGACCTCGGCGGGCCAGTCAGGTCTTGTCGGATCGATGGGCGCGAGGTCCGCATAGGAGATCTGCGGGCGGCGGAGCAGCTCCGAAAGGCGCGTGCCGGTCGCGACCGGGCTCGTGCCCTTTTCTGACAGGATCGCGTTCAGCGCGTCCGTCGGCGGGAAGACCGTCCGCTCCGCCCGCTCGCGCTCCTCTGCCTTGCGGCGCTGCTTTTCCTGAAATTTTTCCCAGCGCTGATCGGAGATGAGCCCGAGCCTCCGGCCGATGGGCGTGAGGCGTTCGTCGGCGTTGTCCTGCCTGAGGACCAGCCGGTACTCGGAGCGGGAGGTCATCATGCGGTAGGGGTCGTTCACGCCCTTCGTGATGAGGTCGTCGATCA
>CANRMW010000107.1 GCA_947631835.1 uncultured Clostridia bacterium | reverse complement strand
CATTCTAAAATGGAGGTAATCGGTACTCTCAAATAACAAATTCAAACCATCTCATTGAGATCCTGTTCGGCGCACGCGGGTTCATATTCATCTGTCCAGTTGTCCAAAATATCTTTTCCGACGTGATTCGGAAGAAGAGGAGAAGGATGCCTTTAGGCATCCTTCTCCTCTTCTTCCGGTCCGCCTCTTTGCGGGATTTGAACGTTCGTAGAGGGAGAAAACGGAGCAAAGCCATTCGTTTTTAGTCGCCCTCTTCCAAGTACAGCGGACTCGTGAAATGCGCCTATGGACTTTTCGATTATCTATGGTTTTTTGTTGCAAAATGCCTACCCCCCCATTTTGCAAGCAAAATTGGCTAAAATGCCAATCCGATTTGCTTGACTTTTGCACAAAATGCGCGTATACTGTTTATAATAATAGAAAGAAGAAAACGACGGAGTTCGGCAAAGTGTTCCTCCGCTTGCGAAAAGAAAAGGGAATCACACAACCACAGCTCGCGGATCAAATGCGCGTTTCCCAGCAGACCATTTCAAATTGGAAACCGGTATCTCGATCCCTTCCATGAAAAACTCAAAGAATTGAGCGGCGCGCTGGACGTTCCTTTATCTGTTTATTTAGCACATAAACTCCTGCAAAAAATTCTAATCTTTGGCTGAATTGCTATGTCGAATTTAGTTGACATTTTTCAAAAAAAGAGTATACTTTTTTGCAAGAACATCGTTGCTTTCCTAGCTTTCTTGTTCAATTATATTTGAATATCTATAATACGGCTCTACACGGATGGCCAAGAGACATAATTGAAATGCCAAAGGGGCGTGTTTTCAGAGCTTTAATTCACGAAATAGCTTGTTTAATTCGGTATCGTATGGATAAGAGGTTTCTCTTTTCAAGAAAGTTCTAAATGGTTTTAAGGGGGTGAGACCAATGGTATATTAAGAAGGTTCTCAAAAAAGCTGGAGAAGGTAATATTTTTCCAATACTTTTATGATATTGGAGAAATATAATTCCCGGGACACAGGAAACGTAAAATGTATTGATAAGAAACGGAGGAAATGGTCATGAAACGCAAAGTATTGTCACTCGTTTTTGCAATCCTTTTCTGTATGGCGTTTAGTCTGCAAGCATTTGCAGTTGAAAGATCCAAAACCGGTACAACATCCGGTGGATCTTCCGGCATAGTAAACACCAGCGCTTCTTTAACCGTAACGGTTGACTCGGCATCGGCGAGAACAACGGCTGCAACCAGCGACGGCATTACGTTAAGTACGACGGTTACGCTGAATTATCTTACGGCCACCACATATCAGCCCGTTTCCAAGAGCGGTACAGGAGCCGGCTCTGCGATCGTAGGCTGTTCGGAGCGGTCAGGAACCGGCGGCTCCTCTTCGCACTACGTTAATGGCGGTTCCAGATGGGGTACATGGAGCGCCAGCCTCTCGATCACGTTATAAGATTTGGGGAAGCAGGCCGGTGGATGTTTTGCGCCAACCGGTCTGCTTCCCTTCGATACAGACGGGAAGATTCCGAGTGGGAGAGTGAGCGCTTATGAAAAAAGTATATCTTGTCGTGCTTCTGGCCGCCGTCGTGGCGGGGATTATCCTTGCCGTCCGTATGATCGGTCCGGGACAGCCCGAGCCGGAGGCCGAGCCGGTTTCCGGGGCTGCGGTTTCGAGCCCTTCCCCCGGCCTGAACATGCCGGAGGAGATCGCCTCCCTTTCCGAACAGCCGGAGACGGATTGGGTGGCGGGCCTTTGGGCGGACATCACGAACGGTAAGCTGAAGGGCACTTTGCCGGACTCTCAAACGTATGTGTACGAGATGCCGGAGGATGGCGGAGACAGGATCGTCGCAAGGGTTCAAGTGCAAAACGGCCTTCAAGCTGCGCAGCCGTATTTTCTGATCGTTTTGGCCGACGGATTGCCCATCGAGTTTTCCGTAGACGGCGAAACCTATCAAAAGTATTCCCTGTCCCTTTCTTCGGAGCAGCAGGTTTTGGAGCTGGAGATGAACCCCGATTTCAGTTGTAATTTGGGCAGGCTGGACTTTCTGCTGTTTTTTGACGGGGACCCGCTTTCCACCTATCACCTTGTGCCGTTCACGGTGCAGATTATCCAGGAGGGAGAAGCACACCTTCCCGATCGGCTGACACAGACCGTCCCGATGCGGCCTGGCGTACAGGGCGCGTATACGGGAGGCGCATACAATGCGTGGCTGCTGGAAAGTACGGAAATCCCCCGAAACGCAGATCCGATCGGCCCGACCACGATCCACACGGAAGAAGACGCAGCCTTGCTGTTTGAGGCCATTGCTTCGCGGGAAGATTTCTACAGGACGATCCTCTTCCTCGATGGCGAGGTCGTGCCGCTGAATCGCGAAGGCGCGTTTCCCGCATGCTTTGACTGGCAGTCCCAAAGCGGAGAAATGCTGCAATTCCCGATCCAGCTCGATTTGACGGGGAAGGAAGAGGCGTCGTTTTTCACGGTCTCTACTCCGCTTGGGGCCGATTCCATTTCACAAATTTGTAAGGAGTCTGCCAAAATCCGCTGCGTCGCGGACAAAGGCCAATAATTTTTCGACAGAAAAGAGGTAGATACAATGAGAAAGCGAGCCGTTCTTTCTTTGGCGCTGGCGGTGGTTTTGCTTCTGTTTTCTGCGTGCGGCGGGCCGCAGCAGTCGAGTGTAAGCGAGAAGGCCCCGGAAAGCGGCGGGAGCGCCGCAGAGGTTCGGGAGACCTTTGTGAGCGGGAATATGCAGAAAAACTCCCCCTCGGGAAACTTTGTTTCGGCGAACGGAAAGATCCTGTTCACTGCGGTTTTGGAGAATGCAGAGGGTTTGGCGGTGCTGCAGCTTATGGAATACGATCCCGCATCGGGACTGGTTTCTACCTTTTGCAAGGATCCGACCTGCGACCATTCGGATAAAGCGGAACACTGCGCGGCGGCGCATGCGTCCTGTAACCTCGAAAATAACGGGGCGGATGTGTTTGCGATGGGGTTCGAAACGCTTTTGAAGCTGAACGGCGACCGGTTTGAGCCCGTGCTGGACAGCGGCGTCGCGGGTTTTTTCCACGCGGGAGACGATCTCTATGTCCGAACGCAGGACGCTTCCCTGCTCCTGTACGAGAATGGAAAAGGAACCCCCAAGACGCTGCTGGAGGAATATGCGGGATACTGGGAGTATTTGGACGGCGACACGCTCTATTATGAGAGCGGCGGGTTCAACCGCGTTCAGCTCTCTGCGGAAGATCCGGAGCCGGAAGTCCTTCTGCCCGGAGCGGAGGCCATTACGGACGGCACGCATATCTATTACACGGGGGACAGCGGCTTTCTGTACCGGTGCAGCATGGACGGCGAGAACAAGGAGCTCCTGTTTGAGCAGCGCGTCCTTCCGGCAAGCTGGAATTATGATGAAACCTATTTTTACTTCCGCCTTTTTGACGGGGATCTCAGGGGAGCGGGAAGCCATGAGATTTACCGGATGCTGAAATCCGATCCCGCGCAGGTGGAAAAGCTGGCGGAGCTTCCGGACATGGTCTATCAGATCTATATTTCACCGATCGCCGGAGAGCTCTTTGTCATCCCTTTGACCGAGGCGAAGGACTCGTCTGGAAACAAGGTGGATAACATGCTCTACATCGTTTCCACAGAGAGCGGCGAGTTCCGCAAGCTGGAGATCTCGTGACCGGACGCATCGCCGCGTCCGGGAGATACCGCCTGTATTCTGAAGCGGAAAGGAGACCGGAAATGGAACTGACAGTGGAAAGAATAACAAAGGAATATCGCAGCCTTAAGGCGTTAGACGATGTATCCTTTACGCTCACGGAGGGGATCCATGGGCTGCTCGGGCCGAACGGCGCGGGCAAGACGACGCTCGTCAACATCATCGTCGGCATTTTGCGCCCGACCTCCGGCCGCGTGCTCTGGAACGGGAAGGACATCGCATCGCTCGACTGGCGCTACCGGAACATTTTGGGCTTTCAGCCGCAGACGCCCTCGCTCTATAAGAGTTTTCGCGCGGACGAGTTTCTGCGGTACATGGCGGCGGTGAAGGGGGTGCGGCTCACCGGAAAAGCGTTGGACCACCGCGTGGACGAGGTGCTGGAAACGGTCAATCTGCGCGCGGAGGCGAAAAAGCGGATCGGGGCGTTTTCCGGCGGGATGCGGCAGCGGCTCGGCATCGCGCAGGCATTGCTCAATAACCCGAAGCTCCTCATCCTCGACGAGCCGACCGCCGGGCTCGACCCGCAGGAGCGCGTGCGGCTGCGGAACGTGATCGCGACGGTCGCAATGAATAAGATCGTCATCTGGACGACGCACATTGTCTCGGATATCGAATACATCGCGCGGGACATCCTCCTGCTCGGCAAAGGGAATTTCCTCGCGTGCGATACGCCGCAGGCTCTAATTGCCGGAATGAAG
The DNA here is from genome assembly GCA_947631835.1 of uncultured Clostridia bacterium. Taxonomy (GTDB): domain Bacteria; phylum Bacillota; class Clostridia; order Oscillospirales; family Acutalibacteraceae; genus Hominenteromicrobium. The sequence goes on along the minus strand of CANRMW010000107.1, from coordinate 2,822 downwards.
GACAAGGTATTTGCGCGCTCCGTGCAGCCGCAGGAGGTCCCGATCTGGCAGGAAAAGGCGCTCGTCGGGAACGTGCTGCGGCGTGAAAACGACGTGCTGCTGCGCATCATCGGGGACGAGTGTCCGGGCGGAACGCCGATCCAGCCCGATCTGGAGGACGTGTATTTGTATCACTTCCGCGAGGCTTCGGGAGGTGGGGAACAATGATGGGCAGGCTGATCGGATATGAGCTGAAGAAATCGGTTTGGACGCGGTTTTTCCTCGCGGTGTTCTGCCTCGCGCTTGCGGCGAATTTCCTCCTGCAGTGCGGGATCGAATCGTATGTGTCCTATTCTCGGATTTGGGAACAGGATGACCCGGCCGTACAGGCGGAGAACCCGAAACAGAGTTTTTGGGAGTTTTACCGGTACGATCGAACCGTTACGCACGACCTGCGGGCGCAGTATTCCTTTGTCGCCGGTCTGTCTCCCGAAGAGGAGCAGGCCGCGCTCGCTGCGCTGGAGGAAAAATACGGGACCGGCGTCATCGAAGACCCGAATACCGGCATTTCTGCCGAGGGGATCTTCGACGAGCCAGGTTATTTCGGAGCATACACGGATTTCACATATCTCTCCGCGCGCGCCAATCTTCTGGGGTGGAACGCGGAGATCGATGCGGCGCGGGAAAACGTCCTGCGCGCCGCGGAAGCGCTCAAAAAGCAGGCGGAGTCGGACGGGGATGCGTACAACATCCGCCGGAACGACGCGGTCCTGCAGCTCTATGCGGCGCCGCGGCCCAAAGTCACGACGTTTCTTCGGTTTGCGGGCAAGAACTTTTTTGGCGCGCCGACGATGCTCTTTGTGTTCCTGCTGATTCTCGTGACGGCGACGGTGAGCGTCGCCGGGGAACACGACCGACAGACGTGGCTGCTGCTCCACACCGCGCGAAACGGTAAGGGCAAAACGCTCCTTGCAAAGTACATCTCCGGCTGGATCACTGCGGCGGCGCTGACCGCGATCTTTCAGCTCGACGCGCTCCTCGCGCTCATCTTTCAGGGCGGCGGACTGTATGCCGACCAGCCCGCAGCGGCGCTCCATGAGCTGCAGCTTTGCCCGTTCCCGATAAAGATCTGGCAGTATTTTCTGCTTTCGACCGCAATGCAGACATTTGCCGCGGCGGTGCTTTCGACGATCCTGACGACCGTTTCGGCGTGCAGCAAGACCGGCGTCATCGCATATATGGCCGGCGCGCTCATCCTGATCGGGTGCTTGCTGCTCTTTTATTTTCCGCCGCGCAGCGAGTGGCTCACAGGGCCGCTCGCGCTCGCCGAACCGAGCCGGTATCTCAGCGGGTACTACACCTGCGACTTCTTCGGGTTCCCAGTGCTTTGGGCCGTGATCGATGCGATCCTCTGGACGCTCCTTTCGGCCGGGCTCATGCTCTTTGCGCAGAAATGGTATCACCGTGAACGGAGGGCGATCTGAATGCTGTGGAAAGCGGAGCTCAAAAAAATCCTGATCGTGCGGCGGGGGCTCCTGATCCTGCTCGCATGCCTCATTCTCAAATCCGTATTTCTTTTCGTCTTCCCGGAGCAGAAGGACCCGCGCATCGCGCTCTCGCAGCACCAGTATGACAAATTCCTGAACGAAATCTACGGCGAAAGCTCCGACGAGAAGAATGCGCGCATCATGGAGGAATACGAGTGGTGCAAAAGCGTCATCGACCAAAAGGACAGTATGGCCGCAGCCTACGCGGACGGCACGCTTCTCGAGGAAGACTATCAATCGTATCTCGCCGATTTGGAGACAGCGTACCTTGAAGAAAATGCCGCGAAGATCTTTTCGGAAAAAGCGGAGCAGTTTATGGAGCAGGACCCTGCATTGCCGCGGGCGCATTACATCTACGAATACGGCTGGCAGACGGTGTTCACCCTGCAGCAGTTCCCGGATGTGTTCCTGCTGCTCGGGCTGCTGCTCCTGGCGGCGCAGTGCTTTGCGTCCGAGGCGACGGCGGGGATGCTCCCGGTGCTGCTTGCCGCGCGAAACGGGAAGACGAGACTGTACTGCGTGAAGTTTGCTTCTGTGCTTCTTGTCAGCCTTTTTTCGGGTATTGTTTTCGCGCTGGCGGAGGCCGGCGTTTTCGCCGCGCGCGGCTGGTGCAGCGACGCGGCCGCGCCGCTCCATTCGGTCTCGGTCCTGACGAAATGCGCGCTCGGGATCAGTCTGCTGCAGGGGTATCTCCTCAGCCTTGCGGTGCGCGTGTTCTCGTCAATGCTCCTCGCTGCGGTCGTGTACGCGCTCTCGATCTGGGTCAAAAACCCGATCCAGACGGTGTTCCTCGGAATGTGCCTCGTGATCCTCCCGCTCCTCATGAACGGGAGCGCGATCCTCTTCACGCACGGCGGGCTCCTTTGCGGAACACGGACGCTGCAGCTTCTCGGGAAAGGCCTCCCAGCCGCGGTCCCGCCGCTTATCGTCGCGGTGTACAGCGCGCCCGTCGTGTTTTTCGCAGCGCGGCGATACAGAAAAGGGTTGTAAATAATAGGGTTTTTCCGACGCTTCTTTCGAGAGGCATGAAGTTTGAAGAGGCGGCAAACCTCGCCGGGGCCGAGACGCCGACGGAGATCGAGTATCTCCGTAAGCATACGCCCGCATAATTTCGTGATTGCAAAGAAGAACGGTTCCTGTTTTTATGGGGAACCGTTCTTCTTTCTAAAAAATTTTTTTCTTAAATAAAAAGCAGGAAAGTGTGGAAAAACCTAAGAGGATCAGGTATAATGGAACCACGGTAGATAGAGCTTTTTTGAAAAAGGGTTGTGAGACCGCGTCTGCAGGCGTTTCTTT
>CANRMW010000106.1 GCA_947631835.1 uncultured Clostridia bacterium | reverse complement strand
AGCTCGGCACGATCTACATCATCTTCATCACGGCCGTGCCGTCCCTTGCGTATATCTTCCTCTTTAAGGCGATCGGCGGGAGCGTCTTCCATCTGCCGACCTCCTTCAACATGGATTCCGCTGACAAGCTCATGTATATCCTGCCGATCGTTTCTCTGGCGCTGCCGTCGGTCGCGAACCTGATGAAATGGATGCGGCGCTACATGATCGACCAGCAGAACGCGGACTATGTGAAGTTCGCGCGTTCCGGCGGCCTCTCCGAAGGCGAGATCTTCCGCAAACATATTTGGAAGAACGCGGTCATCCCGATCGTACACGGCATTCCGGGAAGCGTCATCTTCTCGATGACCGGCGCGATCATCACCGAGCGCGTGTATGTCGTTCCGGGCGCCGGCAACCTGCTGACGCAGGCGATCAACGCGTATGACAACGGCGTTATCGTCGGCGTGGCGATGTTCTACGCGGTGCTCTCCGTGGTCGCGATCACGCTCGGCGACATTTTGATGGCGACCGTGGATCCGCGCATCTCGTTCACCACGAAGGCCAGATAAGGAGGGATTCGCATGGCAACCAACAAGAAAACAACGATCCCGGACAGCGAGCTCTTTTCCATGGTGGACCACAGCTCGCTGGAATCGGAAAAGATCACCGCGCCGCGCTACTCCTACTGGCGTTCCGTGTTCCGCGTGTTCTTCCGCAACAAGCTCAACATCGTCATCCTTTCCGTTTTGGCGCTGCTCATCGCATTCGCGTATATCTATCCGGCGCTCACGACTTACGACCGATTCGGCCAGGTCTTGAACGGCGAGGTCAAGCACCTGAGCCCCGCCGCCGCGCTTTCCCGCTTCGGATTTGACATCCGCTGGATCCTCGGCACGGGCGCGAACGGCGAATCCACGTTTGACGCGATCTGGAACGGCTCCCGCATTTCGATCTCGCTGGCGTTCATCTGCGCGGCGATCAACATGTCGATCGGCGTTGTGGTCGGCGCGGTCTGGGGCTTTTCCAAGCAGGTGGACGTCGTGATGATGGAGGTCTACAACATCCTCGGCAACGTGCCGATGATCCTCTTCACCTCCGTCATGGTCATGCTCTTCACCGCGAGCTTCTGGACGATGGTCTTCTCGCTGACGTTCATCGGATGGCTCGGCATCGCCTACTTTATCCGCACGCAGGTCGTCATTATCCGCGACCGCGAGTATAACCTCGCCTCGCGGTGCCTCGGGACCTCGACGTTCAAGATCGCAATGAAGAACATCCTGCCCTTCATGACTTCCGTCATCGTGACGCTGCTCGCGACGGAGATCCCCTCCTACATTTCGAGCGAAGTTTTCCTTGCGTACATCGGCCTTGGCATGAGCGATATGTCCCTCGGCCGGCTGATCTACGCGGCGGAAGGCGCCATGGTCACACCGGGCTGGGAGTTCGAATTTTGGAGTCCGGTCGCGATCTCGTCCATCATCACCGTCGTGCTGTATGTCGTCGGTCAGAACCTCGGCGACGCATCCGACCCGAGAACGCACATGTAAGGGGAGAGCGTCATGGAAGAGAAAAAAATACTTCTTTCCGTCCAGAATTTGAATGTTAAGTTCCGCGTTCGCGGGCGCGTCCTGACCGCCATCCGCGGCATCTCCCTGGACATTTACGAAAATGAGTCGATCGCCATCGTCGGCGAATCCGGCTCCGGCAAGTCCGTCTTCACAAAGACCTTTGCGGGCATGCTCGACTCGAACGGCTTTATCGATCAGGGCTCCATCATCTTCAACGACGATGAGCTCGCCGACACGGTGGTCAAGATCACCGGCCTCGGCAAGACGATCATGTCGAAGGCCGAAACGAAGCTCAACGAGGCGGCGAAGCTCTATAACGGCGCCGATACCTACAAAAAGATCGTTGCGCTCAAGGCGGAGAAACAGGCTCGCGCCGCGCTCAGCGACGAAGAGACCGCGGAGTTTGAGGAGAGAATGCACGACCTCGTCGCCGACCGCACCGATGCTTTCAATCTCAAGCAAACGCTCGATCCCCGGAAGGAACGGGACCAGATCAAGGAGATCTCGGACCGGATCGCAGAGTTCGACCGGAAGATCAAGGCGCTCGAGGCAGAAAAGAACGAGGCGGAGAAGGCTCGAAAGTCCTCCGCTTCGGGCGACACGGCATACAACGCGGAGTATGAGAAGCGTCTTGCCGCGCTCCAAAAGCAGTATGCGGAGGAGACGGCAAAGCCCGCTCCGCAGGGGTTTGCCGAGATGAACACCGTCCTTGCAAAGGAGATCTGGCTCTCCATCGGGCGGTATGACCTGCGCCACCGCATCCAGCTCGCGAACAAGCTGATCAAGGCGCTTGAAAAGGCGTACCGGTTCGGGGTCGATCTGAAGGACGAGGTCGAACGCAGCAAGGTGTTCGATACGGTCGTGTTCCGCGTGCGCTATCTCGACGAGACGCCCGAGCAGCTCCACGGCACCTGCGTGCTGAATCTTGCGAATGTGAAATATTCCAAGGACTGGACGCAGATCCGCGGCCGCCGGATCGCGACGGTGTTCCAGGACCCGATGACCTCGCTGAACCCGATCATCACGATCGGCAAGCAGATCACGAGCATCATCATCAAGCACCAGGGCTGCACCGAGGCGGAGGCCCGCGCCCGCGCCATCGAACTGATGCACAAGGTGGGCATTCCGAAGCCGGAGCAGCGCTTTGACGACTACCCCTTCCAGTATTCCGGCGGCATGCGGCAGCGCATCGTCATTGCGATCGCGCTCTCCTGCCAGCCGAAGATCCTGATCTGCGACGAGCCGACGACCGCGCTCGACGTGACGATCCAGGCGCAGATCCTCCAGCTCATCAAGGATCTGCAGAAGGAGTTCAACTACACGACGGTCTTCATCACGCATGACCTTGGCGTCGTCGCGAACGTCGCCGACCGCGTGGCGGTTCTGTATGCCGGGCAGGTCGTGGAGCTCGGTACCGTGGAAGAGATCTTCTACGACCCGCGCCACCCGTACACATGGGCGCTGCTTTCTTCGCTGCCGCAGCTCGCGCAGCGGAATACAAAGCTCTATTCGATCACCGGCACGCCGCCTTCGCTCTACAACAATATCGTCGGCGATTCTTTCGCCCCGCGCAATCCGTACTGCATGAAGATCGACACGATCGAAGAGCCGCCGATGTTCCAAATTTCGGAGACGCATTTCGCGAAAACGTGGCTGCTTGACCCGCGCGCGCCGAAGATCGAAAAACCGGAGACCATCCGGAACATCCATGAAACGCTCGTCAAAGTGTTCAACATCAAGGAGGGGTAATGATGGCTGCTGAAACGAAAACCAAGTCCAATGCCGCAGTCGCCTCTCATTTCCCGGAAAAAGGTCCGATCGACGAAAACGGGCGCGAGGTGCTCCTCTCGCTGCGGGACGTCGATATCACCTTCGGCAAGGGGGAGAACGCTGTCCGGGCTGTGACGGACGCCTCGTTCGATATCTATAAGGGCGAGACCTTCTCGCTGGTCGGTGAATCCGGTTCCGGGAAAACCACGATCGGCCGCGCGGTGATCCGCGTGAACCCGCTTGCGGCGGGCGAGATCCTTTACAAGGGCGTGCGCATTTCGGGCAAGATCCCGCACTCCCTGGACCGCGAAGTGATCCGGAATGTGCAGATGGTCTTCCAGGATCCGGCGGCGTCGCTGAACGAACGCGCGACGGTCGATTACATTATTTCCGAGGGGCTTTACAATTTCCATTTGTTCGAAAACGAAGCGGACCGTGTCCGCAAGGTCGAGAACATGATCAACGAGGTCGGTCTTCTTCCGGAACACCTCACGCGTTATCCGCATGAGTTTTCCGGCGGCCAGCGGCAGCGCATCGGTCTTGCGCGCGCAATGGTCATGGAGCCGGAGCTCGTCGTCGCGGACGAGCCGATCTCCGCGCTCGATGTTTCGATCCGCGCGCAGGTGTTGAACCTGCTGAAGAAGTTCCAGCAGGAAAAGAACCTGACCTACCTGTTTATCGCGCACGATCTTTCGATCGTCCGATTCATTTCGGACCGCATCGGTGTCATCTATAAGGGCAGGATCGTCGAGGTCGCTTCTTCCGAGGAACTCTTCTCCTTCCCGCTTCATCCGTATACCCATTCCCTGATCTCTGCGATCCCGATCCCGGATCCAGTGCTCGAGAAGAACAAGGTGCTCTATACCTACGACCCGTCCATCCACGATTACAGCGTGGACAAGCCGGAGTTCGTCAATATCGGGCACGACCATTGGGTCTACGGCAACAAGAAAGAGATCGAGGAATACAGGGCCATCCGCGAGGCGGGCGTTCCGCTCCAGCCGATCACCATCGCGGACGCGGACCATCCGATCGTGGAACAGGTCGCCGAAGAGACAGAGGAAGAAAAAGCCGCAGACGCCGAGTTCCTCAAGGCGCCGGTGCACGACACGGGGAACGGCCTGCTTTCCGTCCTTTCGTTCCTCCTGCCGATCCTCGGCCTGATTGCCGCATATCTTTTCCGAAAAAAGTTCTATATGCGCAATTATCATGCCTGCAAAAAGGGAGCCATTTACGGACTCATCACGCTCGGCGTCATTCTCCTGATCTTTGCGCTGTTCATAGTCTTGGCGGTGGTGTAGCGCTTTGGCTCGTGAAACCAGAACACGTCACCTTCCGGATGATCGGCCATACGTCCGACCCATCCGGAAGGTGGTCTTATCCCAAAAACATCTCGGGTTCCGATTCGCGGCGGCGGTTCTGTTTCTGCTGATCGGCGTGACGGCGATCGCGTTCGGGGTGGCGCAGTTTTTCCATCCTGAAGAGGGGTGGACCAAGATCGAGACGCGGTCCGGCCTCGGCATGCACGCAGGGGAGGAGTTCTCGCTTTTCTATGAACTCGGTGTGAGCGGGAGATCCAGCTCCTCGGAAAACCGCGCGCTCTCGCAGCTCTACACGGAGGCGATGGTCGATTCGTTTGAATCGCTTTCCGTGAGCGAGCACTACGACGGCCATGTCAATCTCTTCGATCTGAACGAACGCCCGAACGAAACGCTCGCTGTGGACGGCGTGCTCTACGACGCGCTCTCCGCATTTGCGGAGAGCGGCAGCCGGTTTCTGTATTTCGCGCCGGTCTTCGCGCGGTACAATGACCTCTTTTCCTGCGAGGACGATGCGTTGGCAGCGGATTTCGATCCGTGGCGGAGCGAGGCGGTCCGCGCGGAATATGCGGAATATACGGCGTTCGCGAACGACCCGGAGGCGGTTCGGATCGAGCTGCTGGGCGATTCCCGGGTGCGGCTCTTCGTTTCCGAGGCGTATCTTGCGTATGCAGAGGAAAACGGGATCTCGTGCTTTGCGGATTTCTATCTCGCGCGGAATGCCGTGATCGCGGACTATGTGGCGGATACGCTGCTCGACGCGGGGTACGACAAAGGCGTGTTGACTTCGGTCGATGGGTTTTCGAGATGCCTCGACGCTCGCCCGGATTCCGAGTACAGCTTCAACGTCTACGACAGATCGGGCGCGGAGGCTTATCTCGCCGCAGTGATGCGGTACAGCGGGCAGAGGAGCACAGTGAGCTTTCGGGATTTTGCCGTGGATGAGACGGAGCTTTCGTCGCACTACGCATACCGAAACGGGGAGTTTCGTGCGGCGTTCATTGATCTGAAAGACGGGATGCCGCGCGCGGCCCTGCCGACGTTCGTCGGATACAGCGAGACGGAATCCTGCCTCGGGATCTTCTTAAAGCTCTATCCGCTCTATGCGGCGGAGCGATTCGATGCTCCTGCGGCCGGCGCCCTTGCGGAAAGCGGCGTGCAGACGCTTTGGGTGGAAAATGGGGCGCTTGAGCACACAGATCCCGATGTTCGGCTCGACGTGCCCTCCCGAGGGGAATAAAGGGAACGATAGACGGCGTTTTGAGGGGGTCCCGAAAAGGAAGCTTTTGCTCACCTCATGCGGATTGGAAACGGAGGTCATTGAGCGAGCATTTCGAAACATGCTCCATAAGGAACCGGCACAAGTGAAGGCTGTGTTTATTCCAACGGCGGCGGTCTCGCCGGATGCGATAGAAGTCCTTCCAAAATGTCTGAACGATCTGCTCAAATGCGGGATCGTAAGGGAAAACATATTCGTCTATGATCTGCATGACGATGTAGACGGCAATCTCTCTAAAACATACGACGTGATCTATCTGTGCGGAGGAGATGCGGATTATCTGCTGAGGCGGGTTCGCGAACGCGGATTTGACAAGAAACTGGCATCGTTCATCCAGCAAAGCGGGGTCGTTGTCGGCGTCAGTGCGGGAAGCATGATCTTTGCCGATGATATGCCAAATCCTCTCGGGCTTCTGTCATGTGGCTTGGATGTCCATTGCAGCGACGATGCCTGTGAGAAAGCAGGGCGATATCGCTTGGACCGAACGGAACGGATTCGGTTAGGGAATAAGCAGGCGATCGTATTCGAAAAAGACGGTCTCCTGATTATAGAATGAGGGCAAATTTCCGTTTCCCCTGTTGACGGCCGCGAACGTCGGTCCTGAAATGTTTTCGGCTCAAAATCAGCCGATCAAGAATGGAAAAAGCTGCCCGAAATTCGGCAGGATTGATCCTTGCTTTATCCGGTAGGGTTGGACGCTGCGCGGATAAGATCCGCACAAGACCGCAGAGGGACCGAGAGAAAGGGGCGCGGACGCACGGAGCGCGCCAGACCGAAAATCAAATTTTAGGATGCAGAGGGGCGCCTTCCTTGCGGAGGGCGCCCCTAAAATTATATCCTGCGATTTTTCCCCGTTACGGGCAGGCGGGAGTGGGGGTGGCTGTGTCCGCGCCGGACAGCGACCGGTCGATCGCGGCGGCGGCGGTCTTGCCGGCGCCCATCGCGAGGATCACGGTCGCGGCGCCCGTCACGGCGTCGCCGCCCGCGTAGACGTTCTCGCGCGAGGTGAGGCCCGTCGCTTCGTCCGCGACGATGCCGCCCCAGCGCTGCGTCTCAAGGCCCTTTGTGGTGGACTTGATGAGCGGGTTCGGGGAGGTGCCGATCGCCATGATGACGCAGTCCACGTCGAGCGTAAACTCGCTGCCCTCCTTCACGACCGGGCGGCGGCGTCCCGAGGCGTCCGGCTCGCCGAGCGTCATCTCGACACACGTCATGCCGCGCACGGAGCCGTCCTCGCCGCCGAGCACCTCGGTGGGGTTCGTGAGCAGGCGGAAGACAACGCCCTCCTCCTGCGCGTGCTCGACCTCCTCCGCACGGGCGGGGAGC
>CANRMW010000105.1 GCA_947631835.1 uncultured Clostridia bacterium | reverse complement strand
TATCAAATAGATGATTTGCCAAGGCTTTTTATCCCCCCCTAGTAGAACTAGGGGTTCTTTCATGCTGAAAGCGACAAAAGAAGAGGGACGGTCTCCCGTCCCCCTATTGCGGTACAGATTCGGTTCAGATATGCGCTTTGAGAAATTCGACAGCCTTTCGGATGTCGCCTTCCGGGTCGTCTCCGACCTCGCGCTCGATCGTCAGGAAGCCCGTGTACCCAATATCGTTCAGCGCTTTCAGATACATGGGGAAATCGACGTCGCCTTCGCCCAGCGGGAGCTCGATATAGGAGGCGTCATTGAGCATTTCAGACTCTTCCATACCGTAGAGCGTCGCCGGCTTGATATAATGCAGCCGTTTGCCGTCCTTCGCGTGCGTGTGGACAATGTAATCCTGCAGCGTATACACAGCCTTTACAGGGTCGTCCCCCGTGACCATCACGAAGTTTGCGGGGTCAAGGTTGACCGCGACGCCCTTCGAATGCAGACCGTCCAGGAAGCCCTTCAGGACCACTGCGGTCTCCGGGCCGGTCTCCACGGCAAAATGCGCCTGCATTGCGTCGGCATATTGCGCGAGCTTTCCGCACGCGTCCTGCATGATCGCGTAATGGGGATGCTTCGGATCGTCCGGGACCACCCCGATGTGCGTGGTGACAATATCTGTCTCAAGGTCCTTCGCGAGATCAACGATGCGCTTGGACCGCTCGATGAGATCCGGGTTCGCTTCGGGATCGTGGAAGCCGTGCCCCAGATCCCCGCAAAGCGCGGAGATCACCAATCCGTGGTCCTTGACACGCTTTAAGAACTCTTTTCTCTTCTCAGCGGTCATATTCTCCGGCGCCATTTCTCCCTGCGTCGCGTAGACCTGGATGCCCTTTGCCCCGACGGCCGCAGCTTTGTCAAGGGCGGTCAGCGTATCGGTGCGAAAACCGTCCATCAAAACGCCGATGGAAAACGGATACATAACCATCATCCTTTCTTTGTCATGGGTGCTCTTTGCCTCCGGCCTTTATGCCAGGGCGATCTCCTTGTGGCTCTCTGCGGAATCGTAGATCGCCTGCATCATTTCAGCGGTGATGATCACGGTATCGATGTGAGACGGCAGTTTCTTCCCCGTCTTGATGCAGTCGATAAAGGCGTCGATCTCCTTCTGGAACATCTCATCCATCTGGAACACGGGCTTGTACTCGACCAGCGCGCCGTTCTCTGCGGTGTACACCGTGAAATCCTTGCCATACATCAGGCGGATGCCGGCCTTGTCGCCCATAAAGTCGATATACTGCTCCGGAACGCCGATGTTCTGCGCCCAAGCGCCGTGCAGCGTGATCGTCGGGCCTTCGGTGCGGATCAAGCCCGTGACCGAATCGTCCACGTCATAGGTGCCGTCATACTTCGGCGGACCGGCCCACATGTCGGTATACGCATACTCCTCCATGTTCACGCCGAGCTTCGAAAAGACTTCGCCGCTGACCGTCTTGACCTTCGGGTCACCGCAGCAGTACATGACGATATCCAGGTAATGGACGCCCCAGTCGATCAGCGCGCCGCCGCCCGCGATGGCCTTTGTCGTGAACGCGCCGCCAAGTCCCGGAATGGAACGGTGCGCGCGGAAGCTGACATAAACATGGTACACATCGCCGAGCTTGCCGCTGTCAATATACTTCTTGATCAGGTTCACACTGCTGTTGAAGCGATTGACCACGCCGATGTTCAGGACCTTTCCGGTTTCGTGCTGGACCTTCTGCATCTCGAGAGCTTCGGCATACGTTCTCGCGGCGGGCTTTTCGCAGAGCACGTTTTTCCCTGCACGCAGAGCGTCCATCGCGATCAGCGCGTGGACGTTGTTCGGCGTACAGACCGAAATGGCTTCCACCTCGGGATCTTTGAGCACATCATGGTAGTCCGTGACCGCCGTGCCGCAGCCGTACTTTTGAACGGCCGCCTCGGCACGCTCCGGAATGATGTCGCAGAAATACTTGATCTCCGCTTCCGGATTGTTCATGTAGGACGGGATGTGCGCCGCGTTTGCGATCGTGCCGCAGCCAATTACAGCGACTTTCATAACAACAACTCCTCCATTAAGAAACTTTTTCGGAAGGATCGGCCGTCTTTGCCGTGTCCCCCCTTCTTTTATTTTCACGCGGAGTCACGCCGACATACTTTTTGTAGGCGCGGCTGAACGCATGAATCGACTTGAATCGCAACCGCTCCGCGACTTTCGTGACAGAGTAGCCTTCGCGGAGATATTCATTCGCTTTTTCAAAACGACGCTTTGTATGGTACGCTTTCAGGCTTTCCCCAGTGTATGCGGAGAATTTCTGCGCGATATGGGTGTAACTGTATCCAAACTCCCGGCTCAGTTCCGAAAGACCGTCCATGGATTCCAAGTTCACGTCGATATAGTGGATGACGTCATAAACGAGCTTTTCATCGGAATTGTTCGGAGCGTTCAAGAGATAGCTGCGGTGCTGCTTCTTGCGGAAGATCCGGTAGACCACGCATATAATCTCCTGCATATAGGCTTCCACCAGCATGCCGGACAAAGAATCGTTTGAGACGAACTCGGACAGCAGCTTCACAAACGCGTCCTGTACCCCGGTCACATTGGAGATCCTGACGGTTTCCTCCGTATCAAAAAAGCGTTTCAGCTCGGCGATCTGCTCATTCGGCACCGGATCGACAAAATCAAATCCCAGATAGAAGTAACGGAGCGGATCGGTCTCCGAGGAGACGATGTTATGGGTGCCGACCTTTTTGGAGAGGAAAAGATCCTCCTTTTGCATGGCATAAGGGACGTCGTCCACGATAAACTCGCCCGTACCGGAAACGACATAGGTGATCTCGTAAACATACTGTTGATGTTGATAAGTCTGGTATCCCGGTTCGCAGCTCAGGTCGCCGACCTGGATCAAGACGTATGGACCGAAGACGCGGTCTCTGTGGGAATAAATATTGTCAAAATGAAACTTTGCGCGGTTCAGCGGCATCTCGAAACGTCCCTCGTTTCCGATAATCTCATTATAGCGGACGTGCAGTCCTTTGTATTTGATATTTCCGACAAATAATGTAACATTATCCCTCTACATTTTGTTTTTCTTCTTCATCCATTTTCTCCAGTGCCCGGTGCAGATTGGAGAACGTCTCCCCCGTCACCACGTTTTCGGATTCTCCCGTCAGGTTCATGGTGATCCGGTCCACCAAAGAGACAAGCGTGGAAAGCTCTTCCTCGGAGAAACCGCGGAATGCCCAGGCGTCCAGAAGATCCATTTTTTCTCTGGTGCGCGAACGGATCTTCTCCCCTTCCTCGGAAAGGCAAAGGCGCTTGCGGCGAAGGTTGTCCAAATCCACTTCTTTGGTGAGGTACCCCGCTTTTTGGAGGCGCTTTGTGGAGAGCGCGATCGAAGCGGGACTCACCTGCAGATGATCGGCGATCTCGATCTGCGTACACCCGGGATGCGCGTGGACATAGTCCAAAACAGGCATCTGGCCGAAATACAGCCCGTCCGTTCCCATTCCTTTTCTGTGCGCCAGCATCCGGACCAGCTCCAGTTTGTGCAGCCGCGCTGCAATCTGTGAAAGCTCCATAATGACCTCCGAAAAGCTCCGTTTGATATAATTATAAATGAAACTTTCAAATTTGTCAACAGAAGTTTTATTATTTCAGACGGAATTTACAATCGGTTCTTGATATGCTATAATATACCACAGGCATAGCCTGTTTCGTCGCGTCGGTCGCGGCGGTAAACCGCCGCTTCGTGAATGCTTGCGGGAAACTTTCCCCCGCGTCGGAAATGGTGTCCGTGCGGGAAATTTGCTTTCGCTTTTTGCAAGCCAGCGTAGAATAAACGAAAGCGGCTTTACCGCCGCGTTGCAAAACAGAAAAGCAGAATACGGAGGTTTTGGAAAACCATGCTGCACATCGGATGCCATCTTTCTTCTTCCAACGGATATTTTGCCATGGGGCAGACAGCGCTCTCCATTGGCGCGGATACCTTCCAATTTTTTACCCGGAATCCAAGAGGGAGCAAGGCGAAGCCGCTGGACCCGGAGGACGCTGCAAAGCTGAACGATCTTGCGGCGGCGCACCGTTTTTCTCCCCTGATCGCGCACGCTCCCTACACGATCAACCCATGCTCCGCAACGGAAAAAACGCGCGAGTTTGCGCTGCAAACCATGGAGGATGATCTGCTCAGGCTGGAGGCGACGCCGAACAACCTCTACAACTTCCATCCCGGCAGCCATGTCGGGCAAGGAACGGAAACGGGGATTCGGCTGATCGCTGACACACTGAACACGATCCTGAAATCGGAGCAGACGACGACGGTACTGCTCGAAACGATGGCGGGCAAGGGCAGCGAGATCGGCGGAAAATTCGAGGAGCTGCGCGAGATCCTCGACCGGGTCGCGCTTTCCGGGCATACGGGCGTCTGTCTTGACACCTGCCATGTCTTTGACGGCGGGTACGACATCGTGAACGATCTGGACGGCGTCCTCACGGAGTTCGATCGGGTGATCGGGCTTTCGCGGATCAAAGCGGTACATCTCAATGACAGCGTGTTTGGCCTTGGTTCCCACAAAGACCGCCACGCGAGGATCGGCGAGGGAAAGATCGGCACGGCGGCTTTTGCGCGCATCGTCAACCACCCCGTGCTCCGCTCCCTCCCATTCTGTCTCGAAACGCCGAACGAACTGCCCGGCTACAAGGCGGAGATTGAGCTGCTGCGCGGGTTGTTTCAGGATTGACCGAAAATAAGCGCACACGCGAAAACGCGGCGGGAAAGATCCCGCCGCGTTTTGCCGCGACTAAGCCTATAAGCCGAGTTCTGTCTTGGACAACCATCTTTCTCGACCGCGCGTTGCCGCGCGGCTCAAGCCACCTCCACGGGACGCGCCGGGCCGACGCGTATGTCCCTCCACGGTGTTGCTCCGAATAGGGTTTACCTGGCCGCAAAGTCTCCCTTGCGCCGGTGCGCTCTTACCGCACCATTCCACCCTTACTGCCAAACGGCAGCGGTATATTTCTGTGCACTTTCCCTGGGGTCGCCCCCGGCGGCCGTTAGCCGTTATTCCTGCCCTGTGGAGCTCGGACTTTCCTCAGATGCGGCCTTTCGGCGTACACCCGCGGCTGTCCGGCTTACTCGCATCGGTATGGTAAAGCCGGAAACCGGCTCTACATCAAAATTGGTTTTCCTGCAGGAGACGCTGTTTTTCCTCCCAGAGCGGTTGGGAAAGATCAACATAGTAGCTGTGCGGATTTTCGAACCGCTTGACCTCGTCCCAAAGGCCGTCCACCTGCGCGGCGCAGTACGCCCGGATCGCGGAAAGGGCCCGAGGCTGGTAGAGGCACTCGCCGTTTTTGAAGATCTGCGTCCTGAGCTTCACGGCGCGGAAGTTTTCAACGGTCTTCCGTTTCCAGGTATGGTTCGGATCGAAGAGCGTGTAAGGCTGCTCCTCGTCGATGGTCTCGTCAAACAGCGTGATGACGTCCGCCACCGCCTTGTCGGTCTCCCTGTCGAAGATGCGCCAGATCTCCTTAAAGCACGGGGTGGTGATCTTCGACACGTTCTCGCTGATCTTGATCTTCGGAGTGACCGTCCCGTCCGCGTTCTCCACGGCGACCAGCTTATAGACGCCGCCGAACACCGGCTCGCTGGAGGAAGTGATGAGCCGCTCGCCGACGCCGAAGGAATCGACCTTCGCACCCTGCATGAGCATATCGCGGATGATGTACTCGTCGAGCGAATTGGAGGCGCAGATCTTGCAGTCCTCGAATCCCGCCTCGTCGAGCATCTTTCTCGCCTTGCGGGAAAGGTAGGTGATGTCGCCGCTGTCGATCCGAATGCCCGCCGGGCGGAAGCCGCGCGGGACGACTACCTCGTTGAACACGCGAATTGCGTTCGGCACGCCGGATTTGAGGACATTGTATGTATCGACCAGCAGCGTGCAGTTCTGCGGATATTCCTCGGCGTAGGCCTTGAACGCCTCATACTCGCTCGGGAACAGCTGCACCCAACTGTGCGCCATGGTCCCCAGCGCCGGGACGCCGAACCGCCTGTCGCTGATCGTGCAGGCCGTGCCGATGCACCCGCCGATGTACGCGGCGCGCGCGCCGAAGACCGCGCCGTCGAAGCCCTGCGCGCGGCGCGAACCGAACTCCATGACGGCTCTCCCCTCCGCGGCGCGGACGATGCGGTTCGTCTTTGTGGCGATCAGGCTTTGGTGGTTGATGCAGAGCAGGACCATTGTCTCTACAAACTGCGCCTGGATCATCGGACCGCGCACCGTGATGATCGGCTCGCCCGGGAAGATCGGCGTGCCCTCCGGTACGGCCCAAACGTCGCAGCAGAACTTGAAGTTCCGCAGGTATTCGAGAAATTCCTCCCGGAAAATATGCTTCCCGCGCAGGTATTCGATGTCCTCTTTGGAGAAGGAGAGACGGTTCAGATAGTCCACGAGCTGCTCCACGCCCGCCATGATGGCAAACCCGCCGCCATCCGGGATCTTGCGGAAAAACATATCGAAGTAGCCGACCGTGTCCGCAAAGCCGCTGGCAAAATAGCCGTTCGCCATTGTCAGCTCGTAGAAATCGGTGAGCATAGTGAGGTTCAGGTGATCTCTGTCGTGCATACGACTCACAACCTTTCCGGGACAGTGATGCCCGTTTTTACAATGACCTTGATGGATTCCTCGCTCGTCTGCATGGCCAGCGCTTCCGGCAGCATGGAAAGCGGGAACGCATGTGTCAAAATCGGCGCGATCCGGATCTTTCCGGAATTGATCAGCGCGACCGCACGGGAATGCGTATCCGGGTTCACAAACGTTCCGCGCACCGTGAGCTCCCGCTGATACACATCAAAGAGCGGCAGCTCGTATTTCGCGTCTACATGCGGCACGCTGAAGAGCAGGACCGTTGCACCCTTGCCCGCGAACCGGAAGGCGCTTTCCACGGCGGCATTGTTTCCGGCACATTCGATCACGACGTCCGCGCCGTCCCCGCCGACAAAATCCAAATATTCCCGGTACGCGTTTTCCGCGCGCGGGTCGATGCAAAGGTCCGCGCCGAGCGCTTTCGCCGTTTCGCGGCGCTTCGCGTTCGGCTCGCTGAGGATCAGCTTCGCCGCGCCGGAGAGCTTTGCAAGCTGCAAAAGCAGGAGGCCGATCGCGCCGCCGCCCACGATGCAGACGGTGTCCCCGGTCTTGATCTCCGCCCGGTCGATGCCATGCACGCAGCAGGCAAGCGGCTCGCTCATCGCCCCGAACTCCAAAGGCACGTTTTTATCCAGCAGCAATGCCTGTGAAGCGGGAATGACGCTGTATTCCTCGAAGCCGCCATCCATCGTGA
>CANRMW010000104.1 GCA_947631835.1 uncultured Clostridia bacterium | reverse complement strand
AGGAAAGGCGGGCTTTCCATGGCGACAGTCACTCTCTGCATGATCGTGAAAAATGAGGAGGAGACGCTCGCGCGGTGCCTCGGGTCCGTCCGGGACCTCGTGGAGGAGATCGTGGTCGTCGATACCGGCAGTACCGATGGCACGGTCGAAACGGCGCGGCGCTTTGCCGACCGGGTCCTGTTCCTCCCGTGGCGGGACGATTTCTCCGAGGCGCGTAATTTTTCGTTCGACCGGGCCTCGTGCGATTTCTGTATGTGGCTGGACGCGGACGACGTGCTGGAGGAGCCGGACCGCCTGCGGTTCCGCGAGATGAAGGCGTCGCTGACGACGGAGACGGACGTGGTGATGATGCGGTATCACACCGCGTTTTCGGAGGATGGGAAGCCCGCGTTCACCTGCTGGCGGGAACGGCTGCTGCGGCGGGAGGCGGGGTTCCGCTGGAAGGGCGCGGTGCATGAGGCCATCGCGCCGCGCGGGCGGATCCTTTACTGCGACGCGGCGGTCTCCCACCGGAAGATCGGGCCGGGAGATCCGGACCGGAACCTGCGGATCTTTGAAGCGCAGCTTCGGCGCGGGGAGCCGTTTTCTCCGCGCGACGCGTTCTACTATGCCCGCGAGCTGATGTTTCACGGGCGGGACGCGGAGGCGGCGGAGGGGTTCAGGCGGTTCCTCGAAAGCGGAGGCGGATGGGTCGAGAACGTGCTGCAGGCATGCCGCGACCTCGCCGCCTGCGAGCTGCGCCTCGGCCGCGCGGAGGAAGCGTTCGCGGCGCTGACGTGGGCGCTGCGGTTCGGTCCGCCGCGTCCGGAGCTTTGCTGCGATCTCGGGCGGTTCTTCTTCGACCGGAAGGATTTCGCCGCCGCTGCCTACTGGTACGAGCAGGCGCTCGCCGCCCGTCCCGCCGGGGAGAACGGCGGCTTCACGGAACCGGACGCGGCGGGCTTTCTGCCGTGTATCCAGCTTTGCGTCTGCTATTACGCGCTCGGGGACGCTGCGCGCTCGAGAGAAATGAACCGCCGCGCGCGTGCGTACCGGCCGGAGCATCCCGCGGTGCTTTACAACGCGCGCTTTTTTGGGGAGGAAACGGCGCTTTGAGGCGAAGCGGCGCGGAAACCGCTTTGCCCCTTGCATTTTTTCTCTGATGACGTTATAATAAATGGATGAATGGGATCCTTGGGGCGCGGCGGGGACGGGATGTTCCGGCGCCCCGGTGAAAAAGGAAGGCGGGGAAATCCACATGCTGACGATTCCGGAAAACTATGTCCCGAGCCTCGGGCTGTACGACACCCAGAAGGCCATCGGGCTCATCAAGAATATCTTTCAGGTGAAGCTCTCCGCGGCGCTGCACCTCATGCGCGTCACCGCACCGCTGTTCGTGGACCCGGCGACGGGCCTCAACGACGACCTGAACGGCGTGGAGCGGCCTGTGGCGTTTGACATCCCGGCGGCGGGCATGCACGCGCAGGTGGTGCATTCGCTCGCGAAATGGAAGCGGCTCGCGCTCAAAAACTACGGCTTCTATCCGGGCAACGGCCTTGTGGCGGATATGAACGCCATCCGGCGCGACGAGCAGCCCGACAATCTCCATTCGGTCTATGTGGACCAGTGGGACTGGGAAAAGGTCATCGAGCGCGGGACACGGAACCTCGACACGCTCCACGACACGGTGCGGCGCATCGTCAGCGCGATCTGCGGCACGCTCGACGAGCTGAAATGGCAGTTCCCGGAGCTGACGACCGAGCTTTCCCGCGACGTGTTCTTTGTGACGGCGCAGGAGCTCGAGGACCGCTGGCCGGAGCTTTCCCCGCGCGAAAGGGAGAACCGGATCTGCGCTGAACATAAGACGGTGTTCATCGGCGGGATCGGCGGCGCGCTGAAGAGTGGGAAGCCGCATGACGGCCGCGCGCCGGACTACGACGACTGGGATCTGAACGGCGACCTGTTCTTCTGGCACGAGACGCTCGGCCTCGGGCTTGAGATCAGCAGCATGGGCATCCGCGTGGACGAGGAATCCCTCGGAAAGCAGCTCGAAGTCGCGGGCTGCATGCACCGGGCGGCGCTGCCGTTCCACAAAATGCTTTTGAACGGCGAGCTGCCGCTGACGATCGGCGGCGGCATCGGGCAGTCGAGGCTCTGTATGCTCCTGCTCGGCAAGGCGCACATCGGCGAGGTGCAGTCTTCGCTTTGGAGCGAGGAGGACCGCGCCGCGTGCCAAAAGGCGGGCATCATCCTGCTGTAAACCACAGAACTCGGATTTTTTAGTAAAGGAGGCGCCGCGATGGACGTGCGCGTCGGCGACAGGCTGCTGATGAAAAAAAACCACCCCTGCGGCGCGAATACCTTCGAGGTGCTGCGCATCGGGGCGGATTTCCGCATCCGCTGCACGGGGTGCGGGCGGGAGGTCATGGTCCCGCGGCATAAATGTGAAAAGAATATCCGAAAGATCCTGCGAGAGACGGAGGAGAGCGGCGAATAGCGGTTTCGCGCGCGTTCAAACTCTCGGAAAGGAATCTTGGAAAGGATATGTTTGAAAATCTCTCGGTTTTTGAAAACCGGTTTGAAGAACTGAACGCCAAGCTCTACGACCCGGCCGTCTCGGCGGACCCTGCGGGCTATGGCGCGCTGATGAAGGAGCTGAAAGAGCTCGAGCCGGTCGTGGAGCAGTACCGCGCCTATCGGAAAGCGGAAAACGACGCGGCCGAGGCCGAGGCCCTGCTGAACGAGCCGGGGCTCGAAAAGGAGCTGCGCCAGATGGCGCTCGAAGAGCTTGCGGCGGCGCGGGCTGCGGCGGAGCAGGCGGGGGATGCGCTGCGGCTCCTGCTTTTGCCGAAGGACCCGAACGACGAGCGGAACGTCGTCGTGGAGATTCGCGGCGGCGCGGGCGGCGAGGAGGCCGCGCTGTTTGCCGCGGTGCTCTACCGCATGTATGCGTACTACGCCGAGAAAAACGGCTGGAAAACGGAGATCGTGAACCTCAGCGAAACGGAACTCGGCGGCTTCAAGGAGATCAGCTTTACGATCGACGGCGCGGGCGCGTACTCGCGGCTGAAATTCGAAAGCGGCGTCCACCGCGTGCAGCGCGTCCCGGAGACGGAGACGCAAGGGCGCATCCACACCTCGACGGCGACGGTTGCGGTGATGCCCGAGGCCGACGAGGTGGAGCTCGAGATCGACCCGAAGGATCTGCAGATCGACACGTTCCGGTCCTCCGGCGCGGGCGGCCAGCACATCAACAAGACCTCCTCCGCCATCCGCATCACGCACCTGCCGACCGGCACGGTGGTGGAATGTCAGGACGAGCGGAGCCAATACAAAAACAAGGATAAGGCGATGCGGGTGCTCCGCGCGCGGCTGCTCGACGCGAAGCGGGCCGCGCAGGACGCCGAGATCGCGGAGAACCGCCGCAGCCAGGTGGGCAGCGGCGACCGCTCCGAGCGCATCCGCACCTATAACTACCCGCAGCTTCGCGTCACCGATCACCGGATCGGGCTGACGCTGTACCGGCTCGACGACATCCTCGGCGGCGACCTCGACGAGATCATCGACGCGTTGACCGCCGCCGACCGCGCCGAAAAGCTGCGCCAAAGCATGGAGAACGGCTGATGGACACGAAATTTCTAAAGGCGGACCGCCCGGAGGACCTCGCGCTCGCGGGGAAGATCCTGCGGGAGGGCGGGCTCGTCGCGCTGCCGACGGAGACGGTCTACGGCCTCGGCGGAAACGCGCTCGACGGCTCTGTCGCGGCAAAGATCTACGCGGTCAAGGGCCGCCCGAGCGACAACCCGCTGATCGTACATATTGCATCCAGGGAAGCGCTCGACGGCATCGCGGCCGAGATCCCTCCGGAGGCCGAAAAGCTGATGGACGCGTTCTGGCCCGGGCCTCTGACGGTCATCTTCAAAAAGACCGACCGGATCCCCGACGCCGTGACCGGCGGGCTCCCGACGGTCGCCGTGCGGATGCCGTCGCACCCGGCGGCGCGGGAGATCATCCGGGCGGCGGGCGTACCCGTCGCCGCGCCCTCGGCGAACCTTTCCGGTCTGCCGAGCCCTTCGAAGTTCGAGCACGTTCAGGACGATCTCGCGGGGCGCGTGGAGGCCATCGTGGACGGCGGGGACTGCGAGGTCGGTGTGGAATCGACGGTGGTCACGCTCGTCGGGAAAACGCCGCGCGTGCTGCGGCCCGGAGGCGTCTCCCCGGAGGCGATCCGGAAGGTGCTCGGCGAAGTCGAGATCGACCCGGCGGTGCTCGCGCCGCCGCCCGAAAACGCGAGGGTGCTTTCGCCGGGCATGAAATACAAACACTACGCGCCGCGCGCCGAGGTCACGGTCGTGGACGCGTCTCTCGACGGATATGTCGAACTTTTGAAACGGAACCCGGACGCGGCGGCGCTCTGCTTTGCGGGCGAGGAGGAGCTTTTCCCGAACCTCGCGGTGCCGTTCGGCCGGGAGGAGGACGCGCTCAGCGAGGCGCACGCGCTGTTCGCCGCGCTGATCCGGCTCGACGAGCTCGGCGTGAAACGGGCGTTCGCACGCCGCCCGAAGACGCGCGGCGTTGGCCTTGCGGTGATGAACCGGCTGCTCAGGGCCTCGGCGTTTCGGGTGATCGTGCCGGAAAAGGCGACGGTCCTCGGGCTGACGGGCCCGACCGGCGCGGGGAAGTCCACCGTCGCGGCGCGGCTCCTGAAAAAGGGCGCGTCGGTGATCGACTGCGACGCGGCGACGCGTTCCCCGGCGCTCTACAGCCCGGAAACGCTCGAAAAACTCGCGGAGACGTTCGGCACGGAGATCCTGCTGCCGGACGGCACGCTCGACCGGCGCACGCTCGCGCGGCGGGCGTTTGCGTCGCCTCAGGGGACGGCGGCGCTCAACCGGATCACGCACCCGGTGATCCTCGCCCACATCCGGCGCTTTGTCCAAAAGGAAGCGGAGCGCGGCGCGAAGGTCATCGTGCTCGACGCGCCGACGCTCTTCGAATCGGGCGCGAACGCGCTCTGCCGGCGCGTGGCGGTCGTGACGGCGCCCGAGGAGACGCGGCTTTCCCGGATCATGGAGCGGGACGGCCTCTCCGAACAGGACGCGCGGGTGCGGCTCTCGGCGCAGAAGCCGGAGGCGTTCTACACCGACCGCGCGGATCACGTCCTCGAAAACGGCGAAAGGATCCCGGAAGAACAGTGGGAAGCGCTGTTTCAGGACCTCGGGATCTGAAAGGAGCGGTATGACGGAAAAACGGGAACGGCCCGCGGCGAAGCTGCCGGTCTGGGTCTTTGTCGCGGCGGGCGTCGCGGCGGCCGCGCTCATCGCGCTGCTCGTCTGCACGGCGCGTCAGACGCCCGAAGACATGGACGCCCTGACGTATCCGAGACCGTATCTCGACACGGTCTCACGCGAAGCGGAGAAAAACGGCCTGCCGGAGAGCCTTGTCTACGCCGTGATGAAGGCGGAGAGCGGGTTCGACCCCGAGGCGGAATCTCCCGCCGGGGCATACGGCCTGATGCAGATCACGGAGATCACCTTCGAATGGCTGCAGGGAAAGTTCGGGGAGACGCTGCCGACCGACGCGCTCTTTGAGCCGGAGACGAACATCCGGTATGGGTGCAGGTGTTTGCGGCTCCTGCTCGATCTGTTCGACGACGTGCCCGAGACCGCTGTCGCGGCGTACAACGCGGGCATGGGGAATGTGGAAGAATGGCTTTTGGACAGCGCGTATTCCGGAGACGGGCGGACGCTTTCGGTGATCCCGTATCCCGAAACGGAAGCGTATGTCGAGAAGGTCATGCTCTATAAATCGTCGTATGACGAAAAATATTATGGGGGAATGTAAAAATGGCTGAAGAACGGAACGAGAAAAACTCCGAAGGCAAGGCGCTTGCCGAAAAGCTGCTCAATGCGCGGAAGAACGGCTTCCTGAAGGTAGACGACGCGAAGATCGCCGAGGCGGACGCGTTTTGCGAAGGGTATAAGGCGTTTCTGAACGCGGCGAAGACCGAGCGCGAGTCCGTGGACTATGCGGTGGCGGCGGCGGAAAAGGCCGGGTTCGTGCCGTTTGACCGGACGAAGACCTACGCGCCGGGCGACAGGGTCTACGCGAACAACCGCGGCAAGTCGATCTGCCTCGCGGTCATCGGCGAAGAGGGAACGAAGGAGGGCGTGCGCATCGCGGCGGCTCACATCGACAACCCGCGCCTCGACCTCAAGCCGATCCCGCTCTATGAGTCCGGCGAGATGGCGTACCTCAAGACGCACTACTACGGCGGCATCAAGAAGTACCAGTGGATGGCGATCCCGCTTTCCATGCACGGCGTCATCGTGAAGGCGAACGGCGAGAGCGTCAAGGTGTGCGTGGGCGAGGAGCCGGGCGACCCGCAGTTCACGATCACCGACATCCTGCCGCACCTCGGGCGCGACCAGATGACGAAGCCGCTCGGGCAGGCGTTCACCGGCGAAGATCTCAACATCCTCGCGGGCAGCCGCCCGGTGCGCTATGACGACGTGAAGGACGCGTACAAGCTCAACGTCATGAAGATCCTCAACGAGAAGTACGGCATCGTCGAGGCGGATCTCGTCTCCGCCGAGATCGAGTTCGTCCCGGCGTTCCCGGCCGTGGACATCGGCTTCGACCGCAGCCTTATCGGCGCTTACGGCCACGACGACCGCGTCTGCGCGTATCCGGCGCTGATGGCGATCCTCGCCGCCGGCACGCCGAAGCACACGGTCGTCACGGTCCTCACCGACAAGGAGGAGACGGGCAGCGCCGGCAATACGGGGCTCCGCTCCTCGTACATGGAATATTTCATCGCCGACCTCGCCGCGCTGGACGGCATGGAGGTCCGGCATGTGCTCTCGAAGTCCCTGTGCCTTTCCGCCGACGTGACCGCCGCCTACGACCCGAACTTCGCGCACGCGTATGAGCTTCAGAACTCCACGTTCGTGAACGGCGGGCTCGGCGTCTCGAAGTACACGGGCGCCGGCGGCAAGAGCGGCACGTCCGACGCTTCGGCCGAATATGTCGGGCTCGTCCGCAGGATCTTTGACGACGCGGGCGTCCTCTGGCAGATCGGCGAGCTCGGCAAGGTCGATCAGGGCGGCGGCGGCACCGTCGCGCAGTTCGTCGCGAACCTCGATGTCGATACGGTCGATATCGGCGTGCCGGTCCTCTCGATGCACGCGCCGTTCGAGGTCGTCTCGAAGCTCGACGTCTTCATGACCTGCGAGGGCATCAAGGCGTTCTTCAAAGCGTAAATCACCCGCAAAAAGCGCCCCGCCGGGAAATGAACTGACCCCAAAAAGTTAGACAAATTTTTTAAGAAAGATTGTGAAAGCTGAATATTAAGCAACTGAAATGG
>CANRMW010000103.1 GCA_947631835.1 uncultured Clostridia bacterium | reverse complement strand
ACAGCACCACGCGCTTTCCGATGAAACCGGGGTGCGCGGCAAAAAAACGCGCTCTTGCGGCTGTACGGTGCTCCGCGCTGAAAAGGATGTCGCTCGTCGGCGTGCCGAGCGGGAGCACGCAGCGGCTCGGGATCCCGAAGCCCTCCGCCGTGCAGAACACGTCCCTTTTCCCGGGGACGATCGCCGCGTCGTACTGCCGGTGGTTCTTGGAGCTCTGCACGAGAGAGGTATCGTGCCCGAGGCGGGAAAACCCAACCGTTTTGAAGGAGCCCGCCGCGTGCCAGAGCTGCACGGTCTTCCGGCCTTTTCTGCGCGGGACGTAGCTGAGAAAGAGGTAATAGTCGTCTACGACGAGGACGCTGGAAGCGGCGTGGAGGCGAAAGAAACGGAACAGATTCCTGAGCGAAAAGGCCGATCCGTGCGCGAGAACGACGAGCTCCAGCGCGGGATCGTTTTCCAGCGCCCGATAAACGAGCGAGGCGTTCCCGGAGAGCGCCGTCCCGCGCTCCGTGCAAAAAGCGACGCGCCCCCGTTTTGGGTGGACAAAGAGAAACGGAACGTACAGGGCCCGGACGAGAAGGGCGGCCAGGCGCTTTGCCTGCTCGCGCCGGTTGAGAGAGGGAAAGGCGAGCAAATTGTGCAGATGCGGGTGCAGAAAAACGGGCTTCGGCGGGAGAAGAACGATCTTTCCATCCCGACTTTCCGTTTTCCACCCCGAGAGCGATCCCGTGAGTCGGAAAGGGACCGGTTCCATGTCGAGAAGCAGGGAGGTCCCGAGGGAAGAGAGCCGTTTTGTCTCGCGGAAGAGGTTCCAGATCTCATAAGTGAAGGACAGCTCCAGCGCGCCGTTTTCCGCTTTTTGCAAAGGGAGAGGCAGGATGCGGTCCTCTGTTTCGGCGAGGAACCGGACGGAGAACCGGGGGCGCGGACTGCCCTTTGAAAACGGGACGGTCAGGGACAGCATGAGCCGCAGACCGCGCAGGGAAGCGGAAAGCAAAAACGGCGTCATGTTGCATCCTCCGCGCAGTGTTCCCGGATCAGCGCGGCAATGCGTTCCGCGCAGTGCGTGTCCTGCGTCTCCACGAGCGTGTCGCGGAAGGCGCGAAGCGCCTTCGCATCGTAAGTATCGGACTGCATCGCGGCGATCAGGGAAGAGACGTCCCGGAAGGAGCATCCGGGCATTTCCCGGAGAGGGTTCAAATTCAGCCCTTGGGAAAAATCATATTCCTCTATGTCCGGGACAAAGAACCAGAGGCGTTTGTCCAGCAGGCTGGCTTCGATGGAGATCGCGGAATAATCGGTCACGATGTCGTCCGCGGCGGCCATCAGTGTGAAGGTGCCGAGATCCTCGCAGGCGAGCAGGCCGTCCCTATTCTCGGACTTTTCCAGATCCAGCGGGTGGAGGCGGGTGATGAGACCGAAGCCGGCCGCCTTTGCCGCCGAGGCGAGAGGCGCCGTTTCCGGGAGGGTTCCCCTTCGAAAGGTCGGCACATGCAGGACGATCCGCTTTCCCCGCAGCTCGGGATATTTTTTCAGCAGGCGCTCGCGGCATTTTGCAGGGTTCAGACGCAAAATGGCGTCGATGCGGGGCGTGCCGAGAACGAGGACCTGTTCCCGTTTCACGCCGAACGCTTCCGCGTAAATCTCCGCCGTGCGGCGGCTCGCGGCGAGGACGCAGTCATAATTTTTGTGCATGGACATTTTCTCGGCGATGTCTTCGTCCCGGCCCGCGCTTTTGGAGAGCGACTGCAGACCGAACTTTTTCACGGCGCCGAGGGAATGCCAGACCTGCACGACGAAAAGCGCTTTCCGGTGGTGCAGCATGCTCACGGGGATCTCATAGCCGTCCACCACGCAGACGCGGGAGGTCGCGAGATGGTAGGCGCAGCGCAGCAGATGGACGCCGTAGGAGAGAAGCTCCCGTATGCTTCCCGTTTTCAGCGTGCGGCACAGGAAGACGACGGAGGCGCGGCAGCCGGAATCGGAGAGAGCGTCCGCGATCTGGGTGAAATCCGGGCGCACCTCGTCGGACTGGCGGCTCATCATGACGACCTTATTTTGAAGGGGAAGACATTTCAGCGCCGCATAGAGCGCGCCGTACAGACAGCGAAACACGCCGATGCCAAACAGCAGGACACGCTTTTTCACGCCAAACCTCCCCCTTCTTCTTCCGTGATCGCACGGACATATCATATCAGGATACAGTATAGCACAGATTCCCGCAAGACGCTATGCTTTTCCGACAAATTTTCAGAAATTTTCACTTTTTCAAAAAAGGTCAGAGGCACCGCCGGGACAGGCCGCGCATAGTATACTGGCAGCCGGACTTGCTGTCCGGCGGAAAGGAGCCAGAAGATTGGCAGAGATCATGAAGGGGCAGTTCTGCCCCATGCGCGGCGCGGCGGCCCCGCTCCCCGCAGACCCGGTCCCCGCAATGGCTTATGTTCCGTTTCAGCAGTGGGGACAGATCTACGAGCAGACCGAGCGCGCGCTGGATGCCGGGACGCTGTTCCCGGTCCTCGACAAACCGTTTTACGGAAGGGAGGGCGCGCCAAGATGAATGAGCAGTCACGCATGAAGCGCCGGATCTCCGCAGTGGGATTCGCGATGTGGGAGCTGCACCTTTATCTGGATTCCCACCCTTACTGCGCCGACGGCGCGAAGAAGCTCGCCGAGTATCAGGAGCAGTATAAAAAGCTCCTCGCGGAGTACGAGGAAAAATACGGGCCCGTGAACGAGATGTCTCGGAACACGAGCCGGTGGGCTTGGGTCAGCGACCCGTGGCCCTGGGAAGCGGAGGCGAACGACTGATGTGGGTCTATGAGAAAAAGCTCCAGTATCCGGTGAAGATCAAAAACCCGAACCCTGCGCTCGCGAAGATCATCATCAGCCAGTACGGGGGGCCTCACGGCGAGATCGGCGCGTCGCTGCGGTACCTGAGCCAGCGCTACTCCATGCCGTATCCGGAGCTCAGGGCGATCCTGACGGATGTCGGCACCGAAGAACTGGCGCACCTGGAAATGGTCGGTGCGATCGTTTACCAGCTCACGCGGAACCTGACGCCGGAGGAGATCCAGAAGCAGGGCTTCGACGCGTATTTCATCGATCACACGACCGGCGTCTACCCGGTCGCGGCTTCCGGCGCTCCGTTCAGCGCGAATATGTTCGCCGTCACGGGCGACACCATCGCGGATCTGAATGAGGACCTCGCTGCGGAGCAAAAGGCGAGAGTGACGTATGACAACATCCTCCGCTTTGCGGACGATCCCGATGTGCGGGAGCCGATCAAGTTCCTTCGGGAGCGGGAAGTGGTCCACTACCAGCGCTTCGGCGAAGGGCTGCGGATCACGACCGACCGGCTCGATTCCAAGAACTTCTATGCGTTCAACCCCGGGTTCGATAAGGTCAGCAAAACGAAATAATTTTGGGCGCGCCGTCTCTTTCCCGGGACGGCGTGCCTTTTACCGTTTTCCGCGTTTCTGCAAATCGTCTATAAAAAATATAACGGTGGTAAGACAAAGTATTACACACCCCGTGCTATTGAAATATTGAATTGTCGCTGCTTGACAGACATGAACGGAGGCGTTATAATTGGGGGCAGAAAAAACGTGAAAATGCCGGAGGTTTGCGGCTCTTGCGCGGCATGAACGGGCGCCGCGCGGGCATCGATTCTCGGCGCGGCTTCGCGTATCCGAACAGGGGGATGCAGGATGAAAGGGATCGGAACGGTGCAAACGAAATACGGCTTGGTGCAGGGCGTCGTGCGGGATGGGATCACCTGCTTTCGGGGGATCCCTTACGCCGCGCCGCCGGTGGGGGAGCGGCGCTGGAAGGCGCCGGAGGAGCCGGAAAGCTGGGAGGGCGTGCGCGTGTGCGACACTTTCAGCGACATCGCGTGGCAGCCTCCGGGCTTTGTAGGCGACCAGGCGCTCAAAACAAACCGGCAGAATGAGGACTGCCTTTATCTCAATATCTGGACACCGGCGCAGTCCGCCGGGGAAAAGCTCCCCGTCCTGTTTTGGATCCACGGGGGCGGCTTTGCGGGCGGCCTCGGGCATGAGGAGCTCTATCACGGCTGGCATTTTGCGGAGAAAGGCGTCGTCGTCGTTTCGATCAACTACCGGCTCGGCGTGTTCGGCTTTCTGGCGCATCCCGCGCTCTCCAAAGAGTCCCCGCACGGCGTCAGCGGAAACTACGGGCTGCTCGATCAGATCCGCGCGCTCGAATGGGTGAAGCAGAACATCGCAGCGTTCGGCGGGGATCCCCGGCGCATCACGATCGACGGGCAGTCCGCCGGGGGCATGTCCGTCTGTGTGCTGCTCGCCTCGCCCCTGACCCACAGCCTCTTCTCCGGGGCGATCATCCAAAGCGGCGGCCCTGTGACCTCGCGCGCCCCGACCCTCCGCGAAGGGGAAGCGGCCGGCGCGGCGCTCCAGGTAAAGCTCGGCTGTGATTCCCTCGCGGCGATGCGCGCGCTGCCGCCGGAGATCCTGCTTCATGCAGAATCCCCGGAAACGGAGACCGGCGCGCTTCGGTATCAGCCTTTGATGGACGGCTATGTGTTGCCGCAGCAGGTGTTCGACGCGTTTTGCAGGGACGAGATCGCCAAGGTGCCGATCCTGTTTGGCAGCAACGCCGATGAGGGGCTGTTCTCCCCGGTGGAGGGAAAGACGCGCGAGCAATACCTTGCAAACGCGAAGGCGTACTTCGGCGCGGATTTTCCGGCGTTCCAGCGGCTCTATCTCTCGGAAGAAAAGGCGTTTGCCCGCACGCAGACCAAAGTCGGGCGGGATTTTGCCTTTGCCCGCCTGCGTTTTATCGCCGGGCGCCTTGAAAAGCAACACCCGTGCCCGGTCTTCCACTATTATTTCTGCCAGCCGGCGATCCTCGAGGACGGAACGAACCTCGGCGCGGGCCATTCCGGGGAGCTCTTCTATGTGTTCCATACGCTGGAATGCCTCGGCGGCAGCACCCCGGACGGCCGTCACATCACCGTGCGCAAAGGCAAGAAGGAATACGATCTCTCCGAGCAGATGTCCTCGTACTGGGCGGCGTTCTGCAAAAACGGGGATCCGGCGGTCCTGGGGCTGCCCGAATGGCCCGCGTATACGGTGGAGCGCGACGAGCATCTGCGCTTTTTCGCGGAGGAGACGCGCGCGGAGCGTCCCCGTGAACCGGAAAAGATCGATCTGCTTGCGGCGCACCTATGAGCGGGACCTGGCAAATTCATTCAGCAAAGTAAGGACTCCGGAGGCGTTTTGCCCCCGGAGTTTTTCATGGCGCGGGAGCGGACACGAAAAAAATGAATGAAGAAAAACAAAGAAGGTGATTGAGTAAAAAGATATAAAAAGTTTTTGAAGAAAAATTTACACTGAAAACGAGAAGAAAGAAGCTCCGTAAAGGAAAACAAAAAATGATGAAGTGAATTTTGGGATTGACTTTTCAAAAGAGTGTTGATATAATGAAAGAAAGGGTGGAAATGTAAAATTCGAGTAAAATTTCAAGAAAATTATTTTTATAAAAGTTTAGAAATCACGAAAGAACAAAGTCGTTTACCGCTGCTCTCCTTACACCGTGTTTTCTGAAGACGCTTGCGAGCCTTCCGATGCAGGAAGCGGGGGCGGAGAAACCGGCAGGCGTGCCGCTGCTGCTTTGGGAACGCCTTGAAACCCTCAGGAATGTATTCCGATGAAGAGCGTGGTGTGCTGTGCAGTTGCCGAAACGCCGCGCTGGGGAGGGGGCGGCGGGGCGAGAATGGGAGGATAGACATGAAAGCCAGCATCAAACAGATCAGCGATCTCACGGGGTTTTCCCCCGCTACGGTCTCCAACGCGCTGAACAACAAGCGCGGCGTAAACCGCGAGACGGCGGGGAAGATCCTCGAGGTCGCGCGGGAGATCGGGTATCTTTCCGAGCAGGGCATCCGTCAGATCAAGGTGATCGTCTACACCGCGAACGGCGCAGTGGTGAACGACTCCCCGTTTTTCGCGACGCTCTTCGCGGGGATCGACGCAGAGTGCAGGAACCGGGGATACAACACCGTGATGTACCGCCTCGCGAAGGATGCACCGGACTACGACGCGCGGATGGAGGAACTGTTGAACGACGGTTCCTCGGCACTTCTGATTCTCGGCACGGAGCTGGATGAAACGGAGGCGGCGCGCTTTGGAAAGGCCGTTGCGCCGGTGGTGATCCTCGACAACTGGTATGAGGATCTTCCGTTTTCCGCCGTTCTCATCGACAACACCGACGCCGCGAGCCGCGCGGTGAAGTATCTCATCGATATGGGCCACAGGGAGATCGGGTATCTGCACGGGAACTATGAGATCAAGAATTTCTACTATCGCAGGCAGGGCTATATGCGGACGGTCCTCGAAAACGGGCTGGAATACGATCCCGCGTATACCTTTTTGCTCCCGCCGAACATGGAAGGCGCGTGCGAAGAGATGACGAGGCTGCTGCAGGCGCGCCCGAAGCTGCCGACGGCCTTTTTCGCGGACAACGATATGCTTGCGCTCGGCGCGATGCGCGCGCTGCAGGAGTGCGGGTACCGGGTCCCGGAGGACGTCTCGATCGTGGGCTTTGACAATCTGCCGTTCTGCGCGATCTCGAACCCTCCGCTCACGACGATCAAGGTCTATAACTATGAGATGGGGTGCGCGGCGGTCCGCCGGCTCGCGGAGCTTGCGGCCTATCACGACGAATATCAGACGAAAACGCAGATCACGAGCTCTTTTGTGGAGCGCAGCAGCGTGCGCAGGATCCCGCGCTGAGCAGCTTGCAACTTTATTCCGAAAGGATGACAGAATATGAAAGAAATGAAGCCCATCAAGATCGGCTACGCCCCGACGCGGCGGAGCATCTTCAGCGCGCCGGACGCGCGGAAGTACCGCGGCCTCACTGCCGACCGCCTGCGGGAACTCGGCATTGATTTCGTGGACATCGACGACATCAACGAGGAGGGCCTGCTCTACGACGAGAACGACCGGCTGAAGGTGCTCGAAAAGTTCCGGGCGGCGGGTGTAGACGGCCTTTTCCTGCCGCACTGCAATTTCGGCACGGAGTATGTATGCGCGCGGCTCGCGAAGGACCTTGGCGTGCCGGTGCTGCTCTGGGGCCCGCTCGACGAGCGCCCGGAGCCGGACGGCACGCGCCTGAGAGACACGCAGTGCGGGCTGTTCGCGACGGGAAAGGTGCTGCGGCGGTTCCATGTGCCGTTCACTTACATGACGAACTGCCGCCTGAGCGACCCGGTCTTCGAGCGCGGGCTGCGGGATTTCCTCGCGGTGTGCCGCGTCGTGAAGACGTTCAAAAACATCCGTATTTTGCAGATCGGCCCGCGTCCGTTCGACTTCTGGTCCACGATGTGCAACGAGGGCGAGCTGCT
>CANRMW010000102.1 GCA_947631835.1 uncultured Clostridia bacterium | reverse complement strand
GGCCTCGCAAAGCACTACAACGACGTGAAAGACTGAATTTCGCCGGAAACGGCGGCAAACGGCGCGCCCGGGCGGAGTTTCTTCCGTTCGGGCGCGCTTTTTTCTTTTTCCCCATGTTTTTTTCTTTTTCCTATTGATTTTTTTGCGGAGGTGTGGTACACTAAGTCTGCGACACAAACTGAATAGCTTTGCTGTACCCTTTTTTCTGGCGACGCGTATATTTAAGAAGGTATCACGCATTTTTACTAAGGTAAAAATGTGAGCTCCTGCTTTTTCGTGAATCCCTTCTTAAATGGTGGCGGTTCGCTTTTCCGACGAATGGAAAAGAGTATAGCGGAAAACAGTTTGTGTCGCAGCAAATGGGGCTGAGCATTTTTCGGTGCGCGGTCTCGGCTGCGCACTTTTTTGTTGCGCGGAAGAAAAAAGCAAAGGAGCGTAGAAGCATGAAGAAGATCGCTGCGGTGCTGCTGGCCGTGCTGATGATCGTCGGCGCGATGCCGGTGCAGGTCTGGGCAGTCGGGTCACTCCCCTCGAATGACCCTCAGGTAGAGATGGGCAACGGAGTAGTTGCCTCGGGAGATTGTGGGAATGAGGGCGATAACGTCGTATGGGTTCTGTATTCAGACGGCACCCTAGTCATTTCCGGGACGGGGGAAATGAAGGACTCGTATTTTCCGTGGAGCAGTTACAAGGATGAGATCACAACAGTAATCATCCCAGACGACGTGGCCCATATTGGAGAATGGGCGTTTGGCAACTGCCCTTCCCTCACGAGCGTAATCATTTCGGACAGTGTGACTTCCATTGGAAACAGTGCATTCCGGAACTGCGCTGCATTAAAGAGCGTGGAGATCGGAAATGGTGTAACTTCCATTGGAGCTTATGCGTTTGAGGACTGCACCGCTCTAAAGAGCGTGGCAATCGGAGACGGCGTAACTTCCATTGGAGATTACACGTTTCACAACTGCTGTACCCTTGAAAATGTTGTGCTTCCGGATGGAGTACAGGAGATAGGGAATTTGGCATTTTATGGGTGTTCTGCTGCCTTCACCGACCTTATCTTGCCAAAGGAATTATTGCGGATAGGAGGGATGGCATTTAGGGGCTGTACTTCTCTGAAATCTATTCGGTTTCCTTCCAAACTGACAAAAATAGGGGGAGCGGCCTTTTACGAATGTATATCTCTGGAAGAGGTCTCTATTCCCGAAAGCGTTCAGGTCATTTGGCCGTTTGCGTTCTATGGCTGTGCTTCATTAAAGAGTGTTACGATTCCGGAGGGCGTCAAGAGAGGATTGGAAGCATTCTTTAATTGTCCATCTTTGGAAAGTGTCACATTTCCTAAGAGCATCCAACCTATACCCACCTCGCCAGCGGGCTCCGATCCGGTTTTAGATCCATACGACAATTCAGACGATGGCTGTCTTCTCTATTTCCTTGCGCTAGCAGCGGGGAATCTTAATCAAAATCCTTATGAAACTGTTTTATATGGTTACACTGGCTCCGGAACGGAACAATTTGTTGAGGAAATGAGATCAACATGGGGCCTCGATTTGCAGTTTGTCCCGATAGACGCTTCCGAACCGGAAACCCCTCCCGATGCACCGGAAACAAAACCGGATGCGCCGGAAGCCCCGCCGATTGAGGCGGAGGCGGTGACCCCGCTGCCGGACGGCCTGGAAATCCTCGTGACGGAAGTGCCCGCCGCCGAGAAGGCCGTGCTGGAGGCCGCGGCGCGCACCATGATCCCTGCGATGGATGACATGAAGGTCGTTTACGCGGACATCGCGCTGGTGGAGACCGCCTCGCAGGACGAAAAGCACGACCGGAGCGTGACGGTCCTCATCAAGTACCCGGAGGAGATCGCCGCAGCGTGGATGAACTACGACTTTACGGTGATCCACGGCGCGGTGCAGAGCGACGGCTCGATCTCGCCGGAGATCGTCCCCGCGACGCGGACGGCGGCCGGCCTCGTCTACACCGGCACGCTCAGCCCGTTCCTGCTCGCCTTCAAGCCGAAGCAGACGGGCTGGAACGATGGCCCCTTTACCCCGTCCGGACCTTCGGGCGGCAACGAAAACGCGTGGGACTATTGGCACGGCACGGGCGCGGGCTCGAACCCGCTCGCGACGCAGACGGGCGCGGATCACGCGGCCTTGGCGGTGACGCTGGTCGGCCTCGCGGCGGGGGTGCTCGGCGCGGGCGCGGCACGCGTGCGCAGACGCAAGTAAGCACAAAGACAAACCGAAACGCGGCCTTTCCTCTCGGGGAGCGGCCGCGTTTTTCGTCTTTGTGCATACGCAAGGTCCGCTTTCCGCCCGCCTCCGCTGCGTTTGTCCGGACGGAGCGCGCGTGAAGATCCGGTGTGAAATCGAGCGGAAGCGGTTCTATACAGACCGGGGAGGGAACGGCGTATTGACTTTTCCCGGCGGGCTTTGTATAATGGAGCCGAACGGCGGAAAAGAAGCGGCGCCGCCGAAAGGCCGTGCCGCTTTTGCATTTCAGGAGGTTTGCCATGGATTTCAACATGAAGGTACGGAATTTCAAAGACCTGAACAAACTCGCGAAAAAGGGGGAGACGGTGTTCGTCGGGTCGTCGCTCGCGGAGCTTTTCCCGATCAGCGAGATGCTGCAGAACGTCGAGCCGCGCATCCGGGTGTATAACCGGGGCATCGGCGGCGACGTCATCGCGGGACTGCTCACGCGGATGGACGAATCCGTTTTCGATCTCGAGCCGAAGAAGATCTTCATCAACATCGGCACGAACGACATCTCCCGCGAGGGCTACGAGCGCGAAAAGCTCCTCGCGGATTACCGCGGCGTGCTCGAAATGATCCGCGCGCGGCTGCCCGAGGCGAAGATCTATGTGATGAGCTATTACCCGGTGAACCTCGAAGTCGCCCGCCAGCGCATCCCCGCCGATCTCCTGCCGGACGTCAAGGCGATGTTCGGCGCGCGCACGAACGAGGAGCTGACCGCCGTGAACCGCCGCCTCAAGGAAATGGCGGAGGAGATGGGCCTGACCTATATCAACGTCTTCGACTGCCTGCTGGACGAAAACGGGAACCTCAACGCGGACTACACCGTCGAGGGGATGCACCTGTACCCGAACGGGTACAAGGAAGTGCTGGACGTGCTCATGCCGTATCTTCTGGAAGAGGTGTGAGCCCCTTTCGGAGGGCGTGCCGGGCGGTTCCGCCGCTGGCACAGGCACACGGGGGATCGTGTACGGGAACATGACGGGCGAATACCCGGCGCACCGACGCCGAATTACTGTGACGGGCCGTGAGCGCCGCGTCGAAAAAGGGACGTTCCCAAGCGGGAGCGTCCCTTTTGGCGTTCAGAGGAAATACGGCGCGAAGACGGTGAAATTCAGCGCGGCAAGGATCGAGAGATGGGCGGGATAGAAAACGTAGAAGAAATATTTCATCTTTCGGGAACCGGGCTTGCCGTTGTAAACGGCGAGCAGCCCCACGCCGGCCAGCGCGCCGGCGAGATAGGCGAAGGAGATCGGACTGACGCCCTGTCCTGCGCTCAGGAGCGGCCAGTTGAAGAGAAGCACATATTCCACGACCATCGCCGCCGCGACGCAGAGCAGCCGCCAGCTTTTCTTCTCAAAGAAAACATACGGCAGGATGATGCACGCCACGCCGAGGCCCGCGTAGTCGGTCTCGGCGAACTGCGCCAGCGCAATGATCCCGACGATGGGGAGGATGGCGACCCACGCTTTCCCGCGCGACGCGAGGACCTCCCAGATGTTGCAGCAGAGCGCGCCGAGGAACAGCGTGAAAAAGACGTTGTGCATCCCGAAGGTCAGCTCGTGGTCAAACGCGAGGTTATAGGGGAGCTCGGCGATCAGGGCGAACACGCCGAGGCGCAGCAGGTGTTTTTTCGGACTGCGGGTATAGGCGCACCCCTGCGTGATCCCGTAGGCGAAGATCGGGAAGGCCAGCCGCCCGATGCAGCGCATGATATAGTAAACATAGTAGGTGACCGTGTAGTCCACGCCGCAGGTGTAAAACAAAAACGGCTGGAGCGGCCCCGCGAGCGCCGCCGCAATGTGGTCGATGAGCATCGCGGTGATCGCGACCCATTTGAGTTTGTTCCATGTCATTGGGAAAACCCCTTTAGTCTGTTCGGATTCTTCCTCATTATAGCGAAAAGACACGGAAAAGTCAATTTTTTTGCATTGCTCCTACCTTTTCTGAAGAAAAGGTAGGCCAAAAGCGGCCGGAGACCGTTTCGTCGCGCCGGTCGTTCGCTCCGCGAACTTCTCCGGTGTGTTTGGGGAGCTTTGCCCCGCGCCGGGAAATGGGTTGATGTGGGGCGTTTGCTCCCGTTTCCCACAGGCCTGCTTAGGGCGAACGAAAGCGGCCTTGCCGCCGCTGCACCGCAGGTGCCAAAGCCTTTGCCTCCCAAAAGCATTTGTCCCCTCGCGGGTGAACCTGCTTCTGAAATGCACCGAGGTTATCGCCGCGAATGCGGCGATGCGCGTCGCAAAGTCTTTCGGGCGCATTTCTTCAGAAAGGCGCGACCTTTGACCTTCAGGAAAAGAGAAAATTTGTTCGTTTGCTCTTGCTTTTTTGGCGCGGATACGGTATAATGAAACGCAGAAACGACGGGTCATCCCATGGGAGGCAGAAAGATATGGCGGTCAAAAAGGAAAATGCGAAGGTCACGAAGAACGCCGGCGAGATCAAGCCGGAGGACAAGCTCAAGGCGCTGGAAACGGCGCTGACGCAGATCAAAAAGCAGTTCGGCGAGGGCGCGGTCATGCGGCTCGGGCAGAACAGCGCGCTGAACATCGAGAGCATCTCGACGGGCTCCATCGCGCTGGATCTCGCGCTGGGCGTGGGCGGCCTGCCGCGCGGCCGCATCATCGAGGTGTACGGGCCGGAATCCTCCGGCAAGACGACGCTCGCGCTGCACTGTGTCGCCGAGGCGCAGAAGACCGGCGGCAACGCCGCGTTCATCGACGTGGAGCACGCGCTGGATCCGGTCTACGCGGCGGCGCTGGGCGTGGATGTGGATTCGCTGCTCGTCTCCCAGCCGGACACCGGCGAGCAGGCGTTGGAGATCACCGAAGCGCTCGTGCGCTCGAACGCCATCGACGTGATCGTGGTGGACTCGGTCGCGGCGCTGGTGCCGCGCGCCGAGATCGAGGGCGAGATGGGCGACAGCCATGTCGGGCTACAGGCCCGGCTCATGTCGCAGGCGCTGCGCAAGCTGGCCGGCGCGATCTCGAAATCGAACTGCGTCGCGATTTTCATCAACCAGCTCCGCGAAAAGGTCGGCATCGTCTACGGCAACCCGGAGGTCACCCCGGGCGGCCGCGCGCTGAAATTCTATTCCTCGGTCCGGCTGGACGTGCGGAAAAAAGAGGTCATCAAGAGCGGCACCGAGAACATCGGCTCCCGCACGAAGGTGAAGATCGTGAAGAACAAGGTCGCGCCGCCGTTCCGCGAGGTGGAGTTCGACGTGATGTACGGGCAGGGCATCTCGAAGACCGGCGAGCTGCTGGATCTCGCCGAAAAGCTGAATATCATCCAGAAGAGCGGCGCGTGGTTCTCCTATAAGGACGGGAGGATCGGGCAGGGCCGCGACAACGCCAAAAAATATTTGCAGGATAACCCGGAGGTTTTCGAAGAGGTCGCGGAGCAGGTCCGCGCGAACGCCGGGAGCCTCTACGCGAAGCCCGGCGCGTCCTCGGGCAGCGAGCCGAAGCCCGTCTCCCTCGAACCGGAGGAGACGCCCGCCGCGCCCGTGACCATGGCCTCCGCGAAGGCCGATATCGACATCACGGTCGATGACGACGACTGATCCGGATGAAGATCACGGACGCTGCGCCGCGCCGCAGGCGGCTGTATCAGCTCTTTCTGGACGGCGAGCCCGCGGTGAAGGTCGATATGGAGACGTGGCTTTTGAGCGGACTTTCCGTCGGGGACGAGATCGACGACGAGACGCTGCACGCGCTGCTGGAAAGCTCCGCGAAGCACCGCGCCGAGGAGAAGGCGCTGTACCTGCTCGAACACCGGGCGCACTCCAAAAAGGAGCTTGCGGAGAAGATCGCCCGCGCCGAGTATGACCGGGACGCCGCCGCGAAGGCCGCCGACCGCATGGAGGAGCTCGGCCTGCTCGACGACGAGGCCTACGCGCGCAGCCTCGCGCGGGAGCTGTTCGGGCGGAAGAAATTCGGGGCGCGCCGCGTGAAGCAGGAGATGCGGCAAAAGGGCATCGACGAGGAGACCGTCGCGGCGGTGCTCGAAGAGTTCGCGCCGCAGACCGACGGCACGAGGGACGCGATCCGGGAGATCATCGAAAAAAAGTATCCCGCCGCGTTCGAGGACGAAAAGGTCCGCCGCCGCGCCGTCGCTGCGCTGCAAAGGTACGGCTACGTCTTCGAGGACATTTTGGCGGTCCTAAAGGAGGATTGACGCCGGTTCCTTCCCGCGCGCGGAGACCGTGCGGTTTGCCGCCGCGCGGAAAACCCAGAGGAGCGGGCCAACGGAAGAGGGGAGACCGGATGGAGATCAAAAGCGAACGCGTCACGGCGGCGGAGTACATCGAATTTCTCAGCCGGACGGATCTCGGGTCGCAGTACCCGAAGGAGCGCTTCCGCGAGCGGATCGAAAGGCTCGTCCGGAGCGTGACGGTCAGCGTCACCGCGCGCGATGGGGAAAAGCTCGTCGGGGCGTGCTTCGGGCTCACGGATTTCGCATACTGGCTGTTTATCACCGATCTCGGGGTTGACCGGGACTATGTGCGGCGGGGCGTCGGCACGAAGATGCTGCGCCTCGCGCACGAGCTTGCGGGCGGCGAGCGGGACATCGTCATTTTTGTGGACGCATACCGCGACGCGATCCCTTTCTACAAAAAATTCGGGATGCAGGACGCGGCCGAGATCCTAGAATACGACCGCGTGGACTGGACGCGGTTCACCGTCGGAAAGGACGGGTTTTGAGCGCATGATCCGCTTTGTACTGCTGGACATCGACGATACGCTGCTGGATTTTTCCGCCTGCGCGCGGGAATCCATGCGGCTTGCCTGCGGGGAGATGGGTCTGCCGTTTTCGGAGCGGCTCGCCGCCTGCTTTTTTGAGATCAACCCGAAGCTCTGGAAGGAGATCGAGGCCGGGCGGATGACGAAAGAACAGCTCTACGCGACGCGCTGGGACCGCATTTTCGCGGCGGCGGGCGTCCGGGGGGACGGCGTGCGGTTTGAGCACGTCTTCCACGATTTCCTCGCGGAGGCGGCGGAGCCCGTCGCGGGCGCGGTCGGGCTCGTGCGGGACCTCGCGGCAAAGTACCCGCTCGGCGTCGCGAGCAACGGATGGGCCGCGCAGCAGCGAAAGCGCCTCGAAAAAGCCGGGATGCTGCCGTATCTTTCCAAATTCTTCTTTTCGGAGACGATCGGCGCGGCAAA
>CANRMW010000101.1 GCA_947631835.1 uncultured Clostridia bacterium | reverse complement strand
GGCGAGACCGCGCGGTTCATCCTGGAAAAGACGGACGTTTCCGGGAAACGGACCGTCATTCTCTGCGGAAAAGGGAACAACGGGGGAGACGGGTTTGTGGTTGCGCGGCTGCTCGCCAAAGCGGGCGCGAACGTCACCGTGGTGCTCGTGCAGGGCGCGCCCGCCGGGGCGCTCGCGAAGCAGGCGTATGACAAGATGACGAAGGAGATCGCAATCGTCACGGCGCGCGGTGCGGAAAAAACGGTGCGCGGCGCGGAGATCCTTGTGGATGCGGTGTTCGGCTTCGGGTTCCGCGGTGCGCTGCCCGGCCCCGCAGCCGCAGCGCTGCAGTGGGCGAACGACTCGAAGGCCGCGCTCCGCGTGGCGGTCGATCTGCCGAGCGGCGTCGAGTGCGACACCGGCGCGGCGGATCCCTCGAGCTTTCGGGCGGACTATACCGTGACGTTCACCGCGCTCAAGGCAGCGCACGCGGTCTATCCCGGCGCGGCGTTTGCCGGGCGGACCGTGGTGCGAAACGTGGGGATCCGGCAGAGCCTTGTGGAGATGCTCCCGCATGAAACGGCGACCGTCTCCCTGAACGACGTGAAGCCGCTTTTCCCGCGCCGGAAGCGCGACGGACACAAAGGGGATTTCGGGCGGCTTTTGATGCTCTGCGGCAGCGTCGGCATGGCAGGCGCGTGCATCATGGCCGCGCGGGCGGCGCTTCGCGGCGGCGTCGGCTTGCTGGAGCTCGCCGTCCCGCACGCGCTCTATCCGATTGTCGCGGCCGCCGTGCCGGAGGCGGTCTTCACGCTGTACGATGTAAACGAAGGGCTCGAAGCGCAGATCGAAGCGGCGCTTTCGCGGGCGGACGCCTGCCTCGTCGGATGCGGGCTCGGCACCGCGCCCTACGCCGCCCGGATCCTCGAGACGGTCCTGCGCGGCGCGCGCTGCCCGCTCGTGCTTGACGCGGACGCGCTGAACCTTCTCGCCGTTTCGCCCGACCGCCTGATGGACGTCCGAGCGCCCGTGACCGTCACGCCGCACCCCGGCGAGATGGCGCGGCTCACGGAAAAGGACGTCGCTGCGGTGCAGGCGGACCGGATCCAGACCGCGAAGGAATTTACCGCGCGGTATCATGCCGTCACGGTGCTCAAGGGCGCGGGGACGGTGGTCGCGGAACCGAAGGGGGACGTGCGGATCAATACGACGGGAAACCCCGGCATGGCGCGCGGCGGAAGCGGCGACGTGCTCGCCGGGCTGCTCGCGTCGTTTGCCGCGCAGGGCATGGAGCCGTTTGCCGCCGCATGGGCGGCGGTGTGCATCCACGGCGCGGCGGGGGACCGCGCGGCAAAGGCATTCTCCGAGCAGTCCGTGCTGCCGACCGATCTCATCGAAACGCTGCCGAAGGTCTTTTTGGAGCTGGAAAAGCGCTGACCTTCCCGCGCACAGAAACGGGCGCTCCGAAATAAAATGAAGCGGGACGTGTTTATCCGCCCGAAAAACGGGCAACACTACTGCTGAAAGATTGGATTCGGAGTGTGAAAACCGTGCAAGTACGCAGAGGAGACATCTATTACGCGGATCTCAGCCCCGTGGTGGGCAGCGAACAGGGCGGCGTGCGCCCCGTGCTCATCGTGCAGAACGATGTGGGGAACCGCTTCAGCCCGACGGTCATCGCCGCGGCCATCACCAGCCAGAAGGACAAGACGAACCTGCCGACGCACATCTCGCTCGAGGCCGGGCGGACCGGCCTGCAGCGGGATTCCATCGTGCTTTTGGAGCAGGTCCGCACGCTCGACAAGCACCGCCTCAAGGAGAAAATGGGCAAGCTCGACGACGCGGCAATGCGGGAAGTGAACAATGCGATCGGGATCAGCCTCGGGCTCAATACATAGCGCCGGCTGTGTATTGGGGC
Organism: uncultured Clostridia bacterium; assembly: GCA_947631835.1. Taxonomy (GTDB): domain Bacteria; phylum Bacillota; class Clostridia; order Oscillospirales; family Acutalibacteraceae; genus Hominenteromicrobium. The sequence continues at coordinate 5,658 of CANRMW010000101.1, read as the reverse complement.
GAAGACGGCTCCCGACGGGTTTCACGGAAAGGGAGTCAAAATGGAAAAACGGTATCAGGATATCAACGCCGAGACCATCGACCGCTGGGTCGAGGAGGGCTGGGAGTGGGGCGTGCCGATCTCCCATGAGAAATACCTCGAGGCGAAGGAGGGCCGCTGGGACGTGCTGCTCACGCCGACGAAGCCTGTCCCGCACGAGTGGTTCGGGCCGCTCAAAGGGAAGCGCTTGCTTGGCCTCGCGAGCGGCGGCGCACAGCAGATGCCCGTCTTCGCGGCGCTCGGCGCGAAGTGCACCGTGCTCGACTATTCGCCGCGCCAGCTCGAGAGCGAGCGGCAAGTCGCGGCGCGCGAGGGCTACGGGATCGAGATCGTCCGCGCGGACATGACGCAGCCGCTGCCGTTTCCGGACGGCGCGTTCGATCTCATCTTTCACCCGGTCTCGAACTGCTATGTGGAGGAGGTCGAGCCGATCTGGCGGGAGTGCTTCCGGGTGCTCGCGCCGGGCGGCGTGCTCCTCGCCGGGCTCGACAACGGCGTGAACTTTCTCTTTGCCGGCGAAGCGTCGCTGACCGTCACCGAGACCCTGCCCTTCAACCCGCTCAAAAACCCCGCCCAGCGCAGGATGCTGGAGCGGGAGGACGACGGCGTCCAGTTCTCCCACACCGCCGAGGAACAGCTCGGCGGGCAGCTCCGCGCCGGGTTCACCCTCACGGACCTCTACGAGGACACGAACGGCAGCGGCCCGCTGCACGACCACGGCGTCCCGACGTTTTGGGCGACGCGCGCCGTGAAGTCAAAGTGAGATTAATAAGCGCGAAACAAACGCAAAAAAACGGAAAACCGGCCCCTTCGGGGGTCGGTTTCGCGGTTTGCGGGCGCCTTTTCTGCTGCGGGAATTTAGAAGAAAAACAGTTCTTCGAATTTCTTGTCCAGCGCGATGCAGAGGATCAGCGCGAGTTTCGCCGTCGGGTTGAACTGGCCGGTCTCGATGGAGCTGATCGTGTTGCGCGAAACGCCGACGAGCTCCGCGAGCTGCTGCTGGGAGAGGCCCTTTTCGCCCCGCGCGGCCTTGAGATTGTTTTTGAGGACCAGCTTTTCGTTCATACGCGCCCCGCATTCTCAGCCGCCGGAACGGACAGGCCGCCCAAATGCCATCGCCGCGCAGGGCCTTCGCCGTTTTGCGCCGGAGAATGACCCGCCCGGATCTCGGGCGGGAGCGTGCCCGCGTTTTCCTCCCGGTTTCTTTTCAGGCTTCTGTTCTTCGTCATCTTCTCCTCCGAGCCCTCACAGAAAAAAGAGAGACACGAAATGTCCCGCCGCCGCGAGCACGACTGCTGTCGTGGCGAGGACCGCGACCACGCGCCGCCACGTTTTGGGGTTCTGCTTGTAGATCGCCCAATTCAGCGCCGCCGTGTTGACGGCGATGATCGCCAGAAAGCCGAGGTTCAGATTTCTCCTGACGATCAGCTCCGTCAGATAGAAGACCGTCGCCATCACGATCGCGACGATGAGGCCGCGGTTCATGTATTTGCTCTGAATGTCGGAGAAATAGGGGTCGTTGCCCTTGAACTCCGCCTTGCTTTTTTCGAGGATCTCTTGCTTCTCCATAGTTCCTCCGCTCCTTTCATAACGCAGAGACGAAATTTACCCGAAACCAGCGAATCCTTCCGTCCGCCGCTCATTTCAGAAAGCTCAGGGCGAACAGCACGGTAAACACGGTGAACATCGCCCCCATGATCGCAGCAAAGAGAATATCGGACTTTGTTTTCAGCCGGACCGCGCGCACGGTATAGACGGTCGTGACCATGCCGAGCCAGATCATCGTGTTGCTCAGAGAATATGGCGTCGGCGTGTCATACACGATCGCATACACCGATGTGGTGATCCCGCAGAGCATGATCCCGACCGCCGCGGCGAGCCGCCACGCCTTTGCGGTGATCTGCGCGTCGCGCTCGTCGCCGCCGCGGTTTTCCTCTCGGCTCTTTTCGAGGACCTCGTTTTTCTCCATGCCAAAACCTCCCTGTGGTGCCAAGTTTACTTGTCGGTTTGATTATAACACCGCCAAGTTTACTTGTCAAGAGGGAGAAAAAATATTTCGGGGGATTGACAGGAAAGAAAACGTGTGGTAGAACACAATTAACGTTTAGGTTAAACGTTAAGAAAGGAGGAAGTGTATGGCGCTGCAAGCCACGCTCAAGGCGCTCGCCGACCCGATTCGGCGGGATATTCTGCATTTGTTGAAAGGCGGCAGACGCTCCGCGGGGGAAATCGCCTCGCAGTTTCCTGTGACCGCCGCGTCGATCTCCCGGCATCTCTCGGTGTTGAAGGAGGCCGACCTTGTCCGTGACACGCGCGAGGGCAAATTCATATACTACGATCTGAACGCTTCGGTGTTGGAGGAAGCGCTGCTCTGGATTGCTGAACTGAAAGGGGAGACAACCAATGCTGCAGGAGACTTGGCGCAAGACGGCGCAAAAGAATAAGGGGCGGCTGTTCGCCTCCTCCGCGGTGATTTTGCTGCCCGCCGTCGCGGGGCTCACTTTCTGGGTCGTGCACGGATGGAGCGGCACGGCGGCGGCGCTCCTGCTGTTTCCGCTGCCCTTGCTTGCGCTCCACGGGGTCTGTGTTTGGATGACGCTGCGCGACCCGCAAAACGGATTGCAGGACAAAAAGGCCCTGTCGATGGCGTTCTGGCTGTGCCCGGTGCTGTCCCTGCTTTTCGGCGCGGTATGGGCTGCGGAGGCGCTGAATGCGCCGAGCGTGTTCTTCCAAGTGCAGCCATTCATACTCGGACTGCTTCTGATCGCCGTGGGGAATTTTCTGCCGAAATGTCGCCAGAACCGCACGCTCGGCGTGAAACTCCCGTGGACGCTTGCGAGCGAAGAAAACTGGAACGCGACGCACCGGTTTGCGGGGAAGCTCTGGGTGACTTCCGGCGCGGGGATGGCTCTTGCCGCGTTTCTGCCCGAATCGGCGACCGCAGCGATTTGCGTTACCGGAATTGTTGCTGCGGCGCTGCTGCCGGTCGGCTATTCTTATGCGTTTTATAGACGGAACAGCAAGCCCGCTGCACCGGCAAAAGAAAAAGGCCGCGCGGGGATTGGTTTCGCCGTCACCGCGGCGGTGCTTCTTGGCTGCACAGTGCTCCTATTCACGGGGGACGTCCGTTTCGAGCTGGCAGACGACGCGCTGACCGTTCGCGCCACATACTGGCCGGAGGCCACGCTCGCGTATGGCGACATCGAATCGGTCAAGTACATGGAGGGTATGGCCGTCGGCACGCGCGTGAACGGGTTCGGCTCGCCCCGGCTGATGCTGGGGCGCTTTCGGAACGGGACGCTCGGCGATTACACGCGCTATACTTACGCCGCCTGCAAAAGTGCGGTCGTCCTAGAGCATCCGGGCGGCACGCTTGTCCTTGGCGGCGCGGACGAAGCAAAGACGCGGGCGCTTTACGAATCCGTTCTCGCAAAGCTGCCCGCGGCGTAATATTCACAGTTTTCGGCGCTCCCGCAGCCGCTCCGCGCGGCGCAGGAGCGCTTCGCGTTCGTTTTTGAGGCGGCCGTCAATGACATCGGAGAGGAGCGCGGAGAGCGCGTTCCCGATCGCCGGGCCGGAAAACCCGAGCGCGAGCAGGTCGCTCCCGCCGACGGCGAGCGCATCGAGCGAAAGGCAGACGCCCGCCTCGCGCAGTTCCCGAATGGCCCGCTCGGTCTCATCGAGCGCGCGCAGGCGCGGCGCGACGTACTCTGGCGCGTGGGCGGCGGAATCCGCGCGGGAGACCGCGAGCAGCCGGAACGCCGTTTCATATCCCAGTTTTGCGAGCAGCCGCCGCAGCTTCACCGGCTTTGGCGGGAAGGTCATGTCGTGCAGGCGGACGAGTTCGACGACCTCGGCGCGCAGCGCGTTCGGCGCCCGCAGACGGGTCAGCGCGCGGTCGGTGATCTCCGCGCCGGGGATGGCGTGCCCGTAAAAATGATCGCGGCCGTCCTCGCCGACGGAGTGCGCCGCCTTTTTGCCGACGTCGTGGAACAGAACGGCAAGCCGCACCGTTTTCTCCTGCGGCGCGTTTTCGAGCGCGTGCAGCGTGTGCTCCCAGACGTCGTAGACGTGGTAGATGCTGTTTTGCGGCACGTTCCAGAGCGATTCGAGCTCGGGGACGGCGGAAAAAAGCACGCGCGGCGACTGCCGAAGCGCCCTTGCCGCGTGCGGCGCGGCGACGGTGCGGCACAGCTCCGCAAAGACGCGCTCCACAGCGATGGCGCGCAGCCTGCCGCTCTCCCGTTCCATCGCGCGAAGCGTCCCCGCTTCCACAGAGAACCCCAGTTCCGCCGAAAATCGGACCGCGCGGAGCAGCCGCAGCGCGTCCTCCGAGAAGCGCCGTTCCGGCTCGCCGACCGCGCGGAGCACGCCGGCTGTAAGGTCCGCCAGGCCGCCGAAGAGATCGTGCAGACCGTCCTTCGGGCGGTAGGCCATGGCGTTGACCGTGAAATCACGGCGGGCGAGATCCTCGCGCAGATCGTGCGTGAAGGTGACGGAATCGGGCCGGCGGCCGTCCGAATAAGCGCCGTCAAGCCGGAAGGTCGTCACCTCGACGGTCTGCGCGCCGATGCGCAGCGCGACCGTCCCGTGGCGGACCCCCTGTGTGTGCGCGACGTGGTCCGGGAACAGCCGAAGGATCTCTTCGGGGCGCGCGTCGGTCGCGATGTCCCAATCGTGCGGGACGCGGCCGAGCAGGCTGTCCCGCACGCACCCGCCCACGGCATAGCCGGAAAAGCCGGAAGTTTCCAGAATTTGAAGAATCTCCCCGCAGGCGGCGGGGAGAGAAATGTTAAGCATCCTCATAGTCGTTGATAAAGACGGCGGTGTTTTTGGACCACGCGCCGACCGTGACGGCGAGCTTATCCGTGAAGGGCATCTTCTGATACGACTGGAACTTTGTCGCCTCGAGAAAATCATCCGTGGAATACCGCGCCGCGATGCCGCTTTCCGGGTCTACGACGGAGAGCGCGTCCTCCTGCGTGTTCATTTCCGTGACGACGCCGTAATGGAAGCCGCTGACCTCCCCGAGCACGACGACCACGGGACGGCCCGCAGAGAGGCTGTCATAGATCGAGATCAAAAGGTCGCGGTCGGAAACGCCGCGGTCCAGCTCGACGCTGTACCCCGGGAGCGCGTCCTGCATACACGAAAGGACCTCGTCGGGGAAAACGTTCTCCGCGCGGGACTTTGCGAAGCTGCCGCTCTCCACCCGGCCGCCAAGCTGCAAAACGACCGCCTGCGCCGCCGCATACCCGCTGGGGAGCGTTTGCGGATCGGAGGCAAAGGAGACGGACACCGGGTCGAAGTACGCGTCGTCGTCGTAGATCTCGCTGAAATCGTTGGAGATGAGGAAATCGCCGGCGGCGGTTTTTCCCCAGAGGACGCCGAAAAGGAGAAGCACGCAGACCGCGAGCACCGCGAACTGGCGCAGGATGCGGGAGCCCGCCGTCGCGACGGTCTCGCCGCTGTAAAGGAGCGTATCCATGCGAAGGGCGGGGAAAGCGCCCGGGAACCGCGTTTTCTGGGCTTTTTTGTCGCGCTCGCGGGAAGGTGCGCGGCGGGCGCGAGCGGCAGCGGGGCGGGCTTCGGCGCGCGTCTCGCGAGGCGCACGCGCAG
>CANRMW010000100.1 GCA_947631835.1 uncultured Clostridia bacterium | reverse complement strand
CACGGCGTAATCGGTCCGATACACGTTCACGCCGAGGACCGCCGCGAGCGCGAGGACGAGCGCGGCCATTGCGCCCGCCGCCCAGCGGACCCATCCGCTGCGGCGCTTCGGTCCTTCGGTGAAGAACACGGGACGTTCGGCGCTCCTGGCGTCCGCCAGCACGGCGTCGAATCCGTTCGGGGCGAGCTTTTCCACCGCCCCCGCGAGTCTTTTCTCGATCTCTCTCGTTTTCATTTTTTCGTCTCTCCTTCCTGCCATAAATCTCTGAGCCTTTTCATAGACCTGTGGTATTTCGAAAGGACCGTGGAAAGCGGAAGGCCGAGCAGCTCCGCGATCTCCCGGAACTTCATCCCGGAGACCGCGTGGAGCACGGCGATCTGCCGCTCCTCATCGGAAAGCGCCTGCATACACCCGGAAAGCACCAGCCGGTCTTCAGGGGAAAGCCCGTCCGCCGCCGTCTCCTCCAGCTCCGCCTGCACCGTCTCCCGCTGCTGATCCCGCAGCCGGTGCAGGCACAGGTTCCGCGCCACCGTGAGGATCCACGCCATGGGGTTCTGCGCCCGCCGGTACTGCTCCGCCGCGAGGAACACCCGGACAAAGCAGTCGTGCGTCATGTCCTCCGCCTCGGCGCGATTCCGAAGGATCGATAGGCAAAAGCCGAATACCGCCGCCTTTGTCTCCTGATACAGCGCGCCAAAAGCCCCCGTGTCGCCCTCGGCGGTCTGCCGAAGGAGCGCATCGAGCTTTGCCGCGTCCAGCTTCCGTTTTGCTCCGTCCAATGGTCTTCCCTCGCTTTCTTTTTCGTCCTTTCATAAGAGTAAATCCAAAATCTTCCCTTTTTATTGCACGTCTGTTAAAAAATTGAAAAACAACAGAACGACCGCGCCGGCGCGGGCCATCCCGTTGCTTCAGTCTGTGATCTCCGGGTCCCCCGCGCATTCGCTGCCGAGATAGACGGCGTGCGGCTTACCGGCATACAGGTCCATGATCGCACGGCGGAGCTTTGAGGGATACAGATCGGAGCGGTTCAGCGTCCCGAGCGGCAGCCATTTCACGCCGATCTGGTTCGTGTCCCCGCGAATCTTTGCTTTCTCTATCTCGCCGAGATACGCGCACCGGAACACGAGGTCCACCCGGTGGAACGGTTCGCCGCGCTCCCCCTCGACGACAAAGGCAAGATCGTGAACCTCGACGCGAACGCCGAGCTCCTCCGCAGCCTCCCGCGCGGCGGCGTCCGGCAAAAGCTCGCCGGTCTCCTGCCCGCCGCCGGGCAGGATGCTCCATTCCTCCCCGCCGTCGCGCACGCGGACCGTGAGGAGCTTCCCGTCCCGCACGATGAGCGCTTTCGCGGAGTTTCGGATCGGCCGTTCGTCCCTCATTCCCCGTCCTCCACGATCAGGCTGTAATTGTCGATGTGCCGGTATTCGCCGAACTTCAATCCCACCTGCGGGATGCGCCCGCAGAACGTGAACCCGAATTTTTCATGCAGATGGGAGCTGACGCTGTTCCCCGAGGTGATGACCGAGACGACGTTGTGGATCGTCGGGTCGCGCCGGGCGTAGTCCAGAATGAACGCCATCAGCGCGGACGCGACGCCCTTGTCCCGGTGGTCCGGGTCGATGTAGATGGAAAGCTCCACGGTCTGCCGGTACGCCTCCTTTTCGCGGTACTGCGAAAGGCTCACATACCCCGTCACCTGCCCGTCCTCCTCGGAAACGAAGAGCGGATGGTTCTCCACATTGTGCGCGAAGAACCACTCGCGCCGCTCCTCCACGGTGCGCGGATAGAGATCGAAGGTCGAGGTGCCGTTGATCACCTCATAGTTATAGATACGCGTCAGCGCCTCCAGATCGGAGAGCTCCGCTTTGCGGATCGTCATGCGTCCATCTCCCGTTTGCTCATGCCAAAACTTCTTTGATGCTTTTCCCACCGCCGTCCATTCTATCACAAATCCCCGCTTCGCGCAACACAAATCGGAGCGGATCCGGTGAAAAAAAGGCGCGCTTTTTCCAAAAAAGGGGAAAACCGAAGTCTCCCGCTTGACAGGGCCGCGTTTTTATCGGATAATAAAAGCAATCTCCTGCCGCACGCCGCAGCGGGCGGCAAAAGAACACCCACGGCGCCGTCGGGCGCGGAAAGGAACAGACCATGAGAGCAGTCATCACCGTCATCGGAAAAGATATGGTGGGCATTCTCGCGCAGATCGCCGCGAGCTGCGCAAAGCACGGCATCAACGTTTTGGAGGTCACGCAGTCCATCCTGCAGGACCTTTTCGCCATGATCATGCTGGTAGACATCACGAAGTCCGACGCCACCGTCGCCGCCCTCTCGGAGGAGTTCGACAGCCTCGGCGCGGAAATGGGCCTCTCCATCCATGTGATGCACGAGGACGTGTTCAATTCCATGCACAGGATCTGAGGGAAAACACATGATCAATACAAAGGATATTTTAGAGACCATCCGCATGTTTGACGACGAGAATCTCGACGTGCGGACCATCACCATGGGCATCTCGCTGCTCGACTGCATCGATCCGAATGTCGAAGCGTCCTGCCGCAAGGTCTACGACAAGATCTGCGGCTTCGCCGAGCATCTCGTGCAGACGGGCGAGGACATCAGCCGGGAATACGGCATCCCCATCGTCAACAAGCGGATCTCCGTCACGCCCATCGCGATCCTCGCCGGCGCGAACCCGGCGGCGTCCCCGGTCCACTTCGCCCGCGCGCTGGACAAGGCCGCGAAGACCGTCGGGGTGAATTTCATCGGCGGCTATTCCGCGCTCGTGCAGAAGGGCTTCGGCCCCGGCGACTACGCGCTGATCGAGAGCATCCCTGAGGCGCTCAGCGAGACGGAATTTGTCTGCTCCTCCGTGAACGTCGGCTCCACCAAGGCGGGCATCAACATGGACGCCGTGAAAAAGATGGGCCGCGTCATCCGCGAGACCGCCGAACGCACGGCGGACCGCGACTGCATCGGCGCGGCGAAGCTGGTCGTTTTCTGCAACGCCCCGGAGGACAACCCCTTCATGGCGGGCGCGTTCCACGGCGTGAGCGAAGGGGACTGCGTGATCAACGTCGGCGTCTCCGGGCCGGGCGTCGTGCGCGCGGCCATCGCGAAAGCGTCTCCCGCAGACGACCTCTCTGCGATCGCGGAGCTCATCAAGCGCACGGCGTTCAAGATCACCCGCATGGGCCAGCTCGTCGCGCGCGAGGCCTCGAAGCGCCTTTCCGTGCCGTTCGGCATCGTCGATCTCTCGCTTGCCCCCACGCCCGCCGTCGGCGACAGCGTCGCGGATATCCTGGAGGGCATGGGCGTCGGGCAGTGCGGCGGCTACGGCACGACGGCCGCGCTGGCGCTCCTCAACGACGCGGTGAAGAAGGGCGGCGTCATGGCGTCGTCCCATGTGGGCGGGCTTTCCGGCGCGTTCATCCCCGTCAGCGAGGACGCGGGCATGGTCCGCGCGGCGAAGAGCGGCGCGCTCTCCCTCGAAAAGCTCGAGGCGATGACGGCAGTCTGCTCCGTCGGCCTCGATATGATCGTCGTCCCCGGGGACGTCCCGGCGGAGGTCCTCTCCGGCATGATCGCGGACGAGGCGGCCATCGGGATGGTCAACTCCAAGACCACCGCTGTGCGCGTCATTCCGGCCATCGGGAAGAAGGTCGGCGACGAGCTGAACTTCGGCGGCCTGCTGGGCAGCGGCCCCGTCATGAACGTGAACCGCGTCTCGCCGAAAGCCTTCATCGACCGCGGCGGCCGCATCCCCGCGCCGCTGCAAAGCCTGAAAAACTGACCGTTCGTATAATTTTTGCGAAAGCCGGACAAACTAGGCGCAGATCAACGCAAAGGAGACTGTGTCTATGCTGGATAAAATCGCACTCGCACTGACCGTGATCGGCGGCGTCAACTGGGGGCTGATCGGCCTTTTACAGTTTGATCTTGTCGCGTGGGTTTTCGGCGGTCAGGACGCGCTGCTCGCCCGGATCGTCTACACCCTCGTGTGCCTTGCCGCCCTGTGGTGCATCTCCTTCTTTTTCCGGGAGAACCGCGTCGTGGAGAGATAACGGGAATGCGAAACCGAAACGCGCGCCGTCTCGAAACCTTCGGGACGGCGCGCGCACCTTTTTCACAGATTCTTTTTTCGGATGATGATGTTCTGCCCGTCCAGACATTTTTCGGAACCGGAGACGAGCTCGCAGATGATATGCCCGACCTTCTCCGGCTGCATGATCTTCGTCTGGTCCTCGTCCGGCGCGAGCTTTCGCCTGAGCGCCGTGGCGCAACGTTCAGGATCTTCGCGCCGTCCGGGTTCAGCCGCGCCGAACCTCTTCGCTCACTCCTTTTTGGCTCTTGTCCCGCCGTCCCTCCGCGCCGCCTCTTCCTCGGGGCCGTGAAAGCCCTCCGTCGAATCCGCGGCGAAAAGGACTTTCAGCGTCAGCAGCAAAAGCTGCAGATCGAGCCGGAGGGACTGCCGCTCGATATAAAGCAGATCCAGCCGCAGCTTGTCATACGCCGTCGTGTTGTACTTCCCGTAGATCTGCGCGTAGCCGGTCAAGCCGCCCTTCACCCGCAGCCGCTGCGAAAACTCCGGCAGCTCCGCGGTGTATTTTTCCACATGCTCCACCCGTTCCGGCCGCGGCCCGACGAGGGTCATCTCGCCGCGCAGCACATTCCAAAGCTGCGGGGATTCGTCGAACCGGATCCTGCGGATCAGTCTTCCGATCTTCGTGACGCGCGGGTCCCCGTCCACATAAGGCTGCGCGCCGTGCTTTTCCGCGTCCACGACCATGCTCCGAAACTTGAGGATCGTGAAGACCTTTCCGCCCTTCGTCACGCGCTTCTGCCGGAAGAGCACCGGCCCGCCGTCCTCGGCGTGGATCAAAACGGCCGTGAGGGCCATCAGCGGGGAGAGCACCGCCAGCAGCACCGCCGAGACCGCGAGGTCCATGACCCGCTTGACGAGATTGTACCAGAACCGTTCGGCGCGGTACTCGTATTTCAGCAGCGGCGTGTCCACGATGTGCCGCGCCCCGAAGCCCTCCAGCGTGATCTCCTGCAGGCCGGGCGTCAGAAAGATCGCCTTGCGCATTTCGATCAGCCTGAGGAGCATCGTCATCCGCTGCTCCGGCGTCGTCTCATAAAAGATCACGCCGTCGTATGCCGCAAAGAGCGTGTCGCGGTCGCGCGGGACCGCATCGATGTCCATCACCCGCGCCACGGCATACGCCGACCGCCGCTTCTTCAGCTTTTTCAGAAAAGCTCCAATGCCTTTGCGGTCCCCCGCAAGGAGCAGGAGCCGTTCGGGGCGGATCAGCCGCAGGGACGTTCTTTTGAGCGCGACCGCCCACGCGAGCGCGTAAAGCGTCTGCGCGGCGAGCGCCAAAAAGCCCGGAAGGATCGGCAAAAAGCCCCGGCCCACCGTGCAGATCTCCAGATACAGCAGCACCCCCGCGATCGCAAGGGAGAGCACCTGAGAGAGGAACGTCTCCATGATCCGGTATTCGATCCCCTTGAACGCCCGGAACGCCGCGCACAGCGCCATGTAAACGATCGCATAAAGCGCCGTCGTCACGGCATACCCGAGAAGATCGCCCTCGGCAAAGACCATCGGCCCGTATGCGCGGGTAAGGCAGCGGAAAAAAACGGCGATCTCCGGAAAAACGATCGCCGCTCGAAAGACCGTAGACAGCGCAAACCTGCGTCTGTTCAAGGTTCGTTCCTTCCTTTCCCCGCAAATCCCGCCGCTTGCTCACAGCGCGTTCCTCTGTGAAGGCGCCCGCCGTTTCATAAGCTCATCCAGCGTTTCGGTTGACTTTCTCCGCGCATACATCCGGAGCAGGATCTCCGGTCCAAATTCCAAATCATTATACAAGAAACACGATAAAAAGTCAAGACTTTCGCCTCTGCGGCCGGAACTTCCCCGTTTCGCCCGAAGGCGCGCAAAAAAAGAGGCCCGAAGGCCTCCTTTTCGCGGTTCTTATTCTTTGGGATCTTCGTCCTTCCCGTCCTCGACATCCTCGGCGGAAACGTCCGTCATGTCCAGCACGTCGTCGTAGTCGAACTCCAGCGTCTCGCCGCACTCCGGGCAGACGATGGAACCCGCCTCCACCGCTTCGTCGTCAAGCTCGATGGTCGTCCCGCAGCTCGGGCAGGTCACCTCGAAGCCGTAGTCCTCTCCGTCGTCCCAGTCCTCGTCGTCGTGGTGGTGGCAGTGGTGACCGCAGCCGCACGAGCACCCGTCCTCGTCGTCCTCGTCGAGGCCGTAGACCTCCGACTCGATGTCGCCGAGGTCCTCGTCGATCTCCTGCAGACTGTCGGTAATGTCATCGAAGCCTTCCTCCAGTTCCTCCACGGAAGCGCTCAGGTCGTCCAGCAGATCGATGACCGCCGAAAAGAGCTTTGTCTCCTTCTTTTCGGGGTCCAGCTCCATCCCCTCAAAGAGGCCGCGCAGATAGGCGGCGCGTTCGGAATTTTTCATCATGCATCCTCCCCTTGGCAGCTTAGAAAAATGGGCGGGCGTTACGCGCGCTCCATGTATTCCCCGGTTCTCGTGTCGATGCGGATCATCTCGCCCTCGTCGATGAACAGCGGCACGCGGATCTCCGCGCCTGTCTCGAGCGTGGCGGATTTCGTGGCGTTCGTCGCGGTGTTGCCCTTGACGCCCGGATCGGTGTGCGTGACCTGCAGCTCGACAAACGTGGGCGGATCCACGCCGAAGACGTTGCCCTTATAAGAGATGATCTTGCAGATCATATTCTCCTTGACGAACTTGAAGTTGTCGCTGAGGATACTCGGGCTGATGGGAAGCTGCTCATACGTCTCGGTATCCATGAAATAGTAGAGATCGCCGTCGTTGTAGAGATATTCCATATCCTTGCGCTCGATGTACGCGGTGGGATAGCGGTCGTTCGGGTTGAACTTCTGCTCCGTCACAGCGCCGGTGATCACGTTGCGCAGCTTCGCGCGGACATACGGGGAACCCTTGCCGGGCTTCACATGCTGGAACTCAATGACCGAAACGACAACGCCGTCCATCTCGAACGTGACGCCGTTTTTGAAATCGCTTACGTTGACCATAAAAAGAACCTCCAAAACTGTCTTCCATACCATTGTAACCCATTCGCGGCTTTTTTTCAAGTCAAAAAGCGCAAAAGAGCGGTTTTTTCAAAGAACGCACAAAGAAAAGCGCGTTCGCGTGCGGGAAGATGAGCAAAATATAAAGGAAGCGCGCCGGTGCGGTTCCGGTCCGTCGCACCGGCGCGAAGATCACAGGATGATGAGCTCTTTCGGGGAATGCGTCAGGTCGCGCACGCCGGTCTCGGTGACGACGATCATGTCCTCGATGCGCACGCCGCAGAAGCCCTCGATGTAGATGCCCGGCTCCACCGTGATGACCATGCCCGGCTCGGCGATCGTCTCGTCGCGCGTGGAGAAGGTCGGCCACTCGTGGATCTGGAAGCCGACGCCGTGGCCGAGGCTGTGCCCGAAGGTCTTCGGGTACGGCGTCTCGATGATGTCGCGCGCCACCTTGTCGATGTCGCAGCACTTCACGCCCGCGTGGATCGCGTCGAT